>CANATJ010000068.1 GCA_947364595.1 uncultured Bacillota bacterium | reverse complement strand
GGTGATGATAGATGTTTAGTAAAAATTTAAAAACATTAAAAAAACAAATAAAATATTTAGAGAATTTTGTTACCGATCCGCAATGGCTTACCATGTTAAAATACGACATGGTTTTAAGCTCTAATCTTGCTGATAATTTAACAAATTATATTACATATATAGAATCTAACGATTTATCAGTTAAGGAGTATGAAACTCTAATTAATAAAATTAGATCTAAATGTACTGATACTATGAATGAAGCAAATAAGGAAAAAAATCAAGTTAGGAAATGGTTGATATATAGAGAAGCATATGCTTATTATGGCTTCATTGAAACAATTACAGAAGGCTCAATAATAACAGATAAAATTTTAAAAAAATTTGATGAAAAATATGGAGATAATAGTTTAAATGTTTTAAAACAAATTGATAAATTAAAGCCATCTGTACTTACTAATTTTAGTACTGATGGAATATTACCAGATGAGTACAAAGGTGAAGAAGTAAAACTTTATTTACTAATGAAACATTTCCAAGATGATCAGCATGTATTTCATGAAAACATTTTATATCCTCCTCATCAAGAAGCTAAAAAAGAATTTGAAAAAATTGTAAGAAATGAAATGCCAGAATTGAATGGTATTTTTGGAAAAAATTTAATAGCTTTGTATTTGCTAAGCCAAGAGAGTATTATTTCAATTGACATTGTTTCTAAATTTGTTATTGGCGGTTTGGATGCTGATTTATCATTAATTATTGGTGGTAAAGGTTTAGGCCTTGCCAGACTAAATGCAAAAGGATTTAATATTCCAGAGACATTTTTGATTTCTGTTAATTCTTTAAAGAAAGGATTATATATAAATGAATTAAAAAAACTAGAAAATTATAAATATTCAGTTAGAAGTTCAGCAACTACAGAGGATAATGAAAATCAATCATTCGCAGGTATGTTTACTTCAATATTAGACGTTTCTAAGGAAGACTTACCTGAAGCAATAAATGTAGTAAAAGATTCAGTTAATTCAGATAGGGTTATATCATATTCATCCCATTTTGAAACAAAAAGACCAGAAATGGCTGTTGTTTTACAAAAATTTAAAGAGCCTGATTATTCTGGCGTTTGGATAGGAAATGATTTAGATAACGGATATTTAGAGTGGACTTTAGGTAATGGTGAAAAATTAGTATCTGGAAAAGTAAAACCAACCAGTGAACAATGGCCTTCAAATAAAGAAAATGTAATTAAAGCTCAAAAAAAACCAGTTGGGAAAAATTGTTTAATCGTTCAAAAAAAATTAAATAGACCAGCTGATTTAGAATGGTGTATTTTGGATGGAAAGTTAGTATGGCTTCAATATAGACCAGTTACGAAAAAAATTGATCAAATTCAAAGCAAAGATAATGAAAAAGCCTATAATGGTATTGCGGCATCACCAGGGATAGTTAAAGGAAAACCAACCTATTTAGAGGAAGTTGACGAACAAAATGTTTTTAAAGACGGAGATATATTGCTTACTGATTACACTGATCCAGATTGGGTTCCAATTATGCTTAGAGCTTCTGCAATTATCACAGCAGAAGGTGGATTTTTATCACATACAGCAATAATATCACGTGAATTGGGTATTCCATGTGTAACAGGCCTTGGATATAAAGCAATTTCAGAGTTAAGTAAAGCTAACATAATTGAAGTAAATGGAAATAGTGGTCAAGTAAAAAAAGACATAAATAACAAATAAAATTTAGATGTATAAAAAAATAGAAATTCAAAAAAATTTCTATTTTTATTTTTCAATATAATAAGCATAATACTCTTCTAAAGTTAATTCTTCATCATGAATTGTTTTTGCAGCTTTTTTGCCGACATATCGATAATGCCAAGGTTCATATTGATAACCTGTCACATCCTCTTTATCCTTTGGAAATCTTAAAATAAAACCGTATTTATAAGCATTATCATGAAGCCAAAGAAAATCATCAGTATTTTCAAAACTAGTATCAATTATATTTATGTCAGAAACAAATCCAGTTTGATGTTCAGAAAAACCAGGTCTAGCAGAATAAGTATCAGCTGCCTCTTTTCCATCCTTTTTTACATAATTATCATATAAACTAACTTGATAATTATAACTACGATATCCAGAAGCATTTTTAATAACAATATTATCAAGCATAGCTGCATCAGCCATCTTCATAAAAGCATTAGCCGCCTCTTTTCTCATCTTACTATTAGTTCCTTTATTATACTTAGCAGTTAAAGTCACCAAATCATTAGGTTCATAATCTTCCGTTAAATAATAATATTTATTTACAAGCATTAAAACACCGTCATTAACATTAGTTTTAAAAGTATCTTCATATTGCCTTTTATCTAGATTAACATTGACATTTCTTACAATCTTTTCTAAAGAAAAATCAGGATTGATTTTCATATAACTTAAATATCTCTCTAAATTTTTATCAATATAATACTTTTCCTTTTTTAAATTAACTAAATTAATATCTTCAGATACATTAGCTTTAATATTTTTTTCACTTTTTTTGATGT
>CANATJ010000067.1 GCA_947364595.1 uncultured Bacillota bacterium | reverse complement strand
CGATCCTTGGAATGAAGAAATAAGTAAAAGAATTAATAAAGTTTTAAATTAAAAAAATTACAGTAAAAGTCCCTGTTTTATAGGGACTTTTAAATTGTACAACTTATAGATTATTGATTTTGCTTTTTTTAGTTATTCCTTCAATAATTAAATTTTTAAATTTATTGACATTGTGATTAATAATATCATTATTTGTTATTATATACAAATTTTTGGTAGAAATATTATTTTCAATGATAAACATTTTATGTTCATTAATATCCTTAATTACAAATTCTTTAGGAATAATACCAATTCCTAAATTTTGACGAATAAGTTCTTTAACTTGAGAATAATTGTCAACAATAATTTTGTTTTTATAATTAATAATATTAGGGTTAGTAGTAATGACTTGTATATTATCATTTTTTATTTTTTGCTTTGATGAAGTAGTCCCTATAAGGCATAAATTTAAATCTAAAATTTTAACACTTTTTATTTTAGAGTTTTTAACATTATCAAAGTCAAAAGCAGTTATAGCAATATCGATATTTTGGTTTATAATATCGTTTATTAAATCATTTGTCTTTCTTTCTTTAATGATTATTTTGTTTTTTTCGTTTTGTTCTAAAAACTTTTGAATCGGATAAGTTAGATATTTTTGAATATATATATCATCAATACCAATGATGATTTTTTTCTTGTTTACAGATAATTCATTTTCAGCGGCAAATAATTGTTCAATAGCTGGTTTGATATGTTCATAGAAATTTTTCCCTTCAGAAGTTAATTTTATACCTTTAACACTTCTTATAAATAAAGACGTATGTAATTGTTCTTCTAATTTTTTAATACTTTTGGTAATGGCAGGCTGAGAAATGTACAGTTTCTTTGATGCTTCAGTTATTGTTTTACATCCTGCAACGGTAAAGAATACTTTATATAATTCATAATTTATATTCATAGTACCACTCTCCTGATAAAAAATAAAACCAAACAGAACAAAAATACTGCTTGGTTACAACTAACTACAAAAAATTTATTTTTCCCTTACATTATAACGGAAAAAGTTAAATGTGTCAATTATAAAACAAGTGCAAAAATAAGCGAAACATAACTATAAGTTATAATAATATAACTTATAAATATTTTATATTTGAGTTTATACGTTTTAAAATAAAGGGCAAGGAGGGTGATGGACAATGAAGAAAACTACTACAATTAAGAAACAGGTACTTGCTAAAGTTTTTGGCTCTTGTCATTTTAGCAAAGGTGATGGTTGGCCAAGAACTATCGCAGAGAAATAGGGGGCTGAGCTTCCTATTTTATTTTAGAGAATAGTGTGTGATTTTATGAATTATGAATTTAATAAAGATTTTATTTTAAGGTTTGAATTTTTTGGAGGGTTGTTAGTTTCAAATAAAACTTTTGAAATTTATGAGCTTATACATGAAGATACAATTTTTTTAAGTTGTATAAAGTCAAATTATTCAATTAAGGCAGCTGTTGAAATAGTAAATAGATGTTTGAATGTTAAATATACACCTAATTTAGAGCAGTTTGTGGAAATAGGTGTATTAATTAAAAAACAAATGCTAAAAACCCATAAAGATAAAATTACAAAAGATATTGTTGATTTTTATTTTAATAAAATTAATTGTATTAAACAATATAATTATTTATCTGCGCCAATTGAAGTCAGTATATATCCATCGTCTTTTTGCCAATTAAATTGTAGATTTTGTTATTTTAAATCAAAACGTGATGTTTATCCAAATTTTGTTTCAGCAGAGGATTGGAAAACAGTAATAAATGAAATAAAAAACAATAACACCATTTATTTGTCGATTTTGGGTGGTGAGCCTACATTGTATCCAGAAATTGATGAAATTTTAAAACATGTAGATAAAATAAAATTAAAAACAACAATAACTACAAATGGCGTTTCTATAAAAAAATCTACATTTAACATCATATGTAATAGTGAATTAATTACCCCGGTTATTTCTTTACAAACAATTAATGATAAAAATTTAGCATTAATGGGAGTGGAATACAAGAAGATTGTAAAATCTATTGATAAATTTTTAAAGGGTGGAAAAGAACCTAGGATTAATACAGTATTATCTACTCAAACAATAGAAGATATTTATCAAATGATAGATTTTTGTGTAAACAAAAAAATTAAGGAATACTATCTTAATATTTATATGCCTGTTAATGGTGAATATAAGTATTGTCATAAATTTAACCATTATAAGCAGATTGATGTTTTAATAAAGAAATATATTGATAAAAAAGGTTACCAGAATAAAATAAATGTAGCCATGCAGGGATGTTTACTTTATTCCGCTTATTATGAAGAACTTAATAATCCAGTGAGTAGTGAATATGAACGTTTAATTTACGGTTGTGAAGCAGGAAATACTAAGGTAGAAATAATGCCAAATGGAGATGTAATTCCGTGTACTGCATTTAATTTAAACGATTTTAAATATGAAAATGTATTTAAAAAGTCTTTAGATATAATTTGGAATTCTGCATACTATTTGCAACAATTAAGAAACTATAAAGTTAAAGATAATAAATGTCAACGTTGCAAATTTTATAGTTTTTGTAATGGTGGTTGTCCTGCATATAATTTATATAAAAACAAAAATATTATAGAAAAGGGTGATGATAGATGTTTAGTAAAAATTTAAAAACATTAAAAAAACAAATAAAATA
>CANATJ010000066.1 GCA_947364595.1 uncultured Bacillota bacterium | reverse complement strand
CAATAAGTTTACAAACCAATTCCTATAGTATATAATATAGAAAATAGTAGGAAAGGAAAATGTGTTAAATGAAAAGCGTAGATTGCAAACTTCTAAAGTTAGAAGGCTTGGAAGAACTCAAAAAGCAAATAAAAGGGCAAAAAATATCATTAAGAATCATTCAAGTTGAAGGGGATAGCGCTAGTGATCTATACGTAAAAAACAAAAAGAAAGCTGCTAATCAAATTGGAATTGATATAGAGCATATTCTTTTAAAACAAGATGTTACAAATAAACAAGTAATAGAAATAATAGATTCTTTAAACAAAGACGAAAACGTTAATGGTATAATGGTTCAATTACCATTACCCAATCATTTAGATGAAGATTTAATAATAAATTCTATTACTCCAATTAAAGATGTAGATGGCCTTACAACAGAAAATTTAGGAAGAATAGTAACCAATGAAGAAGCATTAAGACCATGTACAGCAGAAGGAGTAATGACCGTTCTTGATAAATGCATAGGATTAGAAAATTTACAAGGAAAAACAGCCACAATAATTGGTCGTACAACACTAGTAGGATTACCATTAATCCATATGTTGCTTAGCTATGATGCAACACCAATAGTATGTCATTCAAAAACAAATAACTTAGAAAATCATACAAAAAATGCCGATATAATTATAACTGCAGCAGGAGCAAAAACACCATTTATTAATAGTGAAATGATTAAAGAAAATTCAATTATTTTAGATGTAAGTACAGTTGTTGGTGAAGATGGAAAATTACATGGTGACGTTATTTATAATGATGTAATTAGTAAAGCAGGATATGTATCACCAGTACCAGGAGGTCTTGGTCAATTAACAGTCTTAGAACTAATGAAAAACACATATAAAGCAAAGCAAATGCAAGATAAACAAAAAAACAAACAACAAGAAAATAATCCAAAACAATTAAAATTAAAATTTTAATAAAAATCAGTATATTATAAACAACAATATACTGATTTTTTCATATATAAAGCTTGACTATCACCCAATAATGTGATAATATTTATTTGTATCGATTAAAGGAACAAACTTTAATCAATTGAATATAATTAAATATATGCGCCCATAGCTCAATTGGATAGAGCGTTTGACTACGGATCAAAAGGTTATGGGTTCGACTCCTATTGGGCGCGCCATTTATCGGGAAATAGTTCAACTTGGTAGAGCACCTGGTTTGGGACCAGGGGGTTGCAGGTTCAAATCCTGTTTTCCCGACCATTTAGGAATTAAAGTCTTGAAAATCAAGACTTTTTTTGTTTCAAACTACGCCACACCTTATTATTCAAAAAGATAACAAAAACATAGGAATGTTCAGTCCCTATCTCATTATAAATTTTTTATTAATTGGATATATAGACGGAAAATTTTAATTACTAATTAATTATATTGCCCATGGCATTTTTTTAATAGTTAAGTTAATTTCATTTATATGGGCATTTGAATCATTGGCCTTGTTAAGAATGAGAGACACCTTTTGTAAGGTGCCATATTTTCCTATTCTTGTATAAGAAAAATAACGCTCACTTTTACCATTATTTAAACGAATTGTAATTAAATTGTTAGTTAAAGCGTCATTTTGCATGGCAGTTTTTAAAATTAGGGAAGTATTATTAGAATTTGTTGACTCTGCTAAATATCCAGAAACTGTAAATTCATAATAACCTATTTCATTAATATATATATAATTGCCAGATTTCCTAAACAAATTAGAGTTATTTGGTAAAACTAAACTATTACGAATAGATAACATACCAGATGTATTAGAGGCATTATAATTGGTATATATTTGTGGTTCTAAAAAATTACTGGGTCCTGTAGGACCAGTAGGGCCATCTGGTATGACAAAGTCTAATATATATGAATTATGAAGTGGTTCCATTCGAACTCCTTTCTATCAATATTGATTTAAAAATATAATTTCTTTATTAGTAAATATACATTTTCTGCACTTGCTGTTGCATTATTATGTTTTTGAAACATGATAGTTACTTTTTGCTTGCTATTACATTGTGCTATTATTGTTCTTGAAAAATAGAATTCACTTTCTGAATCTAAACGAATCATAATAAGGTTATCGTTATCTGTTTTTAATGTTAGACTTGCTTTTTCAATTGTTGAATTATCCTTTAATAAACCACAAAAGTTAAACTCATAGTATCCACTCTCGTTTAATATAATGCCATTATTATCAATAGTAAAAAAATTAGAATTGGTTGGAAGAATTAAATTGTTAGGATTCGATGAAATAGTTAACGTTCCAGTTGTTGTTGTATTATTATAATAGTTTGAAATTAAAGATACTAAACTATTGGGACCAGTAGGGCCCATAGGACCTGTAGCACCAACTGGAATTACAAAATCTAAAACATAATCGCAATTATCAGTGTTCATGACTTTCACCTCATTGTGATATATTATATGTAAAATATAGATGATTTATTTCTAATATAACTATTACTTATAATAGTCTAATTGTTATCCATAGTGATTCTAAAAACTAAAATAAATATGTCCATTTTTCTAGCACTTCTTCAGCTCTTAAAATTTCTAAAATTAAATGTTTTAAAAAAGCATGTTTTGTAATGAAATGGAAAAAATTCACATTTTTCTGTGGATTATGTAGTAATCAATTTATTTCCAGTTTGCTTTGTTTTCCCGACCATTATTTATAAATAACTCTTGCAATGCAAGAGTTTTATTTTATCAAAAAGCCATAGTTAATACACTATG
>CANATJ010000065.1 GCA_947364595.1 uncultured Bacillota bacterium | reverse complement strand
ACAACAATGCTTGATAATTCATAAGCCACTTCCTTTATTAAATTTTATCATAAATGGCTTCAATTTAAAATAAAAATCTATCAAAACTTAAAGAATGTTTTTATATGGTATTCCACTCCCACATGTAATGAATATTCCTAACAAATAAACCTATTATATTCACTAGTAATAGAAATATTTTTTGTAACTTGTTTTATATATTTTACTGTATCAAAAACAATTTTCTTTTTTAAATTGTTATTTATTTTTTCTTCATATAAAATTTTTAATTTTAATCCTACAAAAGAAACAACACCAGTTATAATATCCAAAATTAATTCAATAATTGGCTCATTACATAAGTTCATACTAATCATCTCCTTTTTTTAAAGGTGATAAAGAAAAAGTTAGTTGAACTAACTTTTCCACTCCATGATTATCACCTAATATTTTATATTGACTAAATACAGCTTCTAGCATAATCAGGTAAATAACCATATCTATATATTTTTTCACACTGTTCTATAATTTGATTTCTTAATAACAAAGCCATGCTTTCTTGCATGGCCTTATTATTCTTCCTATTATCTTTTAATTCTTTAATTATTATTCCTAAAATAGTTGTTAAAACAAAAGGAATAATACAATTCACAAAATTATAATATATCTCCTAATAACTTTAATAAAATCTTTCAAAAACATATATTAGCTCTTCATCTTTATCATAAGCCATTATTAATTCATCTTTTATGCTTCTGGTTGCAGTTAAATATAATAAATTTTTTTCAAAATCAACTTTTTTATCATGAGGAACATTAAATTTTTCTAATGCTTGAATTACCATATCTTTTTTATCAGAAATTAAAGTATCACTCCATTGCATTTTATTAATCTTATTAATTTTTTCGTCAATTTCATATTTTAATATACTATACCTGTCACCATCACCCAATGGACTAACATTATTATTATCCACATAATAAACTTTTTCATCACAATATGGCATATCTAGATTCCAATTATGATTTATTAAAGAAACATAATTAGAATGATCAATTTTAGGTATAAAAAGTATAACTGAAAGTGCAATAATAAAAAATAATATCAGTATAATTAAAATTATTATATTTCTTTTCTTTTTTAGGTTCATTTTATCACCACAATCATTTTATCATGTTTATGATACATCTACAAATTATTAAAATAATTTCATTTTATAATCAAATATATATATATATGTAAATTTTTATCTATATAAAAACAACAATAATATACAAATTCAAATCACAATTTTATTATATCTTCATTATAACAAAAAAAGCTTCAAGAATAAATCTTGAAACTTTATTTAATTATTAATTTCTGACCAATTTTAATTATATTTGGATTACTACCTATAATAGATTTGTTATTAGCATAAATTTTTTGCCATGTAGTATTATATTTTTTTGCTATACTAGAAAGTGTATCTCCCCTTTTTACTACATAAATAGTTTGTGACATTGTTTTGGATTTGCTAGAGTTTTTAATTAAATTATTAACTATGACTTGGATTTCTGAATAATTATAACCTTCTTGTATTAATTTTGTTTTACGTGTTTGTCCATTTCCCCACTTTCCAGCAATTACTTCTTTAGCAATTTCGTTTATATTTTTTTTATTCTCTTTTACTGTTTGTTTACCTGATATAGCACTTACTAAATCACGATACATATAATTCATATCTACATTGCCATTTATACCATTAACTTTTCCAGAACTAGAATATTGCCACATATCATATGGTCCATCATAAGTACATTTATTATTATATTGTGCAACCCAATAAGTATATCTTTTACCTAATTCAGCACCATTAATTAAATTACTAGACCAGTATTTATTTGCATATATTCCTGCCCAATATCCTGATGCTTCTATTCTATTACAAAAGGCTTTACAAATATCAGTTAATAACTTTTTAGGCAACTTAGATTGACATTTATCTTCTATATCAAAATAAACTGGTAAATCTAATTTTCTTCTATTAAGCCAGCAAAGAACACAAGCAGCTTCTAATTTAGCATCCTCTATAGAAGTTGCATAACTATAATGATATACCCCTACTGGTAATCCTACTTTTCTAGCTTCTTCATAATTTTTTTCAAAATAAAGATCTTTCTGACTTTCATATTTTCCATAACCTATTCTAATAATGACAAAATCTATTCCATCATTTTTTACTTTTTGAAAATCTATATTTCGTTGCCATTTTGAAACATCTATCCCTTTTTTCATTTTACTTTTCCTTTAAACTGTTAACGGCACTTTCAATTAAAATATCTAACTCTGTATTACTAATTTCAATTTGTTTTTCTCTTAACCATTCTAAGATTTTTCTTTTAGCTTTAGTTTTTTTATATTCACTAGTAATAGAAATATTTTTTGTAACTTGTTCTATATATTTTACTGTATCAAAAATAATTCTCTTTTTTAAATCATTATTTGTTTTTTCTTCATATAAATTTTTTAACTTTAATCCTACAAAAGAAACAACACCAGTTATAATAGCCAAAATTAATTCAATAATTGGCTCATTACATAAGCTCATACTAATCATCTCCTTTTTTTAAAGGTGATAAAGAAAAAGTTAGTTCAACTAACTTTTCCACCCCATGATTACCACCTAATATTTTATATTGACTAAATAAATCTTCTATACAGCTTCTAGCATAATCAGGTAAATAACACATATCTATATATTTTTCACATTTTTCTGTAATTTGACTACGTAACAATAAAACCATGCTTTCTTGCATGGCTTTATTATTCTTTCTATTATCTTTTAATTCTTTAATTATTATTCCTAAAACAGT
>CANATJ010000064.1 GCA_947364595.1 uncultured Bacillota bacterium | reverse complement strand
TATGTTGTAAAATTAGAAAGGGTTGTTTTAAACAGCCAGATTGTGCTATAATTAAATAGTACATTAATTATATGATAGGGGGAATTAAAATGAATGAAAGACAAAAAACAGGTTATCCATCTTTAGATCGAAACCATGAAGACTGCTATGATGCAGAAGTTTTAAATGCAGCAATGCCTAAAACTACTTTATATGATTATTTGTATGAGGAAAATAAACATAGATTGAAATTACCAGCTATTAATTATTTTGATAATAAAATTTCATATCAAAAATTATTAGATAATAGTGTTGTAGTTTCAAAGTCATTAGATCATTATGGAATTAAGAAAGGTGATACAGTTACTGTAGTTGCGCCTAGTTTGCCAGAAGCTTTTTATATTCTTTTAGGAGCAAGTAGAATTGGTGCTATTGCTAACTTTGTTGATCCAAGATATGGAGAAAAGGCAATAGAACATAAGATAAAGGATACTAATTCAAAACTTGTTATCGCTTTTGATGGTGCTGTTAAGACTTTTAACAGAAGGACAAAGCAATTTAAAAAACAACATGTATTGGATAAAATTGGAAATATTATTGACAATACTGTAGCTGAAGAGGTTATCAGTCTACCTGCTAGTAACTCTATAACTATGATGTCAGTTTTAAAAAATGATACAATTAGAGCTGCTATGTTTGATAGACAAAAAAGTGAATTTAAAGATTGCTATTCTTGGAAAGAATTCTTTAAAGCAGGTTCATATAGTAAAGATTTAGTTTTACCACAATATGAAGCTGATAGACCAGTTGCAGTGGTATCTACAGGTGGTTCTACTGGTACGCCTAAAAGTGCATTATTTTCAAATGAGAATATTATAGGAGCGACAATGCAATGTCGTTTGACAGGAATATTTCCTGAAGAGGCAAGATGGTATGATATAATGCCACCTTCAATAGCTTATGGGTTAGCTGATGGATCAATATTACCATTTTCTTTGGGTAATGAAGTTAGACTTAATCCAGATCCAACAGCAATGAGTTTGAAAAATCCATCTCAATTACAAATGATAGAAGATTTAGTTAGATTTGATCCACATACTGTTGCGTGTGCACCAAACCATGTTCTTGCAATTGTTAATAGTAAAGAATGGCAAAATAATACACATAGTATGATTAACTTTATTGTTGGTGGAGATTCACTAAATAAAGAACAATTACGTAGAGCAAATGAAATTCTTAGTACTTTAAAAAGACCAAAAGGATTTGATAAAGAACGTTGGTTAGGTGATCGAGAAGATATATTAACAGTTAATACTGGATGGGGTTCTACTGAAAGTACAGCTGCTGCTAGTGTAGCTAGAGGTAGTGAGAATGTTAAACCTGGAACTGTGGGACAAACTTTACCAAATGAGGTTGTAAGTGCGTTTAAGAAGAATGAAGAAACTGGAGAATATGAGGAATTACCATATGTATTAAACAGTGAAATTGAAAATGTAAATGATAATCAAATTGGTGAACTTTGTGTTATGGGGCCAAATATGATGTTAGGATATCTTAATAACCAAGAAGAAACAGATAAGGCGATTGTTGAACATAGCGATGGTACTAAATGGGTTCATAGTGGTGATTTAGGTTTTGTTGATGAAGAAGGATATGTACACTTTATTGATAGGCAAAAATATATTAGTGTAGGGCACGATGGATTTAAAGTTACTCCAGTAGAAATAGAAGATGTAATTTTAAAAGATGAAAGAATAGATGCTTGTAAGGCTGTAATATTTAGTGATCCAGAACAAGATAGAGGTACAGTAATTAAAGTTTATTATACATTAAGAGATAAATTAGCTGATGTTAATGAAGTTGAGGAAAGAGCTAATTTGATGTGTGAGTTAGAACTTGCTGATTATAAATGTCCTATGGATTATGAATGTATGGAAAAACTTCCAATGACAAATTCAGGTAAAATTGATGTAATGGCTTTACGTGCTGATGCTGAAGCTAAATCTAAAAAACATAAACAATATATTAAAAAGTAAAAAATGGATATTTTAGTATCCATTTTTTTAAAATATGATAATAAAATTTACTTATATAATTTTGTGTGATATACTAAAAATAGTAGGAGGTATAGAAATGGTAATAGGTGTTTCAGTTATACTTTGTTGTTTGTTATATAGTATAGTTACTGTAGTTTTATATTTTTCTAAAAATCGTCTTGTAACTATGGAAAATAAGATATATAGCATTTTAGTTATTATTAATGTTGTAGGATTAATATTAGAACTTTTATGTTGCTATTTTACTTATAATAATGGGACTACAATTTTTAATACCATTATGTGTGTATTGGTAAATAGATTGTTTGTTATATATATGTTAACCTGGTTAACTGTGTTTACTTTTTATATTTTTTATATTACTTTTAGTCAAAAAACTAAAACTGAAAAAAATCTTAAACAATTTCAAAGCAAATATACTATGATTTCATTAATTATATATTTTGTGTTTTTTATTTTAGCTGTGATTTTACCAATAAAATATTTTAATGATGGTAATTATGTTTATAGTTATGGTCCAGCTGTAGATTTATTAGTTTTATATGGTGGAGCTACAATTGTTTTCGATATTTTTTGTGTTATTAAGAATAGAAAAAATATAAATAATAGACAATATGCCCCATTGTTTGTCCTAATTGTTTTAATGATAGTAGTGTTGATTATTAGAAATGTTAATCCTGGAATAATATTAATTAATTCTACTTTTGCTTTTATAACATTTTTAATGTTTCATACAATTGAAAATCCAGATGTTCAAATGATAAGTGAACTTTATAAAAATAAGAAATTAATTGAAAAGACAAATGAAGATCATTCTAA
>CANATJ010000063.1 GCA_947364595.1 uncultured Bacillota bacterium | reverse complement strand
ATAGGAGATAGTATAGAAGGAATATCAACAACGACAGATCCAAGCACATTAGGAAAGAATCACTTTCTAAAACATACAATAAAAGAAGGAAAAATAGAAAATTCAGAAGCCTGTTTTATAAAAGGTGGAACCACATATTGCTTAAAAGGTGGAGATAGTGGGGCAGCATATGAAACAAACAAAGCATTATTGTTAAGTGTCTTTGAAGAAGGTGCGTGTACTGTCGGTGGTTCCGATGTCAATTGCGATGCTTCTGGTGTGTACGCGGACGCCTATTCCGATGGCTATGTGCGCGCGGGCGTTGACTCTTCGTACTGCAACGTCTATTCTGGTGGCGATTCGTATTGTGCAGTGATTGGGTTGCCGTCCTGAGCCCGTCTAGGAATCTATAATCTAATATTTTTCGAAAGAAATATATGCACAGATAAATTTGTGTAATTAAAGATAAAAATTAGAAATTAAATTTCTAATTTTTTTAAATTTTAAAAGGAAATACAAAAGAAAAACAGTATATTTATATATAGTATATTATTTTTAAATAAAAAATACTTATGTTATAATTAAAGTAACAAAAAAAGAAGCAGTCCCCCCTGAAGGGCTGCTTCAAATAAAAGAATAAAAAGGGGCTGGCTAGTTTACACTAGCGCCAATTCAACTAAAATTGAATTGGTGATATATATAATATCAGATTTAAAAAAAATGTCAATATAAAAAATCAAAAAAAATAAAAAAAGGAGAAAATTATGGAACTTAAAGAAATAAAAGGCATTGGAATAAATACCATAAAATATTTAAATGATTTAGGAATATATAATATTAATGATTTAATTAATTATTATCCTTTTAGATATGAAATATTAGAAAATACTGATATAAATAATCTAAAAGATGGAGATAAAATTGTTATAGGTGGTGTATGTGAAAACAAACCAAATGTTTTTCATATTTCTAGAAAACTAAATAAAATGAGTTTTAGATTAAATACAGGAAAGTTTCTTTGCAATGTCACCATTTTTAATAGAGCCTTTTTAAAACAAAAACTAGATATCAATACACAAATTACGGTTATTGGAAAATATGATCAAAAACATAATTCTATAATTGCTAGTGATATAAAATTTGGTTTAATAAAAGAAACCATTATTGATCCAATATATCATTCTTCTTTCAAAATTAGTAGTAGTAAAATTTCTAAAATAATAAAATCAATTTTAAATGACGTTTCAGTAGAAGATTATATACCAAATGAAATAAACAAAAAATATTCCTTTATAAATAAAAATGAAGCTGTAAAAATTATCCATAATCCAAAAGATCAACAATCTTTAGAAAATGCTTTAACTAAATTAAAATATGAAGAATTATTTTTATTCATGCTAAGAATAAATTATCTAAAAAAATATCAGAAAAAAATACCAGGTTTAAAAAGAAAAGTATCTTACGAAGATGTTTTAAATTTTATAAATAGTTTAACCTTTAAGTTAACTCCTGATCAAGAAAAAGCTGTAAAAGAAATATACCAAGATTTAATTTCTCCTAATAGAATGAATAGACTATTACAAGGTGATGTCGGAAGTGGAAAAACAATCATATCATTTATTAGTTTATATATAAACTATTTAAGTGGATATCAAGGAGCTTTAATGGCACCAACAGAAATACTGGCTATCCAACATTATAATAATCTAAAAAAACTAATTCCAAATATAAATGTTGTTCTTTTAACAGGAAAATTAAAAGCCAAAGAAAAAACAGAAATAAAAAAACAAATTCAAAATGGTGAAGCTAATATAATAATTGGAACCCATGCCTTAATAACAGATGATGTTAATTACTATAATTTAGGATTAGTAATAACTGATGAACAACATAGATTTGGTGTTAATCAAAGAGGAAACTTAAAAAACAAAGGAATCACTCCCGATATTTTATATATGAGTGCAACTCCAATTCCAAGAACCTATGCTTTAACCCTATATGGTGATATGGATATATCTAGTATTAAAACAATGCCAAGTGGAAGAAAGCCAGTAAAAACATATGTAAAAAGTTCTAAAGAAATAACAGAAACATTATATATGATGCTAGATCAAATAAAAAAAGGACATCAAATATATGTAGTAACGCCATTAATTGAAAAAAGCGATAAAATTGACTTAGAAAATGTATATCAACTAGAAGAAAAGATGAAAAAAGCCTTTGGTAAAATATGCACAGTAGGTGTTATGCACGGAAAAATGAGTGGAATTGAAAAAGATAAAATAATGAATGAATTTAAAGAAGGAAAAATTAAAATACTTATCAGTACAACAGTTATTGAAGTAGGTGTAGATGTAGCAAATGCGACCATGATAGTTATTTTTGATAGTTTTCGCTTTGGATTATCCGCTCTTCATCAATTAAGAGGTAGAGTAGGACGTAATGACTTAGAATCATATTGTATATTAATAAGTGATAAAGAAACAAAAAGACTAGACATCTTAACAAAAACAAATGATGGTTTTAAAGTTAGTGAAGAAGATTTTAAATTAAGAGGAAGCGGAGATATTTTTGGTATAAAACAAAGTGGAAATATGAATTTTAAATTAGCTGACATAAAAAAAGATTATGAGCTACTTTTAACCGCAAAAAAAGATAGCGAAGAATTTTTAAATAGTGAAGAATTTAAAAACAATCCAAAAGTAAAACAATTAATAACAAAATCTACAAATCTTAATTAGTAAAGTACTTTACATTGAGTTTGTTGACTTTTATAGGTATTTATTTTATACTGAAATAGCATAGAAGATATCTATGCTTACTGCTTACGGTCTATAGTGTGAGTAGTAACCAAACCCCCTGAAGGAGCCTTATGGCTCC
>CANATJ010000062.1 GCA_947364595.1 uncultured Bacillota bacterium | reverse complement strand
CTTGAAGAGGGGAAAAAGGAGGGCTTAAAAGAAGGAAAAAAAGAAAGCACTATTGAAATTGCTAAAGCAATGCTTAATAAAAACTTTGAAATAAAAACGATATCAGAAATAACTAATCTTTCAATAGAAGAAATAGAAAACTTAAAATAGGTTTTCTATTTTTTAATGCTATTCTTTTTCTTGACTTATTAACTTATTACCTTTACAATATAAATAGATGAATATAATTCATCTATAGTATGGAGGTAAGAATATGAATAGTATTGTTTTCTCCATTTTGCTAGTTTTAATTGGACTTTTTGTAGGTATTATCTCAATGATAGTACTAAATTCTATTAAGACTTTTGCCGCCAATAAAAAAGCTACAAAATTAATTGAAAAAGCTCAAAAAGAGGCAGATAAATTAAAACGTGATAGTATTTTAGAGGCTAAAGAAGAAAATCATAGATTAAAAATTGAATTAGATAAAGAAACAAAAGAAAAAAAACAAGAATTAAAAGATTCTGAACAACATCTTTTAGCACGTGAAGAAAGTATAGATCGACGTGATCAAATGCTACAAAACCGTGAAAAAATGTTAGATGAAAAGGAAAATAATTTAAATGAAAAACAAAAAGATATTCAAAATAAGCAAGTGGAGTTAGAAAAGACAAAAGAAGAACAATTAAAATTGTTAGAAAAAATAGCAGGATACTCTAAAGCTGAAGCCAAAGAATTAATCATGAAAAAAGTAGAAGAAATGATGAGTTTAGAGATTGCTTCATATATTAAAGATCGTGAAGCTGAAGCCAAATTAGAAGTTAATAAAAAAGCTAAAGATATGTTAGTGTCTTCAATGCAAAAATATGCCGCTGATGTCGCTAGTGAGCAAACCGTTACAGTAGTAACACTTCCAAACGATGACATGAAAGGTAGAATTATAGGTAGAGAAGGACGTAACATAAGAACAATTGAAGCCGTTACTGGAGTTGATTTAATTATCGATGACACGCCAGAAGCAATCGTTCTTTCTAGCTTTGATCCATATCGTAGAGAAATAGCTAGAGTAACCTTAGAAACATTAATCAAGGATGGACGTATTCATCCAGGCAGAATTGAAGAAGTATACGACAAAACTGCAAAAGAAATGAAAGCTAAAGTATTAGAATATGGTAATAACGCTCTATTTGAACTAGGCATTACTAAAATGGAACCAGAACTAGTAGAAATATTAGGTAAATTACACTTTAGAACTAGTTATGGACAAAATGCCTTAACACATTCAATGGAAGTTGCCAACCTAGCCGGAATTTTAGCTGGTGAACTTGGAGAAAATATTACTATGGCTAAAAGAGCAGGACTACTTCATGACATCGGAAAATCTATCGATCATGAAGTTGAAGGTAGTCATGTAGAATTAGGCGCTAACTTAGCTAAAAAATATAACGAAAACGAAATAGTTATTAATGCTATAGAATCACATCATGGAGATACTGAAGCAACAAATGTAATTAGTGTATTAGTTGCTATAGCTGATGGTTTGTCAGCATCACGCCCAGGAGCTAGAAATGATTCATTAGAAAATTATATAAAAAGACTTACTGAATTAGAAAAAATTGGTAACGAAGTTGAAGGCGTAGATAAAACTTATGCTGTTCAAGCAGGAAGAGAACTTAGAGTAATTGTTAAACCAGATAAAATTGATGACTTACAAACTCATAAAGTAGCTAGAGAAATAAAAACCAATATAGAAAATAATCTTCAATATCCTGGAACAATTAAAGTAGTAGTTATTAGAGAAACTAGAGTATCAGAAGAAGCCAAATAGGCTTCTTTTTACTTTACACTTTTGCAAAAAATAGGGGTTTTTGAAGAATGTTACCTATTAACTATTTTTATAATATGTTACCTTATACAATATAAATTAAAAGTCTTTATATGTGTACATTTTACTCAAAACAAAAAAGATTGTTTTCAATCTTTTTTTAATTATTGAATGTTTTTAATTTTACTTTTTCCAGTTAAAAAGTCAACCGAAATATTATATGTTTGAGCAATCTGATAAGCAAAAACCGTTAGAATCATTGTTTTACCAGATTCGTAAGCACTAACAGTTGACTGTGTAGTATTTAAAAATTTAGAAAGCTCTTTTTGGGTAATCTTATTTTCTTTTCTAAAAGATTTAAGATTGTTTCCAATAACAGTTTTATCCAATTCAATTTTATTAGAAGGATAATTATTTTTAGATAGTCCTAAAACAAAATCCATATTAGTATCAAATTGGTTGCACATTAAATTTAATTTTTTAAGTGGAATAAATTCAGTACCATTTTCCCATCTAGAATAGTTAGATTGACTAGTATGCAGGATTTTGGCCATTTGCATTTGCGTTAAATCCTTTCTTTGCCTAACATCCAGTAATCTTTTATTATTCATAGCATCACCAAAACAATTTTCTCATTGCTTAAATTAATCTTTATTATTTTATGCAATAATACGATATTTATGATATAATAAATATATAATAAAATAGAATGGAGTGAATATATGAAAAATAAAAGTAAAATATTGATACCATTAATAGTATTAGGAATAGGAATATTTACTACTATTAAAACAACAACTTACGAAATAATTAATACAGCATCTTTACAATTTGAAGATATAGTAGACTTTAATGTAACTGACAGTTACGATAAGACTAAAGGTAAGTATGGTCAAATAACTTATACTTATAAATTTACTAAAAAAAATAATTATGAATATCCAATATTATATTTCAATGATTCATTACTAAGAAGTAGTTTATTTCCAAAATCTGAAATTCCTAATGAACTTGAGAATTTATTAAAAATAAATCCTACATTGACAAAAACGAATACATATAATCTTACTGAAAAAGATTTAGAAAATGGATTTGTAACTAATAATATCGAGTATTGCTTGAATATAGAAGGTCGTGAGCCATCTTCTTCTAATTCTCTTGTAGATGATATGAAAGATACGATGATGCAAGTTCGATGTGAATATGAAGTTAGAGAAGGTTTTTATGAAGAAACCTATGAAGATTGCTTAAAAGAAGAATACATACAAGAAAAAATAGAAAATCGTTTAAATGATTCTTTTGCCTGCGGACAAAAAAGCATAACAACAAAAGTAGAAAAACCAGTAGTAGACAAAAAAGATAATGTTGAAGTAGTCAATGTACCATCAACAGCATTAAATACAGATACAATAATGCTTTGGATTGCTTTATTAGTAACAGCAATATGTTCATTTGCTCTTTATATAACGGTTAAATCTAAGAAAAGGAAAATAAAATGAATA
>CANATJ010000061.1 GCA_947364595.1 uncultured Bacillota bacterium | reverse complement strand
GTACTTCTAGGATTTTTATGAGTGGTTTTTTGATCGATACTAATCGATGGACTTAAACCTTCAATACTATCAACTAAAGGTTTTTCAGAACCGCCTAAAAATTGCCTAGCATAAGCGCTTAAACTTTCAACATATCTTCTTTGCCCTTCAGCGTATATCGTATCGAAAGCTAAACTACTTTTACCACTACCACTTACGCCTGTCATAACAATCAATTTGTTTTTAGGTAAAGTAATATCAATATTCTTTAAATTGTTTTCTCTAGCTCCTTTTACAATTATTTCGTCCACTATATATCCCTCTTTTCTTTACAAAAACATTTTTATCTTCTTGATAATAACTAATAAAATCTAAAACATCTTTTTCTTGTTTATAAACTTCTTTAAATATTTCTATTTCTTCTTTAGTAAGTTTAAAGGTTCTTAAGAAATTTTTAATTCTATAAGTATATAAATTAAGCGCTAAAGCAATAATTTCTTCATGAGTTAAAACTTTTAAAATTTCCATTCCCTGGCATACATACATATCATAATAGGCATTATACTCATCATCATAATGTATCATTTCTCCAAAGCCTCTAACTAAAGTAAGTTCACATGATTCACTATCAAAATAACGAAAACAATTCTCTGGATTCTTACACATATGAAAGCCATTACCGTTATTTCCCCATTTTACTTTTCCTTGAACATTATAAATTTTTCCTATTTCAAATTTTTCACCATATCTATTAACAAGGCCTTCATCAAATGCTTTATAAGCAATGATTTCATCTTGACTATTTTCGTTCATACAATCACCTTTTTCATAAATTATTGTAACACACCTGTCAAGTATAAATAACCATATATAATAATACATTACGAACAAAAGTTTGTCAATGCTCAAATTGTTTTTTTCTTGACAAACAAAAAAGATTCTATATAATAAATAAAAGGTGATTTCATGATAAACTTAGATTATTTTCAAAATGAAATAGAAAAAATTGACAAAAGCAAGCCAAAATATATAGATACACCAGCTTTTGAAATGATAACATATGAAACAAACTCTAATGATTTAAAGAATGATATTGAACATTCATTGATAAGCAAAAATTTTATAGAAGAGTTTGAAGAATATATCTATACTCTTTTAGAAACAACAGAAAATCAAAATTTGTTTTTACTAAATCAAAATATTGAAACTTTAAAACTAGAAAATCGTCATCATTGTGTGTTTAATATATTTGATAAAAATTTACTGGGTTCTTATTATCATAACCAAAATAAAATAGTTTATTATGATATTGTAAGTTTAGGACATGAATTACTTCACGCAGCTTCAACAAATAATTTAAGTTTACCACTTTGTCCACAAGTTTATAGCGGATTTCAAAGGAATTATCGACAACATGATATCGATATAGTAAGATTTAAGGGACTTAACGAGGGATATACGGAACTTCTTTCAAGAAAAAAATTTTTTAATGAAGATTACAATACTCCTTGTTATACTGCAAATGTATATTCTTTAAGATTATTAGATTTATTATTTGAAAAAAATGAATTAGAAACGGCTTATTTCAATAACTGTACAGAATATGTTTATAAAATATTTTGTAAATATGCAAATGACGATGAATTTTATTGGCTAAATAAGTATTTAGACATTTTTGCTAATTCAATAGCCAAAAAAGAGGAAGTTGAAAAGGTATTTAATAAATTAAAGGAAATTTTAAAAAGAACTTATAATAATGAAATAGAAGATAATGCCGATAATATAATAGATGAGTATTATAAAAACAATCCAAAAATGAAAGTTAAAAAGCTTTATTAAAAGAAGGTAGTATTATGAATTCAATAAATCATGCAAAACTAATGTTAGAATCGTGGCTTAAAAAAGATAAAATTCAAAGAGAAATAAAAATGGACTATATAAAAAGAATTAATAATGGTTTAGCAGATTTTTATGAAAATAGAAATGAAAAGCCAAAATTGGGTTTAACAAATAATACAAACATAAATTTAAAACCATTAATTGAAAATATTTTAACAAATAATTATTTCCCATTAGAATTTAAACAATGCATTAATATTTTGCTTAATACAACAGAAAGCCAAAATTTATTTTTGTGCTATAACAACCTTAAAAACATCCAATTAGAAAAAAAGAAACATCATTTATTAGGCTTTTTTGATAAAGATAAAATTTTTATTGGAAGTTACTATCTAGCTGAAAATAAAATTGTTTATTCTAATGATGATAGTCTATTTCATGAAATATTACATATGTCCTCTTCAATCAAAAGAAAAATAACATGGGATAATAATACAAGTTCATTAGTTATATTTTCAGGATTTGAAAGAGTATATGAAAATTTTGTTCAATTTAGGGGATTTAACGAGGGATATACTGAACTATTAAATAGAAGAAAATTTTTTGAAAAAAATTATGATACTAATAGTTATACTATAAATATTTATACGTTAAGATTATTAGAATTACTTTTGAAAAATAAAAAGGACTTTGAAACGGCTTATTTTAATAACGATATAGAGTTCATTTATGATTCGTTCAAACAATATGGAAATAACAAAGAATTTTTTGAAATCATAAAATATTTAGATTTATGCACATATAATGGCCTTAATATATATAATATACAAAGCACAATAACATTAGCCCAAAACATTGTTAAAAGAACTAATGATAGAAATAAAATAGAAAATTCTGAAATTATCGTAGATGAATTTTATAAAAATAATCCAAAAATGAAAACTAAAAAACTATATTAAAAATAATTGACAAACAATAAAATAAATTTATAATAAGTAACAGGTGATTTTATGACTAAAGTTGATAAGCAATTACCAACAATTTTAGATGATTTAAAAGTATCGGTAAATGATAAAAACGAAATTAAAAGAAAAGCAGACTATAGGCAAATGAATAATCTTTTAAAAGTTTCAATGTATAAAACAAATAATCCAGTTTTAAGTACTCCTAAAGTACGTGATTATTTAAAGCCAAACATTGTTAAAATCTTGGAGTATAAAAATTTTCCATCAGATTTAAAAGAAATAATATATAACTTGCTTGTAGAAACTGCTAATGACAATTTATATTTATGCAATAAAAATATTCAAAATTTAAAATTAAAAAAAGTAAGCGATAGTAAAGTTGCACTTTTTAATAAAAGTATAGTTGGCTCTTACAATCCTAAAAGTAACCAAATAATTTATAATGATAATAATTCTTTTAGTCACGAATTATTACATATGAGTTCTACAACAACTTTGACAAATGATTTTTTAAACAAAAAAGATGTCCCTGTAATATTCAGTGGGTTTGAAAGAATGTATAAAAATCAGGAACAATTTAAAGGACTTAATGAGGGATATACTGAACTATTAAACAGAAGAAAATTCTTTGAAGGAGATTATAATACAAATAGTTACAGTACTAATGTATATCTATTAAGAATTTTAGAATTACTTGAAGAAAACAAAGAGGATTTTGAAAAAGCATATTTTTATAATAATACTGAATTTGTTTATAACACATTTCGCAAATATGGATCAAGCAAAGAATTTTTTACGCTTATGACTTATCTAGACTTTTTTTCAGACACTAAACCTTATATAAAAGAGGAAGTAAACGAAGCAATTGATCTTGCTAATGAAATAATCAAACATACTGATGATAGAAACAAAATAGATTCAGCGCAAAATATAACTGATGAATATTTTAAAAATCATCCTAAAATGAAAATTAAAAAATTATACTAAAAAAATCAAAATAAATCTAATTACTTTACCTCATGGTATTTGTATTTATTATTTTGATTTTTT
>CANATJ010000060.1 GCA_947364595.1 uncultured Bacillota bacterium | reverse complement strand
AATGGATATTAATTTAATTTCTGAAATTACTGGATTATCTAAAGAAGAAATAGAAACTTTAAAATGAGTTTCTATTTTTATTTAATTATTTTTAGATTATTGAATTTTAATGTGCACTGCAAAATCTTTAAATTATGATAATTTTTGCCTATAAATTTATTTTTTTGTCTTTTTTTTTATTTGAAAATAGGGTATAATGGATATGATAGGAAAGGGGCATTTAAAATGATATTACGAAAACCGTATGCAGTGTTTATTAAATATTTTAAATTATTACACGTTTTGCTAGCAGGTTTAGTAGGACTTATTTTATATCGTTCTTTTACAATATATAGTTTTTTTAGAACTTATGTTGATGATTATCGTGTGGCGCTTGCTGATTTTGATGCTAGAAATATTATTAATTTTTATAGTTTTTTAAATGTTATGATAATTATTATTGTAAGTATAGTATTACTTTCAGTAATGATTTATAAAAACAAGCCAAAATTTTTATATATATATAACATTGCTTTATATATTGGTGTGGCAATTTTATATGGAATTTGTTATTCAACGTTTGTAAATATTAATGCAGCAGTTTTAGATATTAGATTTTCTAAAGCTATTGGAGATTTTGCTCTGATTGCTTGTATATTACAGGCCCTTAGTTTAATACTTATTTTAGTTAGGGCAACTGGTTTTGATATTAAAAGGTTTGATTTTGGAACTGATTTACAAGCTTTAGATATTGATGAAAAAGATAGTGAAGAAATTGAGGTATCTTTAGAATTTGACAAAAATAAAGCTAGTAGAAATTTAAGAAAAAATATTAGAAATTTTAGATATGTTTATGTTGAGAATAAATTTGTTATAAATACATCTTTAATAATTGCTTTAGTTGTAATTGCATTTTTAATTTATTTTAATATTGGAATATATAATGTTTCTTATAAACAAGGGGCAGCATTTAGTGCAAGTAACTATATGATGAATATTAAATCTTCTTATATATTACAAACAGATCCTAAGGGCAAAAAAATAGTTGCGGATGAAGATATAATAGTTGCTGTAAAATTAGATATTAAAAAAATAGGAATTAATGAAACGTTTAATACAGGTCTTGTAACTTTGCGAGTTGGGAATTCTTCATATGGACAAAATAGCAATTTGGCTAAACAATTATATGATTTGGGTTCTAATTACGTTGATCAAGAATTAACTGATGAATATAGACCATATATTTTAGCTTTTAGTATTCCTAAGTCTTTATCTTCTAAGAAAATGACTTTAAGAATAAATGATAATGTTAGTTATGTTAAAGGTGAGCTTGGAGCTCAAAGTATTATGGTTGATTTAGTGCCAATAGATCTTAACAAAGATGGACAAGCCTTTGATGCTAAACTAGGCGAAACAATTGATTTTAATGATAGTATTTTAGGCAGTTCTAGTTTTCAAATAAAAAGTTTTAATGTTTTGGATAAATCTAAAGTAGAATATAATTTCTGTTATGCTGAAGGAAAATGTTTTCCATCATATGAATATGTAACTCCAACTGCTTCAGGAAATTATTATAAAACTTTGCTTAGAATTGATGGAAGTTTAAAAATGGATTTAAGTGCTAATGTTCCAGATATTAATAGTATGGTTTCATTTATGAATGCTTTTGGAACAATTAATTATAAAATTAATGACAAGTGGTATTCTTCTAAAATAAATTCTCAAATAGTAAAGCCTAAAATTGGAAAAGAAACAGGAATTTATTATATAGAAGTAATTAATGAAGTTAAAAATGCGAGTAATATTTATTTAACTTTTAACGTGCGTAATATGACATATACTTATAATTTGAAATAAAAATGTGTTATAATAAGAAAGGAGGCTAGACCTTTGAAAAGATGCTATAAATTTGTGTTAGTGTTTTTAGGAAGTATGTTTATGTTTCCAACTTTATCAAGTGCTCAGTGTTCTTATGAAAGGCAAGCTGAACTTTCTAGGATAGCTAATAATGTACAGTTTAGTTATAATTATAATACAACAAGTGAGCATATAGAATTTCAGGTTAACATTACAAATCTGACTAATGATATATATTTACAGGATAATAATGGTACTATAATATCTGGTCAGGGTGAAAGACAAATTAATTATGATAATGTAACTACCATTAGTTATAATATTTATTCTAAAGACCCATCCTGTCCTAACGAATTAATATCTACTAAATATGTTGAACTTCCAACTTATAATCATTTTTCAAGCTATGATGATTGTAAAAAAAATCCAGATTTTGAATTGTGTACTTTATGGTCAAATAATTCTGATTTGAGTGATGAAAATTTTTATGGGAAGTTAGAACGATATTTACAAGAAGAACAAAATGATACTTATAGTGAGGTTTCAAATAAAAGTTTGTTTGAACGAATTAAGGAAGAATATTTTGTACAAACTGTTATGGTTGGTGGTTCATTATTAGTGTTATTAATAATTTTAGTTTTAAAGAGGGTGAGAAGATGAAAAAAATTTATAAGGTTATTTTTACTTTTTCTATAATTACCATTTTTCTTTTTAATGTAGATATAGTTTGTGCGGTAAATACAAATTATGAAGATATACCTGATACACAAAAAAGTAGTATATGGCTTGGTAAAAATAATGGAACTGGTGTAGGGAAAGATAAAAACCAACTAGGAAGAAATAATTGTCCTTGGTTATCCTATGCTGATGGAGCATGCCGTTTTAGGGAAGGTAGACTTAAAATCGATAATCAAGATGCGTTTTGTGCTAACCCTGCAATAAAGTTTGGTGCCTATAAGGAAGTTACAGGGCAGTCTTTTACAAATTATTTACAAAACACTTTAAAAATAAGTAAAAGTGATGCTCAAAATGTGGTTACAGAAATAGCTCTTTACAAGAAATACTTTTATTCTGCTAATTTATCAAGTACCCAAAAATATTATCTTACTCAAACAAGAGTATGGACAGTTTTACATAGATATTATCATTGGTTTGGTGAAAGAAATGCAGACAATATGAATTATTGGATTGAAGTTTGGAATAATCCTGCTATATTTAATGGTGCTTATGGTACGTCAATATGCGATGGCGAGAGTTGTCCTGACACAAGTGCAGCATTTATTAATAATACGAAGTGGGAACAAAATCTTTTTGCCAAAGCAAAAGAATATGTTGATCAAAATAAGAGCAAATATATAGGTGAGGCTCAAATATGGATTACTAAACAAGGTAATTATCAACCATTGATTGAAGTAAATAGTTTGACCTTAAAGCTAAAAGCTTCATATGATTACTCTATAGATGCTGCTTGCGTTGGATGTGACGTTAAAGGCTTAGATAACAGAGCTATGATTATTCAAGATACAACTGATTGGGAAGCTATTATGAATAGTAGAACTCAAACTTTAGTTAAAAGTGCTCAAAACTATTATTATGATTCTGATTCTGGTAGTTATTGTAGAGAAGAATATAGGGTTAAACTTCCTGATTCATCAAAAGAAATAACTGTTAAACCTGGAAAGTATTTGACAGTTGGTGCTTTAAAGAAAGAATTAGAAAAATTAACTAAAGGAACAGCTAATGTTGGTCCTGTAGAAGTTACTAAGATTATTCAATGTAAAGGTGGAGACTTAAACAAAAGACGTACTTTAAATGAGCAAAGATGTTTTATCAATAAAAATGGTAGTAAATCCAAAAGCTTGGGAACTATAAAACTTCAATATGAAGAGTGTGGAGATAATAGAAAATATAATGGTGACATTGACCTTGTACCTAATTTTAAAGAAGGTTTTCCATCAGTTAATTCTAGTATTAGTGTTGATGATGGTAAAGAAATGCTTACTCAATCACAAACTGTTTCATATACATTACCAAGCAATACTTATAGATATGTTAGAAATCAAGATGGATTATCTATTAAAAGTCTTAGTAGTATTAAGGCAAATGATCTTAATACGAAGTATAGAGATTTAGGTTTTTCTACTTTACCAATTTCTTTCGATAATGAAGGGGATAGTGTGAAAGTAAAAGCTAATCTTCATTTTGAATATACTTT
>CANATJ010000059.1 GCA_947364595.1 uncultured Bacillota bacterium | reverse complement strand
ATCCATATCTATTAAAACATATGGTAAATTACTTTTATCATATCCACCTTTTTCTAATAGCTGATATGATACTTTGGTAATTTTCATTCCTTTTTCATCGCAACAAGCTTCGGCTAAATAGTAACCTTCTTCGTCTTTATCGATGATTATCATTATATGTCCTTTACCAGTTGTTATTACAAAATCACCAGGTTTACCTAATTGAATATTTTTAGTGTAACCATTAGCTTTGGCCCAATTATGCATGTCAACTGTTTGAATTGTACACTCTGGAAGTTTAAAGCCAGCATTATATATGGTCCACCAAGCAAAACTACTACAGTCAAAATAAAAATCGTCAATGACACCTTCTATGTCTGATTTTTGTCTTTTTTCCTGACTATACCTTGGTCTTTTATTTGTAGCACTTATATAATCTGATATCACTGATAAAGCTGCTATGACTATTGCTTTTCTTGTTTGATAGTCTTTTTTTATATTTTCTTTTATATGCTTATTAAAATTTTCCACAGTTTTATATTTTGTGTTTTTTAAATCTTCTGATGGCTTATTTTTGGTTGGTATTGCTTGATCAGATTTTTTTAATAATGTTTTTATATCATCCACACTATCACATCCTATTTTTATTATAACATGATTTTTATGTTTAATTTCATTATTGTGGTAATTATGATATCTATAATAAAAAGTATTGATATTATTATAGTAAAATTTTTTGGAAGTTTTTTTATTATTTTATCTAATTTGGGTTTTATTTGATAAATAAATATGATGCTCATAAGTCCCCATATTAGGGACATTTCTATTGATATATATTTCCCAATGTTAAATTTATAATTACTATAGTCCCAAAATGTTTTATTAAATAGAAGTTCTATTAAATTACCACCTATCCATTCTATGAATGTTAATATGAATGTGTATAGTATAAATAGAGTAAATGTTTCTAAATATTTATTTTTAATTTTATTTTTTAGTTTTCTATAAATAATAATTATAATTATAGATCCTAAGCCATATAGTGGAGTCCATGGTCCATATAAAAAACCACTTTCATATTTAAAATTAAATATTATTGATGAAAAGGTTTCTAAGAAATATCCTAATATGGAATATATAAAAAAACAATTTAGTAAGTACATATTATCACCATTATTAATATACACTTACAAATTGTTTTTAAACGTTAAATCTAAAATTACATATATCTCCATCTTGCATTATGTAATCTTTTCCTTCTAATCTCATTTTTCCGGCTTCTTTTACTTTTAATTCGCTACCTAATCTTTCTAAATCATTATAACTCATAATTTCGGCTTTAATAAATCCTTTTTGAAAATCTGTATGAATTATTCCTGCACACTCTGGAGCTTTCATACCTTGTTTATAAGTCCAAGCTCTTACTTCATCTGGCCCTGCAGTTAAATATGTTGATAAGCCTAATAATTTATATGAACTTTTTATTAATTTATCTAAACCGCTTTCTTGAATTCCTAATTCGTTTAAAAATTCTTTTTTTTCTTCGTCATCTAATTCGCTTAATTCTGATTCGATTTTTGCACAAATAACAATTACTTGAGCATTTTCTTTATTTGCATATTCTTTTAAATTTTTTACATAGTTATTTTCTTCACTTATTTCACTTTCATTAACGTTTGCAACATAGATGATTGGTTTTATTGTTAGTAAATTAAAAGGTTTTAATATTTTTAATTCTTCTTCTGTTAAATCTAGATTTCTTGGGCATATATTTTTTAGTAAATTCTCTTTAATTTTTTCTAATAGTTCTAATTCTTTAATGGCTTCTTTATCATTGGCCATTCTAGCTTTTTTACCCATTCTATTTAATCTATTTTCTACTACTTCTAGGTCTGCTAATAAAAGTTCAACATTTATTATTTCAATATCTCTTATTGGGTCAACTGTACCAGATACATGAGTAATATTTCCATCATCGAAACATCTAACTACTTCACAAATTGCATCTACCTCTCTTATATGCGATAAAAATTTATTTCCTAGTCCTTCGCCTTTTGAAGCGCCTTCTACTAAACCTGCAATATCTGTGAATTCAAATGTGGCTGGGATAGTTTTTTTTGGTTTATATAGTTTTTCTAAAAAATCTATTCTTTCATCTGGAACTGTAACCATTCCAACATTTGGTTCAATTGTGGCAAATGGATAGTTAGCTGCTAATATATTTTGTTTTGTTATTGCGTTAAATAATGTTGATTTACCAACATTTGGTAAACCGACAATTCCTGCTTTTAAACTCATTTAAATCACCATTAAATATTATACTATAAATAAATTTTTTTTTAAAGAAAAAACAGTTTTTAACTGTTTTATATGTTAGCAAGTATATAGGCAACTGTCATGAAACCGATGGATGCTGTTATTAGGCATAATACAGATATGTCAACAAAAGCGTTTGGCATTTGATTATTTTTAAATTCCATTTTTAATATTTTTGGTTTTTCTTTTTGTAAGTCAATTTCTTTTTTTGTTTCTTTTTTGTTAGCGTTAATTTCACTTATTAGGTTTTGCGCTTTTTCACTTAATCGAATTTGATTAGTAAGATCATTATAATAATTTAATAACTCTTCTTCATCATTTGTTAAAACTTCGCCGTTCATTACATTTTTATACATTTGGGCTATTTTGTATTCTATATTATTATCATTAAGTTGTTGTTCCATATTTATTTCATTAAGTGATTGTGTTTCTGTGTTTATTTTTTGATCACCATCTATTGTTACTTCTTGTCCAATATTTATATTTTGATTTTGATCTATGTTTATTGGTTTTTGTCCTTCTTCAAAATCACTTAATATCATTTCGCCTTGTTTTTGATTAAATCCATACATTTTACTTGGATTAAATTTATCTATTTGATGGGCTAAAGACTGTGTTTGCTGATTCATTTGATTTATGTCTTTGGCTATATTAGTTGTGTATGTTACATTTGATAATGTATTCATTGTACTTTGAATAGCTCTATTGATTTCATCTTTTGAGGTAAGTTTATCTAAATTTATTTGTCTTAGTAAGCTTTCATATATTGTTTCATCATTATTTTTTGTAATTGTTGTTGGATTTCCATTTTGATAATAAACTACAGTAGAAGTATATGGATTCATTTCATATTCTGTTATGCCGTTTTCTTTAAATATATTTTCTATATTTGGATCTATATTTTGTTTGATCATTTCTTGTTTGTTTTCAATTGAATTGTTTTGTCTTTCAAATTCTTCAAAAAGATATTTTAAACATTCTTTGCTATTATCCATAGCAAAAACATCTACACTATTTAATACTTTATTTAATTGAGGTGTGCTTACACTATTTATCTTTTTGTTTAACCCTTCTTTTATTTCTTGTTCATTTTTGTATTTTCCGTTTTTAATATTATTTGAAATTTCTTCTTTTATAATGTCAAGTATATTTTCCACAGTTTTAGTTAATAAAGGTTCATTTTCCTTTATTTCTTTTGAATTTAGTGGGTTCAAGTGCCCCTCAATATTTTGAAAAATAGATATTTGATTATCTTTAATTATATATTCATAGTTTTTATTATTAATTGATATTTTGTGTGCAAACATTTTATACCTCTTCTCTTAATTAAATTATACTATAATATTTTACATTTTTATATATTTAATTTGCTATTTACATCTTTTAACAATATTTTTAGTATATAATTTTATATAATGTAGAATATCAATGAATAAAATTAAAACTGATAAAATTATAAACTGTCCAACTTTTGGAGTTCAGTTCAATTTTTATCAGTTTTTATGTTTATAAGTTTTTAAAAAATATTAAATTCTAGATGACGCTAGGTACCACATTTCGAAGAACCATCAGCATAGATGGTACAGCTTGAAGCGTAAACATATGCTTGTGCATCGCCACTTGGATAGGCATCAACTTGCATACGCCAACGGGAAGATTGATCCTCATCAGGGTCAGCGCAGCCAATCTTGGAATTATTGACAAGACATGCATCTTCACCAAATACTTCTAGTAATTTGGTTTTACTTATTTCATATTCATTTGGTTTTAGACAATGCATACCTTTACTAACTAACATAAAACACACTTCTGAACTTTCTATTTTTTCTTCTTTTATTGTATGTTTTAGAAAAGGTTCGGCCCCAAATGTTGTATAGTCTGTCGTTGTTTCTACTGTCTCTATACTATCTCCTATATTTAATTGATCTATAGTATGTCTATATACTACATTAGATGTTGGAGTTACAGTATGTCCATCATTTTGTGAAAAGTCTAAAGCTACTTTTAATTCTGATTCTGTATTTTCTGGTTGACTTGTTACTGAATTTGAATACTCTACTTTTAC
>CANATJ010000058.1 GCA_947364595.1 uncultured Bacillota bacterium | reverse complement strand
TCATAATCTTCATTTAATCTTTGCTTATCTAATTGATAAGTTTGCGCCGATTTTACTAAACCATAACCAGTATCAATAAATGCATTTTCCCTTGAAGTTTGAATTACGTTCCCTATTATTGGCACTGTTATTACAGCAATTATCGATAAAATTATAATAATAGCTAATACCTCTATTAATGTAAATCCTTTTTTATTCATATCTTTTCACCCTATTTTCATTATATCAAAAAAAATGATGCTTTGCACCATTAATTTTCTACTTCAAAATCTTCAAGTTCACCATTTTCAGCTACTAATTTATTAACATTTTTTTCAACGTTTTTAAGCTCTTCATCACATTCTTTAATTAATTTCATAGCTTCTGTATATTTTTTTATTGATTCATCTAAATCAACTTCCCCATTTTCTAAAGTAGAAATAATTTTTTCCAAATCAGAAACCTTTTCTTCAAACTTCTTTGCCATTATTTATCCTCCTTAATTTTTAGTATACTTGCATCTATCATACCATCTTTTAATTTAATATTTATTTTATCGTTTTTATTTAAATTCTTAACAGATTTTAAAGCCTTATCATCTTTATATGTAATACTATATCCCCTGCTTAAAATATTAAGTGGATTTAAAAGTTCTAATTTATCAATAACATTTTTCAAAATAAGAGCTTTATTTTGATATAAAATTTCTGGGCTTTTAATAACATAATTATTTTTTAAATTATCTAACCTGTTTTTTTTATCACTAATTAACTTAGTAATAAGTTCATTAATTTTATTACTCATCAAATCCAAACCTTGTTTTTTATTTTCAAACATAATCATTGGACTTTTAATAACAAAAGAATTTTTAACAGAATCCAAATACAACTTTTGATAATTAATTTTTTTATAAATACTTTCATTAAGTCTAATTGCATATTGATTCATTTGCTTTTCTAAATCTATCATATTAGGAACAGCAAGCTCTGCAGCCGCTGTTGGTGTAGGTGCTCTTAAATCAGCAACAAAATCAGCAATCGTAAAATCTATTTCATGGCCGACAGCACTAATAGTCGGAATTTCACATTCATAAATAGCTCTAGCCACTATTTCTTCATTAAATGGCCATAGATCTTCAATAGATCCACCACCACGACCAATTATTAAAACATCTAAATCATAATCCTTAGCTTTCATAATATTTCTAACAATATCGTCCTTAGCATTTTCACCTTGAACCAAAGTTGGAAACAAAATAGTTTCACAAACCGGAAATCTTCTAGATATAGTAGTAATAATATCTCTAACAGCCGCTCCAGTACTAGCCGTTATAATTCCTACTTTTTTAGGAATTTTAGGAATTTGTTTTTTATGAGATTGATCAAATAACCCCTCTTGAGCTAATTGCTTTTTTAACTTTTCAAACGCAATATATAAATTACCAACACCATCTTCTTGCATTTCATCTACATATATTTGATAATTACCCGTTGCCTCATATATACTAATTCTACCAGTAACTAAAACTTTAGTTCCATCTGCTGGCTTAAAATTAATCTTAGACGCATTAGTTCTAAACATAATTGCATTAATCTTACTACCTTGATCTTTGATAGAAAAATAAAAATGTCCCGTTGTATGAGCCTTAAAATTTGAAATTTCCCCTTTTAAAAAAACTGTGTGCAAATTAGAATCATTATCAAATCTACTTTTTAAATATCTTGTAATTGCACTTACAGTTAAATACTTATCATTCATATTACCACCTTATTTATTATGATATACTTTATCTAAAACACCATTAATCATCTTACGAACACTATCATCACTATATGTTTTCGCAAGTTCAACCGCTTCATTAATAGCCACAACACCAATAGTATCAGTATATAAAAGTTCAAATATTCCCATACGTAAAATAGCAATATCTGTATTACCTAATCGGTCTATTGACCATCCATCTAAATATTTATTCGCAACTTCATCAAGTTCGTTTTTATAAGTCATAACACCATAAATAATTTCTTTAATATATTCATTTTCAATTGGTGAAACTTCCGCAATCACATCATCAACATTATACTCAATATTATTTTTGTCATAAACTATCATTTGATATAAAATTGTCATACACTTTTTCCTAAGTTCACTTCTTGTTTCCATAAATAATCACCTGAAACAATTATATCAAATTAAATAAAACAAAAAAAGAGATATTTCCATTTTTGTTAGATTAATTATCTCATTTGAATAAAAATATTATAAACAAAAAACAGCATAAGCTGTTATTTGTTTAATTTTTTACATAAAGGATTAATACTATTTTCAATAATCTTAGGACCTGGATTATCAAATCTAAAACGATCAGCTCCCACAAAATGTAAATCATCCGTCATAACCAAATGATTCATATCAACCAAATCTAATTGATTAAATTTATTAAAACGCATATCAAGAACAATTGCTCCTGGAAGTGAAGGTTTAGAAGAAATCGCAATATCACTTAAAGTAGGCACATTAAGTCTACATCTATTTTTAGAAGGGAAAAATCCCTTATTATGTGTATGCCCATTTAAAATAAGCTTTCCACTTAACTCCTTTAAAGAATAATCTAAAGAAATTACATTTTCAATTTTATGAGATGTAATAATTTGACTATTACCAACATTTATAATTCCAAAACCATAACCTAAAGATACAAAATCTGACCTTTGTCTTGTTAAAACTGATGAAACATCAAGTCCTTCAGTAACAAGAGGATTATAATCATGATTTCCAAAACAAACGATATTAATAATATTTTTATCATATGGATGTTTAGAAACTAAATATTCAACTTGCTCTTCATTAGTTTTCAAATAACTATTTCGTCTAGGATTAACATTATCAATAATATCACCAGTATTAATAATAACATTAATACCCTTATCCACACAATATTCATATACCTTATCCATTCGATAAAAAGCATCTTTAATACTACCAACATGAATATCTGAAACAACCATCACCTGAGTTTTTCTCACATTCTTAACCAATTTTAATTTAGTAGTATGATTGTTTGTTTCACTAAAGTCTTTAACAATACTATATTCAAAAGTCCCATCATCCAAAACAGTCTTTTCTAAATTATAACCCGCATCTTTAATAGATTCTAATCTTCTATGAATTTGTTTAGGCGTTAAACCCATAATATTAGAAATTTCTAAACTCGTTTTTCCTTCTTTAATTAAACTTAATAAATATTTATTAATATCTGTCATATTACACCCCTCATTTTAAAAGATATTATAGCAAAAAAGAAAGAAAAGTCAAATTGATTTTTCTAATTCACCTTGCATTATTTTTAAAGATGGCGCAAGTAAAATATAAACAAGCATCAAGGCAAATAAAACCCATCCAACAATTGGAATAATTACAAATAAAATCCAAAAATATGGTAAGGCATATATATTTTTACCTGCTACATTTAATTTAAGACAAATTTTAATAGATGTTTGTATATAAAATATCAAAAACATAATTAAAGCCGGAAATATACCACATATAACACCCAAAGTCCAGTAAGACCAATTAGTATACCAAGCACCTTTTTCATATACCTTTAAAACCTTCGCAAATACAAAAGAAAAAAGTCCCAAAGTAAGTACATTAAGTATTAAATATAACCACCAATTTTCTTTTTTTATTAAAAACATACTTTCCTCCAAATATACTATATTCAAAAAGAAGATAATTACTATCTTCTATTGACAAGTTCCTTCTCCAGGTTTAGCCCCTTCTACATATTGTTTATCAATTAACTTACAAGAAGACTTAGTCATAGAATCTTGCAAGTATCCACCCAATAATTTTACTATACTAACAACAATGACGCTAATAACCGCAATGATCAACAAATATTCAACTAAAGCTTGTCCCTTATTGTTTGTTTTCATAGCACCCTCCTAAAAACCTCTATCTTATAAATTAATTATATAGTTTCTTTCTAAAAAAATCAAGCATTATAAATAAAAAAAACAACTAGACTATTACAAATCTTCCAAAATATGATATATTTATTATGGTGATAGCATGTATACGAATAGTAAATTAAAGATAATTGAAGCAAAAAACTTTTATCAAAAACTAAAAGGTCTAATGTTTGTAAAAAAATTTGATTATATATTAAAAATAAAATGTAATGGAATTCACACATTTTTCATGAAGACCAATATCGACGTAGTTTTAACCGATAAAAACGGTAAAATATTATACATTTATAATAACTTAAAACCATGGAAAATAATTTTGCCTAAAAAAAACGTCGCATACACCTATGAAATGCCCCAAAACACCAATCACTATAAAATAAATCAAATTATTAAATAAAAAAATTTATTATATTGCATAATAAATTTTTATTTTATATTTTTTACTTCATTCTCAGTAAGTCCTGTATATTTAGTAATTAATTCAATAGAAGCATTATCCTTAAGCATATTCTTA
>CANATJ010000057.1 GCA_947364595.1 uncultured Bacillota bacterium | reverse complement strand
TTTATATGTATAATAATATATAGGAGGAAGATTATGAAATATATAGTTAAAAGAAATGTTAATTTGTTTGGTAAAGATAATATTATAAAATTTTGTTATAATGTTAAGATAAATAATAGTAAAAATGGATTTGAAAACTTTGATATAGGAAATGAAGAAATTATGATTGATGATTTATTAGAAAAATTAGATGATGAAGCTATTATTAATCTAAATAAAGTAAATCCAATATATATATCGTTATCTAATTATTTTTTCAGTAATCTTACTAAATTATGTGCAATAGAATACGAGACAAATAGCACTATTTCAAGAATAACACGTCAGGATTTATTTAATTCTTAATAAAATTTGATTCTTATTGAATTTTATTACTTTATGGTAACAGGCAATATGAGTATAGGATAAGAAAAATTTTTAAAATAATGGTAATTTGCCATTATTTTTAATTTATGGGGTTTTAAATTAAGAAATTATTAAACGATTAAAATCATATGTTTTATATGGGTAAAGTATTGATGAAATATGTCAAATATGGTATTATTATATTAGTTAGTTTGGGGTGAATTGATATGGAACAATATTTACCAGATATATATCAAAAAAGCATTTATACAGTTGATTATTCTAAGTTAATGAGTAGGGGAATTAAGTGTATTTTCTTTGATTTAGATAATACGATTGTAGAACCACATTCCAGCACTCCTTCTAAAAAGGCTAAAGATTTATTTATTGGTTTAAAACAAAAAGGATTTAAGGTTATTATTCTTACAAATAGTCCTAAAAAAAGACTTAAACCATTTAAAGATTATTTTGGAATTGATGGAATTTCTAGTGCTTGCAAACCATTTACTGGAAAGTTAAAAAAAGCTATTAACGAATATGGTTATGCGGTTAATGAGGTAGCAATTATTGGTGATCAAATTCAAACTGATGTCTTAGTTGGTAACAGGGTTGGAATAACAACAATTTTGGTTAACCCTATTACAGAAAAGGATTGTTTCCTTACTAAATGTAATAGATTTTTGGAAAGACGCAGAATGAAAAAATTAAGAGATCATGATTTATTCTGTAAAGGTAGGTTTTATGACTAATTGTTTAGGATGTGGAGCTAAATTACAAAATGTTGATGTTTCAAAGCCGGGTTATACTAAAAAATTAGATAATAAGTTTTGTGAAAGATGTTTTCAAATTAAACATTATAATAAATATTCTTTTGTAAATAAAAGTAATGATGATTATTTAAAAATAGTTAATGATATCAGCAAAACAAATGATTTAGTTATTTTGGTTACCGACTTTTTAAATTTGTATAATTTAGATAGTTTAAATTTAGATAATCCAATATTATTAGTTTTTACAAAAAGGGATTTATTTCCAAGAAATTTTGATGAAGATTATTTTTTAAAAAAATTAAATTATAATTTAAACATTGTTTCTAAATTATTTGTTTGTAGTAAAAATAATTATAATTTAGATTTACTTTATAAAAAAATAAATGAATATAAGAAAAGTGAAAATGTATATGTTGTTGGTTATACTAATGCGGGTAAATCTACTTTGATTAATAAGATGATTAAGAATTATTCTTCGATGGAAGGGAATATTACAACAAGTGTTTTACCATCAACAACGCTTGATTTGATTGAAAATAGGATTAATGATGATTTGGTTTTAATTGATACTCCAGGTCTTTTGGATGAAGGCAGTATGATTTTAAGTGCGGATGGAAAGTTATTAGATAAAATAATTCCTAAGAAGGAAATAAGACCTATAGTTTTTCAAATTAAAGTAAAGCAAACTATTTTGATTGATAAATTGATAAGACTAGATTTAAATGGTGATAATAATATTATTATTTATACATCTAATGCTTTAGCTTGTGAAAGATTTTATAATAATGTGGATAAACTTAATGATTTAAAGTTTTATGATGTAGATATTAAAGCTAATCAGGATTTAGTTATAAAAGGAATTGGTTTTATAAAGTTTAAAAAATCTTGTAAATTACATTTTGGAATTCCTTTAGATGTTAAATATTTAATAAGAGAATCAATTGTATGATTCTTTTTCTTTACCCTGTTTTTCTTTTGTGATACAATTAAAATAGGGTGATGATATGCTAGGGACAATAATTGGAATTGAAGAAGATACAGTTCTTTTAAAGTTAAACATTAAACTTGATGAATTTCAAAGTTTAATTAATTTACATGTTGTAATGGAAGATACTGATAAAATGTTAGTTGGTGAAATTGTCGATATTAAAAATGGCATTGGTTATATTAACTTAATGGGAGAAATTATTGATAATAAGTTTGTTTTTGGAGTTATTAGAAAGCCTTCGTTTGGAGCTAAGGTAAAATTAATTTCAAAAGAAAAAATTCCAATGGTTATTAGTGTTGATGATTACAAAGAAAATGAGGATGTATATATTGGACAAAGTCCAATATATCCGGGAGTTAAGATAGGATTTAATATTAATGAGTTTTTTGCTAATCACTTTGCAATATTTGGTTCTACAGGCTCTGGTAAATCTTGGGGTACAGCTAGAGTTTTACAAAGTGTTTTTGATAAACAAAATACAGTGGCTTATAGAGCTAGTATATTTATTTTTGATGCTTATGGAGAGTATCATAGTGCTTTTAAAGAAATAAATAAGAAGGTTCCTGAACTTAATTTTAAGGGTTATACTACTAATACTAATTTTAGTGATACGGAAATCTTGAAAATTCCTTTATGGTTACTTTCAGTTGATGATATTGCTCTTTTACTTAATGCTACTTCAACGACACAATTACCAATTATTGAGAAGATGCTTAAATTGGTTGGGCTTTTTGTTAGAGAAGAAAGTGAAGTAATTAAACAAAAAAATGATATTATTGCTAGAGCAATTTTGGATATTTTAGCTAGTGGACGTAGTTCTTCACAAATTCGTGACCAAGTTTTTTCTATTTTATCATCTTATAATACTAAAGATTTAAATTTAGAAACAACAATATATCAACCAGGTTATGTAAGACCGCTTAAACAATGTTTGATAATTGATGCTTCAGGTAAAATTAGAGAGATGGAATTGCTTACTAACTTTATGCAATCTTTTCTAGATGATACGATTGAACTTAATTTACCTGATGGTTCATTTAAATATGGCCTTAAGGATTTACAAGATGCTTTAAGTTTTGCTCTTATTTCTGAAGGGGCTTTAAACAGTAATAAGGTTTATGATGAGAATAATGTTTTAAAGGTTAGACTTCATACGTTACTTAATGGTGATTATGCTAAATACTTTGAAGTTGATAATTATGTGACGAAGGATCAATATATTAAAGATTTGTTAACAGCACCAAATGGTCGTAAGGCGCAAATAATTAATTTTAATATTAATTATGTTGATGATCGTTTTGCTAAAGTAATTACAAAAATTTATTCTAAATTATTATTTGATTATGCTAAGAATTTAAATAAAAGAGCATCGCTTCCATTCCATATTATTTTAGAAGAAGCGCATAGATATGTTCAAAATGATAATGATGTTGATTTAATTGGTTATAATATTTTTGAACGTATTACAAAAGAGGGAAGAAAATATGGAGTGCTTTTGGGTTTGATTTCACAAAGGCCTTCTGATTTATCAGAAACTTGTATTTCACAATGTAATAATTTTTTGATTTTTAAAATGCTTCATCCTAGAGATGTTCAATATATTCGTGAAATGGTTCCTAATATTACTAATGAGATTGTTAAACGTCTTCGAATTTTACAACCAGGAAATTGTATTGCGTTTGGTAATGCATTTAATGTACCTGTGCTTGTTAAGATGGATAAACCGGATCCAGCACCTTCTAGTAGTAGTTGTGATATTAGTTCAAATTGGTTTATTGATAGAAATTAAATGTAGATATTTATCTACATTTTTTTATACCCCCATCCTTAGTTTTACCAAGAAAAAATAAACGGAGAGTTAACTATTTTTACCTGGGAATTTGTCAACCCTTTAGACCACTTTTATAGGGGGTGTCAGCGTTAGCTGTTAATTTTTTCAAACTCATTAGGAGATAAATACCCTAAAGAAGAGTGTAGTCTTATAGGATTGTAAAACCCCTCTATATAATCAAAAATAAGTCTATAGGCATCTTCAAAACCATAAATTTTATATTGATATAAACATTCCTTTTTTAAAGAAGCATGGAAAGATTCATGGGCAGAATTTTCATCACATGAATGATTAAGAGAAGTATAGCTAAATACTAAATTGTTATTTGATAAATATCTTCTATATAATTTCGAACGCATTTGACTACCTTTATCTGAATGTATTATTAAACCAGGATTAGGTTTTCTTTTTTTAATACCATCGTTAAGTACTTTAATAATTTTATCCGTTTTTTGATTTTCAAATAAGCCCCAAGCAATAATCTTTTTAGAAAATAAATCAATAAAAGTTATAAGGTAAAAAGTACCTTCATTAATAGTTTTAATATAGGTAATATCAGTAGTCCAAACCTGATTAATACGAACTAATTTTAAATCTTTAATTAAATTTAAAATTAAAGATTTTTCTTTATCTGTTAAATTACTTTTTCTTTGAGGAAAACGTTTAGAAACAATGCTTCTAATACCTAAGATGCGCATACATCTAGCGACTTTTGATAAAGAACAAGGAATACCATTATGGTTTAAACAGGCCGTAATTCTAGGAGAACCATATATACCTTTAGAAGAATAATATAATTCAATGATAGACTGATAAAAAAATATACTATTATTACTGTTAACCCTGCCATTGTTAAGCCAGTAGAAGTAAGAAGATTTATTTACATTAAGGACCCGAAAGAGTTCATTTAAAGAGTAATTCTTAGAAAGAGTAAATATACTTTCATAAAGAGTTATTCCTTTTTTGCCAGTAAAGTAATCGTTTTTTTTTAGTATTTCATTATCCCTTTGTAATTTAGAAACCTGCT
>CANATJ010000056.1 GCA_947364595.1 uncultured Bacillota bacterium | reverse complement strand
CTTCAATATTAATATACTTTTTATTTTTACGTTTTCCTTTTAAAAATTAAAAAAAAGAGGAAAAATTCCTCTTATCTATGACTAAAATATCCCTTTGAACTTGCTTGTGGTAAAACTATAGTTGGATTAATTCTTCCCGCATTAGTAGTTGTAAGTCCATTAAATAAGTTCAAATGAACATGTCCTCCTTGCGCACAAGCATCTACATATCCACGTCCAGCAATAGTTCCTATTTTAGTGCCAGCACCAACACTTTGTCCAACTCTTACAGAAACGCCCGTTAAATGCCAATAAGATGTTGTATAAGCTCTACCCCTAATATTATGAAAAACATAAACTTGGTGGTTACCACAAGCTCCTGGATATCTAGGTTTAACAATATTAACCACAGTACCATCCGCAATCGGATAAACATTATCAACTACTCCACTAGAAAAATCTATACCTGTATGAAATTCCCCAGTACGTTGCCCATATGGACTAGTTATATATCCTCTATTAAGTGGCATATAAGTTCCATAAGCATTAGGAACTGTAATACCACTACCTGAATTAGCTGGTGGGGCTAATCTTCTTTGACAAGCAGCTAAAGTTTCATAACCTTTACAATTTAATTTCTTTAAATTATTAATCAAACTAATTTGTGTTTTATACTCGTCTTCCTTACTAAGCATTCCCTCTTTAATAGTTTCAATTTGAGAATTAAGCCTAGCCTCAAGTATACTTAGTTCTTGCTCTTTATTATTAAGTTCTGTATTTTTAGCCGTTAAATCATGTTGCTTATTATCAAGTCTTTTAACATCAGCATTATATTCTTTTATTAACTGTTCATTATAACTACCTAATTGTTCAGCAACTGAAACTCTATAAATAAAATCTGTAAAATCTGTAGCTCCAAAAATATATTCCAAATAATTAGTCTCACCATTTGAAACTTGAACAAAGCTCATAATTTCTTTCATTTGTTTATCTTTTTTTTCAATGCTTTTTTGTAATTTATCTATTTCACTTGAAATTCTCTTTAACTCGGCTTGAATATCGTTAATTTGTTTTTGAACATTTTCCTTATCTTTAATCGCCTTATCACGCTCTGCCTCTGTAAGCTGTTTCTCATTTTTTGCCTTTTCATAAGCTGCCCTATTAGCTTTTGCCTTAGCAAGCAATTGATCAAGTGTATCTGCAGCAGATACTTGCAATGGCATAATCAAACAAAGTATTAACATCACAAAAGTCATATATCTAAACTTCATTTACATCACACTTTCTATCCTATATATAATTATAACACGTTTTGTATCTATTTAAACAAAAAATGCCCAATTTTATAAAACTAGACATCATATTAATTTTTTAAAATTTTAACTGACTTTTTATAATTAGGCATATACTTAAAAACAGTATTCCAAAAATCTTTAGAATGATCAAAATGAACAAAATGACTAAGCTCATGAATAATAACATAATCAATTTCTCTAACATCATATTTAATTAATTTAAAATTCAAAGTCACTGAATCATCTCTTTTATTACAAACTCCCCATCTAGTTTTCATATTTCGAATTTTAAGCTTAGGAAAAGGAATATCTTCCTGAAAAAAATTATAATTAATTTCAAGTCTTTCCTGAAAAATTCTTCTAGCCTCACCCAAAAGCCATTTATCAAGTTTGCTTTTATTTTTAACGAATATTTTCTCTCCATCAATTGTAACTTCATCAAATGGAGCATAAATAACATCATACCTTTTACCCAAATAATAAAATTCTTTTTCCTTAATCTGTTTTTCCCTAGTTTTAGCAATCACACTTCTAAGAAAATCTTTTTCATTATCTAAAATCACCTTAACTTGTCTTTTAGTTGTCAAATAATTAGTAGTTACATAAATAGTAAGATCATCTTTAATCTTTATATAAGTATTTTTATTGTTTTTTAAAGATATCAAAACATTATATTTTTCACCATCTAATTTATATTCAAACATTACTTCCATAAATTTCACCATAATCATTTTATCACATTTTAAGTCAAAAGAAAAAGGCACCATCAGGTACCTTTATCATTACAATAGTGTTAATATTCCACAAACAAGTAATACAAGTAAGAACGCTGTTAAAACAAATTTCCAAATGTATTTAATCCATTGTTTGTATGAAACATCGAAAAGACTTAATCCGGCAATTAACACAACACTAGTTGGGAATACAAGCATTCCAATAGAATACATAGATTGAATAAGTAATCCAACTATTGGTAATGTTGAAGCATCAAATCCACTAACAAATGCAGCTAAATCAGCTAATAAATAATATAAATCATTAAAGAAGAAACTTCCTAAGAAAGCTGCAGCTCCTGTAGTAAGTACATTAAATCCATCAAAAAGTCCAAATAATTTATCATTTACAGTATCTACTAAAGTACCAGTTCCATTATATGAAGCTTGATATAAAATAGATAAAATAACACTTGCTAATGAAGCATAAATAGCAGTTGGTAACCATTTTTTAACTCCTGCAATAAAGCTTTCAACATAATCGTTTAAACTTAATTTATAAATCCAAGCAATAAGCATAGAAGCTAAAACCATCATACCAACAAAGTTAACATTACTCCAATATCCAAATTGACTTGAACCACTAAATAAATGTTCAAAAATTGGAAAATCCTTAATCTTAACATTCATAACAGCTTCATACATATTATTAAATGTTTCAATACCAAATGCATAATACCAATTATACATTCCTACTAAAGTAACAATTAACATTAATACAAGTATAACTACTAATGGTGCCACACTTAATTTTGATTTACTAGAAACCTTCTTCACAGGTTTAGTTACAGCTAAAGCCTTTGTAGTTGATTTCTTACTAGTTTTCTTTGCAGTTGTTTTCTTTTTAGCAGCAGTTTTTGTAGTACTTTTAGCTGCTGGTTTTGTAGCCTTTTTAGTACTAACTTTTTTAGGTTCTTCTTTTTTAACTTCTTTAGTAGTTTTTTTCAAAACCTTTTTACTAGCGCATACTAACATAACTGCTAATAAAGCTGTTAATACCACTAACAATACTACTTTAGCCACAATTTGATCATTCATACTTAAAGATAAAATATTTTTAGTATAACCAGAAATATTAAATCCATAAGTAGAAGCCACTGAACCAACTAATAAAGATCCAACAGTAGCTGCAAGTGCAGTAACCTTTTCATAATTTAATTCTTTTAAAACTAAAGCAAATAATGGAACAAGTACAAATAAAGGTAAAATTAAACCAGTAACTGAAGAAAGCACAGTAAATAATACTACTGTTAATACTAAGAATAATTTTTCTTTACCAGTAAAAGCTCCTTTCATTTTTGAAACTAATTTTTCTAAAGCTCCAGTTTTTTCCATAACACCATATAATCCACCCATAGCCATGAATACAACGCCATATAAAACGAATGTAACAAAAGCTGATGTTGGAGTATTAAATAAATCGAATAAACCAACTGGATCGATGCCTTTACTATCTAGTGCACCATTTGTGTACACACCTACTGGAATAAGCCAACTTAATAAAACAAAAATTAAGAAAGATATTCCTAATGCCTTAAGTAAATTTCTTTTCACTTTTCTCTACCTCCCATTATCATTATAGCAAAAAAACGTTTTAATATAAAGAAAATTTACAGAAAATGACAATTTTTCCTAATATTTTTCCATTATAAAATTAACATTATATAATTATGATATAATAATATCGGTGATTTTATGACAAAGTTTATTTACTCAAATACAAACAAACGATACCATACCCTAGATTATTTTTATAAAAATAAATTTGGCTGTAAAGTTAGTAAAATCAGTTTAAATGCTGGATTTTCATGTCCAAATATCGACGGAACATTAAGTAAAAGTGGCTGCATATACTGTTCAAAATCAGGAAGTGGTGAATACGGTGGAAATCCAAACGATGATTTAATAAAACAATTTAATGAAATAAAAAAAGTTATGACCAATAAATGGCCAAATAGTAAATTTATTGGATATTTTCAAGCTAGAAGTAACACCTACGCACCAGTTGAAATTTTAAAAGAAAAATACGAACTAATATTAAAACAAGAAAACGTCATAGGTCTAGCAATTGCAACTAGGCCAGATTGTATTACAGATGAATGCCTAGATTATCTAGAAAAATTAAATAAAAAAACATTTCTAACAATCGAACTAGGATTACAAACAATTCATCCTAAAACAAGCAAATTAATAAATCGCTGTCACGATTTAAATACATTTGAAAATACACTTAAAAAATTAAAACAAAAAAATATATTTACCGTTGTTCATATAATAAATGGTCTTCCAGGTGAAACAAAAGAAATGATGATTGAAACAGTAAAATATTTAAACAAATTAAATATAGATGGTATAAAAATACATATGCTAAGTATCCTTAAACATACACCCCTTGAAAAATTATATAAAATTAAACCATTTAAAATATTAACCAAAGAAGAATATATCGATATAACATGTGATCAACTAGAATATTTAAACCCCAAAATAATAATTCAAAGATTAACCTCTGATCCCAAAAAAGAAGATTTAGTTGCTCCAAATTGGCTTTTGAAAAAAACAATATTACTAAACGATATAGATAAAGAAATGGTAAAAAGAAATTCATATCAAGGAAAAAAAGCATATAAATAAAGTTGGCATTATTGCCAACTTTTAATATTTTTACCTCTAATTACACCAATTTATCTGTGCCTACATAACACTTAAGCACTATTACACTTGCCTTTTGGCAAGTGATAAATATTTTTCAAAAGAAAAATATTAGATTATAGATCCCTAGGTGGGCTCAGGACGACTACTACTCACTCCACAACCCGAATAGCCATCAGAATCAACGCCGCAGCCCGAAGCGCCAACGTACACGTCCACACGGCCATTGGAATCAGCTCTCGCACGCACACCAGAAGCATCGCAATAGACATTGGCATCACTGACATAACACGCACTTTCGCCAAATATTTCTAGT
>CANATJ010000055.1 GCA_947364595.1 uncultured Bacillota bacterium | reverse complement strand
TACATACAAAACAGCAATCATCAATAATTGTTTTTTCATATTTATTAAGCTTGCTTTTCTTAGTATGGCTAAAAGCTATAATAGTATCACATAGTTCAAGTATATCATCATTACCTTCACCAATAAAATTAGCTGAAAAGACAAAATATATACCTGTTTCTTTACCAAGTTTTATAATTTTTTGTAATTTTTTTAATTCTTTAGTATCACTATACATCATATAATCTAAATCATTAATAAACATAACTACTTTTTTTAACTTTTTAAAGGCTATTTTATTATATTCATCAATACTCATGCCATCTAATAATTCTAATCTATCATCAAGTAAGGAAGAAACATTATCTAATAAATCTGCTCCATCTTGTCCTTTGACTGCAACGGGATACTTTAAATGTGGTAAACTGTTATAATAAGTAAAATCTAAACCACCATTATCAATCAAGACTAATTCTAAATCATTAGGTGTATGTTTCATAACTAAACTAATAATCATACTATGTAAAAAATTACTAATAGCTTCGTTATCATTACCAGTAATTGCAATTGAGCTATTTTTTTCTAAATTAATTACATGAGATGTACCGTCAATTTCTTCACCAACATATAATAATAAATTTTTGTTTCCAGCACTAATACAATTTCTTAAAGGATAATTAGTTTTATTAGGATTAATACATATTAATTCAATTGTGTCCTTTTCATCCAAACCATTAATTTCTAAAGGTCCAAATCCAAAAGCATATGCTAAAGCATCTTTATTATTTAAAAGTGTAGAAATGCTTCTGGCATTTTCAAAGGAGACAACAAATCTAATTAATTTAGACCCAATATAGACATCTTGAATATCGGCTTTAATGTTAAAATCATTAAATGTCATCATAAGTTTTACTTTCATATCAAGTAAATTTTCTTCAAAAGAAATCTTTTTACCAAGATAAGCAACATTAGGCAATTTATACTGTATAACTTTATTTTCTAAAACTTCTGTTTCTTCGTCATGTTGATCTTCTTTATTATATAAAATGTAAAGAATACCAAAAGCTACAAAAAAGACAAAACAAATAGAACTATAAACACTATTTAAATTAAGTACTAATACTCCTAATAATATTGATATTACACCAATAGCTACATCTAACTCCCTCATTATCTCACCTTTTATTTCTATTATATATTTAATTATATCATAAGCAAAAATTAAAAAAAAGACTAATGTCTTCTTTTAATCGCAAAAATTCCTATTGATAACATTAAAATAATACTTAGAATTGTCAAAATATTATCTTTAATAAAACAAAACAAATTAAATTCAATATTCTCATTTAAATATATATTTTGTGTATTTATTAATTTATTTTCATAATAAATTTTAACTGTACCTAATTTTTCACCTTTTTTATTTAAATAACTTAATTCTTTTATACCATCATAATCATATCTTACTTTATTTTTATCATAATTATTTGGTAAATAGGAAACAACGTCTTTAGATAAATGAGCAGTAACTTTATTTTTTTTAGAATACTTAACTTTTATTTTAAATAAATCATCTTTAGTAGAATAAATAATTTTATTACTATAATTTTTCATAAAATAATCATATATAACTTTAGAATCCATAATATGGTGAGGGCTTTTTTTATCATAAATAGATCCTAAAGTGACAAGCATATAATTAACATCATTATATTTGGCAATAGAAGCCAAACATAATCCAGCATTATCTGTTGTTCCTGTCTTACCACCTTGAATATAATTGGCTTCAATAAAATATCTATCAATATTTCGATTAATTGAGCTTCTAAAAACTAATGATTCGTCAGAAGTTTTATATTTTTTAGTAGTAATAATTTTTTTGAAAATCTTATTTTCTAATGCTTTATTAAATATAGTGGCCATTTCTTTTGCAGTTGAATAGTTTTCTTCATCATCTAAGCCAATAGTGTTTGAAAAATGTGTGTTTTTAAGTCCTAAAGAAATTGCTTTTTCATTCATCATTTTGATAAATTTTTCTTCACTGCCTCCAACTAATCTAGATAAGGCTTTGGCGCATTCTGCTCCAGAAGGTAAAAGAAGTCCATAAAGTAAATCGTTGTATGTAACATTTTGATTAATTTGAAAACCAGCAGTAGCTAAATTTTCTTCAACTAAACCTTCAAAATCTTGCTTAACAAGCGTTACTTTTTCATCTAAGTTATCTTGATTATCTAAAACTACCATAGCTGTCATAATTTTAGTTAAACTAGCTATCATGACTTTTTCATTTTCATTTTTCGAATACAAAATTTCATTACTATCCATATTATATAAAATAACGTTTTTAGCACTAATATCAAATTCTAAAGCCTTAACATTTATAAATAAAAACAATAATAAAAATACAAAAAACAACTTAAAAAAACGCTTCATTTTATCACCTATTATAGTATATCATACTATAATTTTTTTACAATTAAAAACTTTGATTAAAATAATCAAAGTTTATTATAAATATGGTTTTAAAAATTTACCAGTATAACTATTTTCTTCTTTTATAATATCTTCAGGTGTTCCGGCAAACACAATTGTTCCACCACCATCGCCACCTTCAGGACCTAAATCAATAATATGATCTGCTACTTTAATAACATCTAAATTATGTTCAATAACAATGACAGTATCACCATTATCAACTATTCTATTCAAAATAACTAACAATTTTTTTATATCATCAGAATGTAATCCAGTTGTTGGTTCATCTAATATAAATAAGCTTTTACCAGTTGGTTTTTTTTGAAGTTCTTTAGCAAGTTTAACTCTAGCTGCCTCTCCTCCTGATAAGGTAGGTGCACTTTGACCTAATTTAATATAAGAAAGACCAACATCCATTAAAACTTGTAATTTATTTTTAACCTTAGGAATGTTTTCAAAAAATTCTAAAGCTTCTTCAACTGTCATTTCTAAAACATCATAAATGCTTTTTCCTTTATATTTAATTTGTAATGTTTCTGTATTATAACGTGTTCCATGACAAACTTCACAAGGAACATATACATCGGGTAAAAAGTGCATTTCAATTTTCTTAACTCCATCACCAAAGCAAGCTTCACATCGTCCACCTTTAACATTAAATGAAAATCTACCTTTATCATATCCACGCATTTTAGCTTCTTTAGTTTCAGTAAATACATCACGAATATCATCAAATACTGAAGTATAAGTTGCGGGATTACTTCTAGGGGTTCTACCAATTGGAGCTTGAGAAATATCTACAACTTTATCTATGTTTTCTAATCCCTTAATTGATTTAAATTTTCCTGGTTTAGCTTTACTTTTATATAAGTTACTGGCAACAGCTTTATATAAAATTTCATTAATAAGTGTACTTTTACCACTACCACTTACACCAGTAATACAAATAAATTTACCAAGTGGAAATTTGACATTAACTTTTTTCAAATTATTTTCACTAGCGCCCTTAATTTCTAAATATTTTTTATTACCTTTACGTCTTTTTAAAGGAACCTCAATTTTCTTTTTGCCAGTCAAATACTGACCAGTTAAACTATTAGGATTTTCCATAACCTCTAGTGGTGTTCCTTCAGCAATAATCTTTCCACCATGCACACCAGCTTTAGGCCCAATATCAACTAAGTAATCGGCTTCACGCATTGTGTCAGTATCATGTTCAACAACAATTAAGGTATTACCCAAATCGCGCATTTCTTTTAAAGAATTAATCAACCTTTGATTATCTCTTTGGTGAAGTCCAATGGAAGGCTCATCTAAAACATATAAAACGCCAGTTAATCTTGAACCAATTTGTGTAGCAAGTCTAATACGTTGAGCCTCTCCTCCTGATAAGGTGCCTGCTTCACGAGAAAGTGTTAAATACTCAAGACCAACATTAATTAAAAATTCAAGTCTTGATTTAATTTCTTTAATAATAAGCTGTGAGATTTCTTGTTGTTGTTTAGTAAGTTTTAATTTGTCAAAGAAAATCATAATATCTTTTATACTCATTTGCGTTAATTCAAAAATATTCTTATTACCAACTAAAACTGATAAAACATTTGAATTAAGCCTAGCTCCATGGCATTTTGGACAAACAAGTTCAGTCATATAATTTTCAATCCACTCACGAATCCAAGTGCTTTTAGTTTCCATATATCTACGTTCTAAATTAGTAATAATCCCTTCGTAAATACCTTTACTAGTTCTTGTGTTTCCAGCTTTAGAAACATAGTTAAAAGTTAAAATATCGTTAGTTCCGTATAAAACAATGTCAAGTTGTTTTTTTGTTAATTCCTTAACTGGCTTATTCATATCAATATTATAATATTCACAAGCTGTTTGCATATTAGTATATGTAATATTATTGTCATCTTTATTATTAATAACAACAATAGCTCCTTCATTAATACTAAGATTTTTATTTGGAATAACTAAATCTTCATCAATTTTATATTTAACTCCAAGTCCTTTACAATCTGGGCAAGCTCCATATGGGGCATTAAAAGAGAACATTCTTGGTTCAAGTTCAGGAAGAGAAAAATCACATTCTGGACATGCATAAGTTTCACTTAAAAGTAATTGTTTTTTACCTACTATATCAATTAAAACTTTTCCTTTAGCCAGTTTAGAAGCAATTTCAACTGCCTCATATAAACGACTTCTAATGTCATCTTTAATAATTAATCTATCAATTACAACATCAATAGAATGTTTTTTATTTTTTTCTAAATTAATTTCTTCAGATAGATCATAATCTTCTTTATCAATGACTACTCTAACATAGCCATCTTTTCTTAAACTATCAAGTAAATCTTTATGGGTTCCTTTTTCTAACCCTACAACTGGGCTTAAAACTCTAATTTTAGTACCATCTTCTATTTTTAAAATATCATTAACCATTTCCTCAATACTTTGTGATGAAATTGGGATATGATGATTAGGGCAATAAGGAACTCCAATACGAGCATATAAAAGTCTTAAATAATCATATATTTCAGTTACTGTACCAACTGTACTTCTAGGATTTTTATGAGTGGTTTTTTGATCGATACTAATCGATGGACTTA
>CANATJ010000054.1 GCA_947364595.1 uncultured Bacillota bacterium | reverse complement strand
CCTTTTTTATTTTATGCAAGTTTCCTTGACACATTCATAATAACATAAAAATGCCTTTTTGACAAGTTGCTTTATCTTTATATTACTCGAGGGTTCGAGTTTTTTATTAATCTGGTACCTAGGAGGAGAATTGAACCCCTACTATTCCCTTCGGAGGGGAATGCTCTATCCATTAAGCTACCTAGGTATATGACAAAGTCCAAGGATTAAACTTGGACTTTGATACTTATAAGGACTTTTTTTGTATTTTTTAAATCTACATTTGTTAAAGCAGATAATCCTTTACTTTCGTTTGGATTTAATTTTTCTCCAATATAAGATGTCATTGTTGCTAGAACGTTTCCATTTTTATCTTGAAATGTTATTGTTATTGGCGAAGTAATAAGTGTATTTGAAGTTAAGTTAGTAGCTTTGCCACTAAAATAAAATTCTTTTTCTTTTTCAAATATCATTAAATTTTCAAATAGTATATGATTACTGACTTGATCTTCAAATTTTATATTTATTGGTTTATTTTCTTCTATTTTTATTTTTTTGTCTTTTTTATTTATGAACACAAATCCAATAACAATTATTAAGCAAATTATAATAATTATTTTTAAATAATTTTTTGGTTTTATTTCTTTTTCGTTCATATCTAATTTGCTTGCCAAGTACTTACAACATCGCAGCTACTACTTGATGGTGCTGGATCTGGCATTTTCATTCTAACAATCATTGGTACTTTAAATGCAGCGCCAAAGGCCATACATGTTCCTGGTTGTAGTGATTTTTGTTTTTCAACTATTTCTTCACTAATATTTGGAAGCATTTTCTTAATATAATCAATATCTCTTGGGTGAGTAATTTTAAATATTAAGAAATTTGCACATTGTGAAATAACAGTTTCTGATATTTCTACTGGTCTTTGGGAAATCAAATTAAATATTAAACCATATTTTCTTCCTTCTTTAGCTACTCTTTCAAAAATGTTATAACCAATTAATTCATTATCGTTATCATTTTGAACATATCTATGTGCTTCTTCAACAAAAATATGGAATGGTATTGATGCTCTATTTTTTAAACGTTTAGTAAAATCAAATAACATTTTTGTGTAAATTTTACAAACAACTTTAGCAAACCAATCTTCAACGTCTTCTAGGTTAAAGTTAATAATTTGAGCTTTTTTACCACCTTTAGAAACTAATGAGGCAATATAATTTTCTGCTGTTACAAAATTTGGATATCTTAGATATCTTGAGTTTTCAGATATGGTTATTGAATGCAATCTGACTTTTAATGTGATGGCATCTGAATATGTTTCTTCGTTATTTAAAAGTCCTTCACTGATTAAGGTAAATTCTAAAGCTTTTTCTAAATCTTCTAAGGTATAGTATTTCATTTCTGTTGGTTCATACTTATCTAATGATTCATCAATAAAACTTGTTACATATTCTGTCATTAAGATACTTTCAGGAAATTGTCCTTGTGTATCTATTGTAAAGCATTCTCTAAATTTTCTAGTATACCCTATTCCTTGTACTGGAGCTTCTAAGTTGAATTGGTCAGTTGAGCAGTTAGCTAATATTTTGAAAACATCGTTTCTTTTACTACTAGCTGTTTGATTAGTATATAAAATTGACATTATTGCTTTTGCAATTAAGTGGTTCTTATATTTTGTTGACATTTCATCGTTTGAAGCAAAAATTGTAACTAATTTTAACATTCTTTCAATAATTGTAAGTTGAGAATGTTTTTCAGCTCTTAACAATAAAGCCATATCATCAATATCTAAAAGCCAAAGTGGAATGCTTAATATTTCTCCTTCATTTTGATTAACATTGGTTGTGTAAAATTTAAAATTTAAATTAGGATTTATTTGATTAACTGTTTGTAAGGCATTATGATATTCTCCATATGCATCAAAAATAAAGAAGTTTGATCTAAATGGTAATAGTTTTGGGTTTGAAAAAATATTTTGTAAAAGTCTTGCAACTCCACATGATTTTCCTGAACCACTGTTACCAAAAATAGCCATATGACTGCTAAAGAGATCATTTATGTCAACTCTGATTGGATAGCTATCATATAAAGGGCTTTCTCCTATAACAAATGATGAGGCATTATCTTCTCCTACTAACATGCCTACTTCTTCTTTTGTTATTAATCTTAAACTTGAAGTAAATGTTGGTTTACGAATTACTCCACCAACAAATTTTCCGTTTTCGATTTCTCCTAAAAGTCTAATTTTAATTATTTCTCTACTTATATCTTCAACTTCTCCTAAGATTTGTTTTTTGTCATCTTCAAAAATGACATGCATGTTCATAATATTGGTAGATAAGTTCCCTTCTTCTGGAACTTTTACGTGTGCTTCTGTATCACTAATATAAACTATTTTTCCAAACATAATTTTTCCTCCCTTATAATAATTCTTCTATTTGTTTTTTTATTTTTGGATCTATTTTTTTTATTATTTCTTTTATTTTTAAAGCTTTTTTATATTGAGAAAGTATTTCTTCAAAATGCAATAATTTGTTTTCAGCATCTTTTATTTGTTTATGTGCGGCATTTCTACTGACATTTTTATTTTCACTTATTTCTGATAAAGTTAGATTATCAAAATAATAATCTTTGAAATAGTCTTTTTGTTTATCGGTTAGTAAATCTCCATAATAATCATATAAATTGATTAAGTAAATTGTTTTATCCATTTATAATTTGTAATATACTACCGCTTATTACTAGTATTCCGGTAATAGCGTATATAGGTGTTAAATATTTTCTTTTAAAATAGTAATGATTATTAATGGACATAACAATTAAAATAAATCCTACTAGAAATTTACAATAAATAAATAAATTATTTATAAATAGACTAGAAATTAATACTCCTATTAATATAAGTACTAAAATGCCTTGAATGATTAAACCTATGTTTTTTTTCATACTACTCCTCCATGTCTTTAAATAAGCCATAAATATATTTTTCAATATCAAAAACTCTTAAATCTTCTTTTGTTTCACCTAATCCAACAAATTTAACTGGTATTGATGTACTTTCTTTGATTGCTAAAACTATACCACCTTTAGCTGTTCCATCTAATTTAGTTAACACAACTCCTGTTATATTGGTTATTTCTTGGAAGTTTTTTGCTTGACTAATACCATTTTGTCCAGTTGTTGCATCAACCACTAATAATGTTTCATGGGGAGCTCCTTCGATTAATTTACCAATTACTTTATTAATTTTTTCTAGTTCTTTCATTAAATTAACTTTGTTTTGAAGTCTTCCAGCTGTATCAATTAAAACTACATCATAATTTTCATTTATAGCTTTATTCACTCCATCATACATAACACTTACTGGATCAGCTTCTAATTTATAAACAATTTCACATTTGTTTTTTTCTGACCATTCTTTTAATTGTTCTACAGCTCCAGCTCTAAAGGTATCACCAGCAACCATTAAAACTTTTTTACCTTCATTTTGTAATTTATGGGCTAACTTCCCAATAGTTGTTGTTTTACCTGCCCCATTAACACCAACAAATAGGATTACTGTTGGTCCATTTTTGTTATAGTTGATTTTATTAACAATGATATCGTTGTTAACATAAATGATAAACATTTCATCAATTATTATTTCTTTTAATTCTTCTGGATTTGTTATATTTTCTTTTTTTACTCTTTGTTTTAATTTTGAAACGATATTCATTACATTATTAACACCGATATCGGCCATTATTAAAATTTCTTCTAAATTTTCAAAGTATTCTTCATCTATTGATTTAGATGCTTTATTTAAATTTGTTAAAGAGCTTAAAAATTTATTTCTTGTTTTTTCTAAACCTTTATCATAAAGGCTTACCTCTTTTTTTTCTTCTTTTGTTAATATTTTCTTAAATTTATCAAATATTCCCACTTATATCACCTTTTTTACTATATATAATTTTACACTAATTAAGTAGTAAATGCAATGATTTACTAGTTTTGTTATAAATTTAACCCATTTTAAAACCTTAGTTTAAATTTTAACTAAGGTTTTATTACTAGAAAATATTTTTATAAATCTAGGATGTTATTAGTATTGATTTGTGATAAATATTGTTTAACTCTTTTATTAGAAAGATTACTTAAATCATCATTTTTGTATGCATAGCCATTTAAATTGATTAAATATGATTTTAAACTATCGGAACTATTTGTAATTTTCCCTTTTTCAAGTTCAATTATCAATCTTTTTTCTTCATTGTTATTAATATAATCATTTAAATGTTTATCTAATATACTGGCAGCTTTAATTCTTGCTTTGTAAGCATTTGTAATAATAACTTCTTCATTTTTTTCTTTTTCAAAATCAATATCAAGTTTATCTAAAATAGCATTTTGAAGGGCAGTTAGATCCATGAAGTATGGGAAATAATAATAGGTCTTATATGTTATATAAACTTTATATTGCCCATTTTCTTCATTTATATTTTGTAATTTAAACGAAAAATTTTGTTTTATTATTTTTTCTAGATTATCGGCATATAAGGAAGATGCTTTTACATATTTTTCTAGATTATTTTTACTAATTATATTATTATTAGGCTTTTTTCTTAAAAATGAATCTGGACCTGTCATAATATCTTGATCTAATATTTTATTTGTACCAATTAATTTGCTTAATTGTCCTTTTGTCCCACCTTCAATAATTGCTGTATTTAATTTTTGTATATGTTTTATGGCTTCATCTTTACTGTTTATTGAATTTTCACTACTGTTATCAAATAATACAACACTTAAGATTACTATTAAAATTATGAAAATGGGTAAAATTATTTTTAAATATTTATTCATGTTTTCTCCTTTTACATTGTTTGAGTATTATCTTTACATACACCACTATTTGTGCATATATGAACAACAATACTTGATTTGGCATATGAACGAGAATAATAAATGTCTCCTGAATTAAACTGAACATAACCACAAGATGTTCTTGAACCATAAGGTAAATTATTAGCATTATATGTACAATAGTTTGTTACCCATTCTGTCGAATAATTTAAATAAAATGAGTTTCTATTAATTCCTGAACTAGCACCTGTCCACCACCATCGCCATAATTTATCATTCCAATA
>CANATJ010000053.1 GCA_947364595.1 uncultured Bacillota bacterium | reverse complement strand
CCTTCAGCTTGAGTATAGTCAAATGATACTTCTATTTCGCCACTGCCTTCTTCAGCTTTTCCATTAAAATCAGGGCTATATTCTATTTTTACTGTTATTATTTTTGTTTCGCCCTTAAATAGGACCTCACCTTTTATATATCCTTCGAAACTTATTGTTACCGCTTCATTATCACTTTTTACATTGCTTATTATATCTTCCAGTTTAGCATCTAAAGAACCTTTATTTTCTATTGTTACTTCGTATTCGACGCTATCGCCTTTTTCATATAAATCTGCTTCCATGCTGGCTGTTAAGTTATCCCATGTTGGAGGATTTGTACTTTCTCCACTTCCGGTTTTATTTGCTTCAATTACATTTGTAATTCTTATATCCCAATTACTTGTTAATTTGGCATTTCCTTTTACATTTATTTTTGATTGAAAGGCTGCATATCCCACAGTTATACTTCCTAGTAAGACAAGTAAAGATATTATTACAGCCATACGTCTTTTTCTTTGTCTATACATATGATTCACCTATAATACATTTTACCATCTTATATAAAATTGTCAATGCATTGATAAACTTAAAGCAGACAGTTTTAAGATGCTTTTTAAAAGAAAAAAGCCTTAAAAATTAAGGCTGATTATTATATTTATCTAAAAATTCTTTTTTATATTCTAGGAATTTATCTTCACTAATTGCATTGCGCATATCTTCCATCATTTTTATTAAAAATCTTATATTATGAATGGATAAAAGTCTACCACCTAAACCTTCTTTAGCTACAAATAAATGTCTTAAATAAGCTTTAGTATAGTTTTTACAAGTATAACAATCACAATCATCTAATGGAGTAAAATCTTCTTTATAACAGGCATTTTTTAAATTTATTTTACCGTGCTTAGTAAAGGCATTCGCATGCCTAGCAAGTCTTGTTGGAAGTACGCAGTCAAACATATCAATACCACGTTCCACTCCTTCTAATAAATCAGAAGGTTCACCAACGCCCATTAAATATCTTGGCTTATCTTCTGGTAAGTATTTGATGGCATAATCAACCATTTTATACATAGTATCTTTATCTTCACCGACACTAGTTCCCCCAATGGAATAACCATCAAAATCCATCTTAACAGTTTCTTGGGCACTATACTTTCTAAGGTCTTCAAATTCACCACCTTGGACAATTCCAAATAATGATTGATTTTCATTTTTAAAAGCATCTTTACCTCTTTTAGCCCAGCGTAATGTTCTTTCGGTACTATTTTTAGCATATTCATAGGTTGCTGGATAAGGAATACATTCATCAAAACTCATTGCAATATCACTATCTAATTTATTTTGAATTTCTATAGAAAGTTCTGGAGTTAATAACAAAGGTTTACCATCTATATGACTTTTAAAATGTACACCTTCTTCGGTGATATCTTTCTCTTTATTTTTAGCTAAAGAAAAAACTTGAAATCCTCCACTATCAGTAAGAATTGGTCCATCATAGTTCATAAATTTATGAAGGCCCCCTGCTTTTTTAACAATATCTTCTCCTGGCCTTAGCCATAAATGATATGTATTAGATAAAACAACAGCACTGCCAACTTCTTTTAATTCTTCAGGAGTTAACATTTTAACGTTAGCAAGTGTTCCTACTGGCATAAACATTGGTGTTGTAAATGTTCCATGATTAGTAATTAATTTTCCAAGTCTAGCACGTCCATCTTTTTTTGTTAATTCGTATTTTATTTTCATATTATTACCTCATTTAATTTTTTTATATAAATATAATAACTAAAATGTTTAAAAAAATCAATGCTACATATATTTTTGCATTGATTTCATCATTTGATTTACTTGCTTTTGACTAGGTGTCCTTCCCATCCCACTCATCATTGCTTTAATCATTTTTTCATTAATTGGTGGATTTTCTTTTAATTGTTTTTTCATGATTTTTCTAGCTACAAAAAATCCAATAATAACGCCTATTACTAATCCAACTACTACTTTTAATAAATCTAATAATAATGCTCCAAAAGCCATTTTATCATCTCCTTATACAAGTATTTTACTAAAAAAAATGCTTTATAGCAAGCAAATATTCCGATATTTTAAGCATTTTATATATAATTTAATAATTTATTGTTTGATCAGGATTTGTGGGCTGAACTTCTACAGCACTATTATCAAGTGCCGTAATATAACTCACCCCTAACATCATAATTATTAAAGCAATAATTGATTTGCATTTTAATAGTTCCATTTTTATCCCTCCCTCTTTAATTATATATTAACACGAACAAATATTCGTGTCAATGGTTTTTTCAAACATTTGTTTGACTTTACAAAAATAATGTGTTAAAATGTGTATAGAATAATTAAGGAGGAGAAAATGGAAAAATTAACGCGTAGACAAAATGATGTTCTAAACTATGTAAAAAGCTATATAGTGTCACATGGTTATCCACCAACAGTACGAGAAATTGGTAAAGCATTAGATATTTCATCACCTGCGACAATACATGCTCACCTTTCTAATTTAGAAAGTAAAGGATTTATAAAAAAAGAGGGCTCTAAAAATAGAGCTATTGAATTATTAGTTAAAAATGAATTTGAGCCAGAAAATGAATTGGTAGCCGAAGTACCTTTACTTGGAAAAATAACTGCTGGAAGTCCTATTGAAGCAATTGAGATGCCAAATGAGTTCTTTGCCTTACCAGCATACCTACTTCCAAAAGGAAAAGAAGTATTTACTTTAAAAGTTGATGGTACAAGTATGATTAATGCCGGGATATTAGATGGTGACATCGTAATTGTTGAAAGAAAAAGCAATGCTAGAAACGGTGAAATCGTTGTCGCTATGACCGATGAAAACGAAGTAACACTTAAAACTTTTTATAAAGAAAAAGATCACTTCAGACTTCAACCAGAAAATGATACAATGGATCCAATTATTTTAAACAATGTTACTATTTTAGGTAAAGCTATAGGATTATATAGAAAAATTTAAATAAAAAACGTTAAGTTTATTCTTAACGTTTTTTTAGTAATTAAGTAATTATTATTTGAGTAGTTGAAATGTTTGATACATTACCGGCTTTATCTACTGCTCTAAATTGAGCTTCAGCATTTCGTTTAGCTCCGGGGTAAACATATGCCTTGCCATCTGCATCAAGAGTATGTGATGACCAACTGCTATTTTCGGAAGGTATAAATTGCTCAAAATGATCTATTCCACTACTACCCACATCAGTCGATGATAAAATAATAGTCACCGTATTATTATGTGATTGGCTATTATCTGCCAATAACCCAAGATTTTTTATTTTATAACTTAATCCGCTTACATTACCTATATCAAATCTAACACTTGTATAATTATTTTTTGGTAAAGGTATTAATATTTTTCTACTACCAGCTTTTAATGTATCTCGCCTAGAGTTAGCTTCACTATAACCGCTTCCTGTATTATAAAATATTTGAATACTTACATTTTGAGTTAAAGCACTTTCAAGTTCTATATAAGCACCACTGATATTTTTAACACTACTAATATCAGCGCAATGTAATTGTGGATCACCATTAGATGTTGTCCATGTACCATTAACTCCCGCATCAGCAGTATAACCTTGTTGAGTAAATGTCCTTCTTCCGTATGTTGTTGACCATAAGTTATATATTGTTTGTATTTTAGGAGCTTCAGGGGCATACTTATCTATTACTCTAGCCTCTCCAGTAAAATAAAACAAAGTATTGTATTTATATTCTTGTGATAAGTTATAACTTGATAAATTCATGCCAACTTTTAAATAGCATCCTATGTCACTACAATTACTATTAAGTTGAGCACTTGATATTGATACAGAATCAGGTAAAGAAAATTTTTGGTTACCGATTACGACTTGAGAATTATCGACATCAATGGTTAATTTTGTGTTACCATCTACCGAATTAACATCACAACTATAATCTTCACAATTTATAGTATTTATTGTATTATATGGTAAAATACGCTTAATATTTTTAGAAATAACTGCTGTTTTAGTTTGAATATCTGTTTTTAAGGCTGTTTCAACATAAATATCTTTAAGTTCAATAACTATTTCAAAAAGGAAAATAACTATTATCATGGTTAGGGCAAAAGACGCTAAAAGTTCAATTACTGTAAATCCTTTTTTGTTCATATCATTTCCCCTTTTCTAGTATACAACTATATATATTATAATAATATATAGAAAAAATAGCAAGCTATAAACTTGCTATAAACAAATAAATTTAATTATGAATGCCAATCAATGTAATTTCTGTAGGAAAAATTCCGCCACCATTATTTCTTAAATAAAACTTATAACCTGGGCATATTTCTTCTATCATTCTTGGAATTTTCCATAAATCTTCATTATTGTGATATACTGACAATAATAATTTTGGCTTATCTTTTTTTATATGATTTTTGGCGCCTAAAATAGCCTGCTGTTCAAATCCTTCAATATCCATTTTCAAAGTTGTAATTGTCTCTTTTATATCTTCGTCTAAAGTAACCATATGTACTTTGGCATTTCCTTCATCGCATACAGTATTAGCAGAAGCATCGGCATCACTGCTATTTATATACACATCTTTACTTTTATCCCCTACTGCGTTTCTTTTAAACACTATATTCGGAAACTTTACAAGATTATTTTTTAAGATTGCAAATATATTGGGTGTTATTTCATAACAATATATTTTTTTATAACTATCTATTCCATAGGTATTTATATAATCTAAAGTAGTATCACCAGTATATGCCCCCAAATCAACAAAAACCTCATCACTACATTTTACAACATCTAAATCAAAATAATCGTGATAATTTATTTCTCTTGATGATTCTAAATTAGTAAAATCATACTTATACCAATTATTCATAATAGCAAGTAAAAGTTTTTTAGAACGATAATCTTCTAATTTATTATATAACCATTTATAATCTTCTAAATGATTTTTTAATGATACTGCTTTTTCATATATCTCAGTAAAATCTTCATTTTTATAATCAAGTGATCCCCAATAATTAAATTTTTTGAAATAATCTTCTAAAGAATTTTTTATAGACTCACTTTGATTTAAATAATTGTTTTTTATAACATCAAAAATTTCTTCTAAACTTAATTGATTTAAAACATTTACTAAATCTTTAAAATCTTTATCTATATAATTCATTATTCCTCCTTCTTTTCATTTTATGTCTTTTTAAAAATAAATAATATATTTTTTTTAAATAAAAAGGAAAAATTAAATAAATATTGTATGTATATATATGAGGAGGGAAAAAATG
>CANATJ010000052.1 GCA_947364595.1 uncultured Bacillota bacterium | reverse complement strand
CTTAAATCTTTAAATAATTTAACAAGCAATAATTTAAGTATTGGGCAGGTATTAAGATTACCTTAATTATTAGGAATGTTTTTAACAAGGTCAAATTTATAGCCTTGTTTTTTCATTTGTTTAATAAATGGATCAAGGGCTAGATAGTTTCCTTTGTTTTTGGGATGCATTAAATAAATAGCTCCATTATGAACTCTTTTTGTAAGATTTGCTAAAGCTTTTTCTTTTGGAACATCTTCTTTGAAATCTAAGTAATCGGCACTATAAAAGTAAGAACTATATCCAAGATCTTTCATGATTTGTAAATCACGATAACTCCATTCTCCTCTAGGATCACGATATACTTTTTCCATTTGTTTTCCTGTTATTTTATAATAGCTTGCTTCAACGCTTTTTATTTCTTCTAAATATTGATTAAATGTTTCTCTGGTAGCTAATGATGGCATGTTTAAATGTTTTGCGGTATGATTACCTATAGTATGACCAGCATCAGCCATTTCTTTGACTAGTTCAGAATTTGATTGCATGTATTTTAAACATAGGAAAAATGTTGCTTTTACATTGTTTTCATTTAGAACGTTAACTATTTCTTTTACGTAAGTTTCATTGCTTCCTTCATCAAAGGTTAAATATATGACTTTTTCATCTTTTCCAACAAAATAGGCATTGTATTTTTTTAGTTCGTTAATATCAGCTCCACCAGCAGGTCTTTGACCATCAAATTTATTTCCACTCCACCAACCTCTACTTTTATTATCTAATTTATCATATTCGTCTTTATAAGTGATTGTTTTAGGAGCAGTTACTTTGATAAAGCGGTGAGCATTTGTTGTTTCTTTTTTTGAGTTTGTAATTGTGTATGTTAATTGATATGTTCCTTCTTTATTTGTATTTACATTTCCTTTGATTTTAACTTTATTTGTTATGTCACCTTTGATACTATCTTTGGCTATATAACCTGGTTCTATATATTTGTTTCCAAGTTCAATTGTTACTATATGATTTCCTTTAAGAGTTATTTGGGTACTTTCTGGTATGGGTTTATTTCTTTTAGATATATGAAATATGATGAAACTAGTAATTATGAAAAGAAATATTAATAAGATATATTTTATTTTTTTATTCATGTTAATCCTCCTTTTTAATTATACGATTTATGTAAACAAATATGATGTGTAATGTTTTATTTGTACTTTTGCTTAAAGTAATATATAATTATGGTAGGAGATGATAACGATGGAAGTGACAAAAAAAATAAATATGAATATTTTTAGGCAATATGATGTTCGTGCGATTGTGGGAGAAGATCTTAATGAAGATATTGCTTATACTGTAGGTAAAGCTTTTGGTAGTTATGTGAAAAGGTTCGGCGAGGATAGGGTAATAATTGGTCATGACAATAGAAAGAGTCATAAAGAACTTTATCCAGCGCTTATGCAAGGGATTATTGATAGTGGAACTAATGTTTTAAGTTTAGGTTTAGTAACTACACCTATGCATAATTTTGCGAAACTATATTATGATGTTAATTGCGCTATTATGGTTACTGCTAGCCATAATCCTAAGGAGTATAATGGATTTAAAATTTCTATTGATAAGGAAGATTCTTTATATGGAGAACGTCTTTTAGCTTTTAGAAATTTTTTGGAATGTTTTAATTTTGAAGACGGAAAAGGATGTGTTATTGAGGAAGATATTGCGCCTGCTTATATAGAAAACCTTAAAAAATCTATTGACTTGGGAAGTCGAAAAGTGAAGGCTGTTGTTGATTGTGGTAATGGTACAGGAAGTGTTTTTATTGAAAATATTTTAAAACAATTTAATATTGAATATGAGCTTTTGTATTGCGAAAGTAATTCAGATTTTCCTAATCACACACCAGATCCAGCAGTGGAAGGCAATATGGTTGATTTGGGTAAAAAAGTTAAGGAATTAGGTTATGATATTGGTTTGGCTGTTGATGGTGATTGTGATCGTTGTGGTATGGTTTTAGAAGATGGAAGATATGTTCCTGCTGATTTGATTATGGCTTTATTTTATCGTAATTTGGCTAAGGATATGAAGGTTAAAACTGGTATTTTTGATGTTAAATGTTCTAAATCATTAATTGATGAAATAGAAAAATTAGGTTTAACTCCATATATGAATCGTACAGGTGGTGTTTATTGCCGTAAAAATGTTCTTGATAATAATTTAGCTTTTGGTGGAGAATATTCTGGTCATTTATTTTTTACTGATAGATATTTAGGTTATGATGATGGTACATATGCGATGCTTAGACTTATAGAAATTTTAAGTAAAACTGATTTGAAAATTAGTCAATTATTAGAAGGACTTAATAAGTATTATTCAACTGAGGAAATTAAAATCGAAGTAGATGATGAAAATAAGTTTAATATTGTAAATGAAATTGTTGAATATGCGGATGATAAAGGCTATGATTATAGTGCGGTTGATGGTATAAGAGTTAATTTTGAAGATGGTTGGGCTTTAGTAAGAGCTAGTAATACTGGTCCTAATTTAACTGTTAGATTTGAGGCAAAAACTAAAGAAAGACTAAAAGAAATTCAAGATGAATTTATGAATGAAATTAATAAACAAATAAATTAGAAACTCGAATTTTATTCGAGTTTTTATTGTGAGAAAATTTTAATATTAATCATATAATATTATTATAACGGTTGAAAGTATATAAAAAATGTTATATAATTTTCTTATGCCGACATAGTATAACGGTTATTACGAGGCCATGGTAAGGCTTTAATCCCTTTTCGATTAAGGGTGTCGGCACCATTATGTATTTTACCGCTCAAATAGCGGTTTTAATTTTGGAAGGTGGTGTTTATGGAATTTAATGTATTTTTTATAAGAATAATTGCATGTTTTATTTTAAGTATATTAATTGGTTTAGAAAGACAATGCCGACATAGAATGGTTGGCCTTCGAACTAATGTGTTAGTAAGCTTAGGAGCTTTTTTATTTGTATGTGTATCATTTGGCGTGCAGGGAAATGATAATACAAGAATTGCTGCTCAAGTTGTTTCAGGAATTGGTTTTTTAGGCGCTGGGGTAATACTAAGAGATGGAAATAAGATAAAAGGTTTAAATACTGCTGCTACTTTATGGTGTGTATCAGCTATTGGTGTTTTAACGGCTAGTGGAATGATTGCTGAAGCATCGGTTGGAACGGCTTTAGTTTTAGCTTCTAATATTTTCTTAAGAATTTTATCTATGGGAATTATGGATAGAGTAAGGAAGTATCAAAAAGAAAAATGTGTATTACATATTACTTGTAATAAGGATATTGAAATTGTTGTTAGGACGTCCTTGGCTAAGGCAATTGAAAGAAAGAATTTGTCTTTGCAAAGTTTAGAAAAAAATGAAGTGACACAATCTGAGGTAAAGTTAAAAGCAGTTATTATTACATCTAGACCATCAGTAATTGAAGATGTTGTTAAAAATATTATTGCTGAATCTGGGGTTAGTTCTATTAGTTGGGAACATGATAAATATTATAAGTCTGATAGTGAAGATAATGATGCAAATGAATTAGAATAGAAAATAAAGTTATTTAATACTTTATTTTTTTCTTTATATCGTGATATACTAATATCATAAGATATTAAGAAGGTGCTTTATGAATGTAAATGATCAAAATGATGTTGCTTCAAAGTATGTTTTGCTTGATTATGATAAGTGCAAGAAATATAAAAACGGTGATAAATATTTTAATGGATATAAGTATGTATATGTTGATTTAATTAAGGATTTAATTTTGAATGATTCTTATTATGAAAAATTAAGTAAATTTATTAATAAGTCTTTTTCTGGATTTAATGTATATTATATTTCTAAAAATGATCCTAAGGAAATATTGCTTATGGATACTATTGGTAAAATGGAAATAATTGATGCTTTAAAAGATGATGAAACTTTGGATAAAGTTAGTAAAGAAAGAATTGAAGATTTGAAAAAGAAGGCAAGTTTTGATTATTTTTACAATGAAAATTTAAATAAAAATTATGAAATAGTAATTGATGGTGAAAATATAGTGTTTCCTGTTAAGAATATTATTGATTGTTTATTAAATGATGATTTATTTGAAAAATTAGTTAATGATGAAAAAAATATTTTTAATATGGAAAAAGAACGTTTTGTTTATATTGTTGATGAATATTTTGAATCAAATAATATATTTAAAAATTATAATATTCCTTCTAAGGTAAAAAAACGTTTTGATTATTTGGAAGATAATTTTGATATTAGTGCGATTAATATGATAACAGAAACTAGTGATAATTTTGTTTCAAAAGTAACTTTAAATGAAGAATTTAAAGAAAATATTTTGGGTGATATGCCTTTAGATTTGGAGGATGTCCAAAAGGCTATATATATTTATATAAAACTTTGTAAAACTTTGGTATATGATGAAGAGTTCTTTGTTTTAGAACAAAGAGAAGAGGCTTATAAAAAACATGATCAAATTCAAAATATTTCTAATATCACTTTAGAAAATAATAAGGTGGTGTGTTATGAATTTAATCTTATATATGGTAAATTTTTAAATGAAATAGGTATTAATTTTGAAACTAGAGGTTTGGGAACTGGTTTTGCAGATGGTCATGCATTTTTACTTTTTAGAAGTGGTAAGTTTATAGCTTCTGCTGATAGTACTACTTCAGTTTTAAATGGTGATTTATTAAGAGCTAAGTTAGATGAACCATTAAAAGGACTTCATTGTGTGAATTGGTTTGAAAGTACTAGAAAAGAGTTTGATGATCATGTTAATAAGATTTATCAATTACTTTCTTTATCAGAAATAAAAGAGGAAAGTTTTGAAGATATTTTAGCTGATTATCAAGATATAGCGGATGATAAAAAAATAAGTTTAAATACTAAAATTAATATTATGATGGATAAAGCACGTAATTTGAATTTAACTTCTTTTGAACAAATGGCTTATTTTGTGAAATTAAAATCTATACTTTTTGAAAAAGATGAAATCGATGTTACTATTATTAGAAATAATGAAGGAAATGTTGCAACGATAGTATTTGTTTTTAATAATCTTGGTAGTAGAAGTTATTTTATCGGAACTGGTAATGAATTAATACCAATTTCTAAGGAAGAGCTTGAAGAAAAGATGTTTGATGGTTCTTTTGCGTATATTGAACCAAGAACAAAGGATATTCTTGGTATTCGTAATGTGAAGGGAAGAAGAAAATGATTGAAACTTTGAGAGAGATAAATGAAAGATTGATTTCTTACTATAAAGATGATGTTAAAAATTTAAAAAAACAAAAATTAATTAAGAAATTATTAAGTAATAATGATTGTTTTTTAAAAATGCCTATTGAAACAGCTTATTGTATTTTAGATGATTTACAAATTCCGGAAATTTATCAAAAGGAAATATATATTAAATTAATATAATTATTGAGGAATGATAAAAAATCATTCTTTTTTATACGTTATTACCGAAAAAAATAAATAGAAATTTAACGGTTTTTTTCTTGACATTTTTTTCTTTTAATTATAATATGATTATATGAACAATCATTCATATAA
>CANATJ010000051.1 GCA_947364595.1 uncultured Bacillota bacterium | reverse complement strand
CTGAAAGAGAACAAGTAATAAAAGGTAATGCTGTAGAAGATAAAACAAAAGTAAAAAAAGCAACACCAAAAAGAGTAAACAAAATTGGTAGAAATGAAAATTGCCCTTGTGGCTCAGGCAAAAAATATAAAAATTGCTGTGGTAAGTAATATTAAAAAAGTATAGTAAAATAAAGGTGTGAACAAGAAATAATATGTTGACACCTTTTATAATCTAAAATAGAAGGAGGTAAAATTATTGAAAAAAGATTTGGTAACAACAGAAATCATAGTTAAAGAGAACAAAATAGGAATATTAAGAGTTGGTAATGTTAATTATATTTCCTTAACAGATTTAGCAAGACAAGCAAATTCTGAAGATCCCTCGGGAGTAATTAGAAATTGGATGTCAAATAAAAATTCATTCGATTATTATAGTTTATGGGAAGAACTTAATAATGAAAATTTTAATTCCGTGGAATCACACAGAATTAATCTTTGTAAAACATAATGAACAATTTATAGGGACTGAAACACCAAGGCATGCATATAAAGTAATTAATTACAAATTGAAAATACCTAGTAGGTTTCATGATTTTAGAGATACACATGCTACTAGATTAATAGAACAAGGTGCAGATATTAAAGCAGTATCTAAAAGATTAGGACATTCAACTATTATGACTACTTATAACATTTATGTAAGAGTAACTGAAAAGATGGAAACTGATATAGTAGATAGATTTGAAAACTATACTAATTCATTGGATATACCAGGATTTAAAGAAAATAAATATTTAGATTAACGAAAATGAAAAAATATGATATAATATTTGTATAAGATAGAGTATATTTCATTTTTATTTTTTTAAGATGAAATATGCTCTTTTTTGTGAGGTGTTAAAATGAAAAGTATGTTAGAGTTAAAAAATCAGCCTTCTGTAATATGTTATATAGAAATGTTACAAAATAATATATCGCGAATGAGTAGTCAAAGTGGAATAGTTAAAGCTTCTATGTGCGTTGTTTATACTATTTTAATTACAATTATGCTAGCAATAGACAAATTAAAAGAATATTGGTGGGTGATAATAGCTTTAACAATATTAGGTGCTATCTTAGATGCATATTATTTAGGAATGGAAAAAATTTATGTTAGTAAGTATAATGAATTCGTGAAAAAACTAAATACTGAAGAATTAAATATAAACGATTTGTATGATATGAAGCCAAGAAACACAAGTTTAAAAAGTGAATTACTTGCTGAAATGATATTATCTTTAAAATCATTTTCAATTTTTGGTTTTTATTTAATTTTTATAATAATAAGCTTCATAATAAAATTTATATAAAGAGAGGTTGAAGTATGGCAAGAAAAGTTTTTATATCATTTAGATATTCAGATGGACATTTATATAAAGAACAATTAGAAAAAATATTTAATGATAATGATGATGTGATTAATTGTTCTGAAAATGTAAATAGATCAAATATGTCTGAGGATACAATAAAAAAGTATTTATATGGAAAATTAAGTAACACTAGTGTAACAATAGTATTATTAACTCCCCAAGCAATTAATCATCAAAAGGATTTATGGGGTAATATTGATGATTGGATATATGATGAAATCAGATATTCTTTAGAAGATAGAGAAAATAATAGAAGCAATGGAATAATTGCTATATATACACCAGAAGCACAAAAAATGGTTGTAGAGCAAGGTGATAATACAACTGTAATTAAAGACTTTAATAATTTGGTTAGGAAAAATATGTTTAATATAAAAAAACAATATAAACATTGTCCAACATCAAATAAGTATGATGTAGATTTAGACCATTATTGTTCATTAATATCTTGGGAAAAATTTATTAATAATCCTAATTATTATATAGATAAAGCCATATATAAGAGAGAAAATAAAGAACAATATGATTTAACTGTTAGAATACAAAATAATACAAGATATTGGTAATATATTGACTTATATTAAATTAATGATAAAATATAAAACAATAAATTTAATTGTTAGGCTATTCTATAAAATGAAAATCAAATGACTTATATTTAAATTTACTTTCAAGAGAGTGTTAGACTTTAGTGCCTTTCGCTTCCTTTTTTGTTGGGAGGGTTCAAATGATATAAAGGAAATTTATAAGTTCATTTATTAAGCGTTAAGAGAATATTACCAGATAGAATTATAAAAGAATATAATCATAAAAAGATTATGAAAGATATGAAAAACATTATGGAAACATTAATTAATAATTACTTTTATCAAATAGGAGGTTTAAAAGAAACTATTGATTATCTAGAAGCGAAAATAAAAGCAATAATAGAATTTATATATCAATTATTTCGTAACTTTGGTATTCCTGAGAGAATAGAAAAGAAATTTAGAGAAGAATTTCATGAGCATATTCCATCAAAACTGTATAAAAAAAGATAAAGATGATCGTGAATTATAGAAAAAATATAATTACATTATAGTAATACACTACGATATTGGCATAGCCAATAACTACGTGTACCAAGGATAAACCCTTTGGAATCCAAAACACCAATACTACAAACTAATGTAAGTAGTATTGGTGCCCTTTTTTACTTCAGTATTTAACTGTAAAAAAATAAAAAGACTTTTCTCGCTTTCATTGAAATACTATCGCCACTTTCATTCTTTCATAACAAAACGTGCCACGTATTTTTTAATATTATGATAAATAAAAAAGATTAGAATAACTAATCTTCATTATCAATAATATTCTCTATTTCTTCACCAATTTTTTCAATAACTCCAACTACTAGAGCGTTTCCCATCATGAAATTTCTTTTCTTTTGCGTCATACCAGTATTAGTCCAATTATCTGGAAATCCATTTATTCTTTCACATTCAACTGGAGTTAATAATCTAGGTTTCTTTGTTTTAAAATCTTCAATAACGTGAGTAGTTCTACTTACACCACCTTCACTGGTTAACATCGTTCTTGCTGGAGCATCTAAATTATCAGGGAATGGCATAGCACCTTCAGTATAATAATAAGGAGTTCCATCCGGTTTAACTCTTGGAATTCTTTTACTTCCTTTTAAGAATACAAACTTTTCAACTTGTGCATCAGTTAAGAAGAACTTTTCATCAACCTCATTTTCTTCTCTAATTTTTCTTAAAGGATAAATTAAGTTAAAATCAGGTTTTGTTTTAACTGTATAAATTCCTCCATTTTTCATAATACCGGCATTATAAAATTCACATTTAAACATATTACTTACTTCAATAATATCTTTATAATCTGAAACACATGCTTCTGCAATTGCTTCATATGATTCTTTAATAGGGAATTGTTTAACAAATAATCCTTTTTCAAAGATAATATCACTATCAGTTGGCTTTTGCATTTCTTTATAATAGTTAGTTGATTTATGATATGCGAATATATAAGTTCTTCTTCTTTTTTGTGATAATCCGTATTCACCAGCATTAATTACTCTCCATTGAACATCATATCCATTTTCATAGAAACTTCTTAATATAATACCAAAATCTCTTCCTCTTTGTTTAGCAGGAGATAATAATAATCTATCAACATTTTCTAAAAGAACAAATGGAGGTTGCTTTATAGCTAGCATTTCTTCTATAGCCCACCATAGAACACCTTTTTTACCCTCAATACCTTTGCTATTTGATAGTGTTTGTGCAACTGAATAATCTTGACAAGGAAATCCTCCAACTAATAAAGTATGATCTGGGACTTGTTTTTTATCTACTTCAAAAATATCTACATTACTTACATCATCAAATCCAAATCTTGTTCCATAGCAATTATAAGCATCTTGAGTTTTGGTGGAAGGTTCCCATTGATTTGCCCATAGAAATTTCCAATTACCATTTTCAGTTACTTTTTCTCCTTCTAACGAAACTTTATTTAAACCGCATCTAAATCCACCAACACCAGCAAATAATTCTACACATGTCTTTTTCATTTAATACCTCCTGCATATTGTTTAATAAGCCTAATTATATTATAATATAATTGATTTAAAAGATCAACCTTTACCAGGAAATATTATACTAAAATTCCTAGAAAAGATCAACATCCGTATATAAATATTTTATATTATTTTTTTATCAAAAACAAGATCGAAAGGAGCATTTTATGAAAAAAGGAAGATTATACAATAGAGAAGAAATTGAACTTATATCTAAATCAGCAATTGGTAAATCAGTTAATGATATTTTAAATGAAGAAGTAATTACAATTGAAGATAAAGAATCCAATAAAGGTCGACTTGGTCAACTAATTGAAAAATTCTTATTTGGCATGGATAACAATAGTGATTCTGAGCCAGACTTTATGCCAGCAGGAATTGAATTAAAAGTTACATCATATAAAAAAATTAAAAATGGTAAATTATCAGCTAAGGAAAGATTAGTACTTAACATCATTGATTACATGACTGAATATAAGAATGAATTTAAGAGTAGTCACTTTTGGTTTAAGAATAATAAAATTCAATTACTATGGTATTTATGGGAGGCAAATAAAGATAAGAAAGATTTAATTATTACTCATGAAAAATTATTAGAACTAGAAAAGAATGAAGATTTAAAACAAATTGAAGAAGACTGGAATTATATAATTCAAAAAATTAAAGATGGTAAAGCTCATGAAATATCTGAAGCAGATACAATGTATTTAGGTGCATGTTCAAAAGGAACTAATGCTTTATCAGTTAGAGAACAACCTTTTAATGATATACCTGCTATGCAAAGAGCCTTCTGTTTTAAAAACTCATATATGACTCAACTTGTTAGAAAGTATATTGGTGATTATTCTAATGTTGAAAAAGTTTTAAAAGGTACTTCAAATACATTCAATGAGTTTATTAATAATGTAGTTGATAAATATAAAGGTAAAACACAAAAAGAGTTAATGAATGAATTTAGTTTAGAATCTAATGCTAAAAGCATTAATAATATGCTTATTAGTAGAATGTTTAATGTTAAAAGCAAATTAGCAGAAACTGAAGAATTTCAAAAAGCAAAAATTATACCTAAAACAATTCGTATTGAAGAAAATGGTAGGATAAAAGAATCTATATCATTTCCATATTTCAGATATACTGAAATAGTAAATCAAGATTGGGAAGATTGTGATTTAAAAGAAGAATTAGAAACAACTAAATATATGTTCTTTGTATTCAAAATGGAAAATGGTGAATATGTATTTAAAGGAATCAAGTTATGGAATATGCCCGAAATAGATATTGAAACATCAGTAATGGAAATGTGGAAGAATACTTATAATATTATTAAGACTGGTAATATCGTTAAATCTATTGAAAATGGCATTAGAAAAACTAACTTTGTAGGCATGAGTGAAAATAATGTATGTCATGTTAGACCTCACGGAAGAGATGCTAAAGATACTTGTAAATTACCTGTTCCAGATAAATTAACTGGTGAAACTGAATATACTAAACATTGCTTTTGGATTAATAATACTTATATTAGAGATATTTTTGAAGAATATATTTAATAGATTTTGTTTTAATATTTTAAATATTATATAATGATTACGAAAACAAAATGCTGTGAAAAGATGATTATTGACTACATTTTGTCCACGTAACATATAAAATTAGTAATATTTACATTATAGATAATACTAATAGTATAATGTACTAAATGCCTGTAATATAAGGGGAAAACACATAATACTATTTGTACATATATAAGTAAAATATGGTTAAGGGTCGAGCTTGTGGAAGTGGAAAAAAATATAAAAATTGCTGTGGAAAACAAATTAGAATGTGAACAAATAAAAGTTCATATTCTTTTTATATAAATT
>CANATJ010000050.1 GCA_947364595.1 uncultured Bacillota bacterium | reverse complement strand
AAGGTTTGTCTGAAGGCTTGGTACAAGGTAAAATTGAAACTGCTAAAAACATGCTTAAAGAAAACATACCGATAGAAACGATTGTTAAATGTACAGGTTTAACAATAGAAGAAATAAAAAAAATATAAATTTATGAAAAGAAATATATGTTTATTTGACAATATTTCTTTCTTTTTTTTGTTATAGTTTAAAAAGGTGATATAATGAAAGTGAAAGTTTTTGATGAAGGACATGAAAAGGACTTAGAAGAAGCAATTAATAATTTTATTGAAGAAAAGGATCCAGAGATAATTGATATTCATTATTCAGTTGGTATTAGTGTTTTTTCTGAGGAACAAGTTTATTGTTTTTCGGCATTAGTGGTATATAGGTAGGTGTATATATGAAAAGAAATGGTTTTTTAGCTGGAGCAGCAATTTCGACTATTGGAATTGTTGTTTGTAAATTTATTGGACTTATATATGTTATTCCTTTTTATGCAATTATTGGTGCACAAGGAGGAGCTTTATATAGTTATGCTTATTCCATTTATAATATGTTTTTAAATTTGGCTACTAGTGGAATACCTGTAGCTATGAGTAAGGTTGTTAGTGAGTATAATGAAATGGGATTTTATAATACTAAGGAAAGAACATTTAAAACTGGTTTTAAAATTATTTCTATTTTGTGTGTTATTTCTTTTTTAGTGTTGTTTATTTTTGCTCCACAAGTTGCTTATTTAATATTAGGTGATGTTGAGGGTGGAAATACTGTTGAAGATGTTACATTAGTTATTAGAATTATATCAACTGCTATTTTAATTGTTCCATTTTTAAGTGTTTCTAAAGGTTATTTGCAAGGACATAAGATTATGAAAGTATCGTCAGTTGCAGATATTTTAGAGCAATTAGTTCGTGTGGCGGTTATTTTATGTGGAAGCTTTTTAACTTTAAAGGTTTTTCATTTATCTTTAAATACAGCTGTAGGTGTATCAGTATTTGCTGCTACGGTTGGAGCTTTGGTGGCATATTTTTATGTTTACACTAAGATTAAAAATAGTAAAAATTTAAACAGAGATGCGAAAATTACTAGGGATGAAGCTAAGATAACTAATAAAGATTTAGTTCGTAAAATTGTTTTTTATGCTATGCCTTTTGTAATTATTTCACTTTTAGAATCTGCTTTTGTTATGGTAGATGTATTTACTGTTGTTAAAGGTTTAGTTGGTCTTGGATATACTACGGCCATTAGTGAAAATGTTGTTAGTGTTATTCAAACATGGGGATCCAAACTTAATATGATTGTTATGGCCGTTTCTGCTGGTATTATTACTAGTTTAATTCCAACTATTGCATCTAGTTATGCAGTTAAAAATTATAAAGAGGTTAATGCAAAGGCTAATCAAGCTTTACAAACATTATTTTTAGTAATTATTCCACTTTCTGTGGGAATGAGTTTTATGTCTTCAGCTGTTTGGACGGTATTTTATGGTTATAATGAATTAAATAGTTCAATATTTAAATTACTTATTTTATCTCAAGTTCCTTTAGCTATGTGCTCTGTTATGATAAATACAAATCAAGCTATGAATAATACTAAGGCAACTATTACAGCATTAAGTGCTTCTTTGATAGCTAAAATATGTTTAAATGTACCAATGATGAAATTATTTAATTTTATTGGTATAGAGGCCTATTATGCAACAATTTCTTTAAATATTATTATTGATGTTATTGAAAGTTTTTATTTATTTTATATGGCTAAAAAGCAAACTAATATTAGTTATTTGAAAGCACTTAGAACGTTTATTAAAGTTTCTTTATGTACAGCTATTATGGTTTTAGGATTATCTATTATGAATTTATTTATTCCTAATTTTTCAACATCCCGTATTTTATCTATTTTGTATATTTGTTTATATGGAGTAGTTGGAGTAATTATTTATTTATTTGTTTCATATAAATCTAATACATTAAGCGAGATTGTTGGTAAAGATGTAATTAATAAAATATTATTAAAATTTAAAAAAAGTAAAGTAAATAACTATTAATAATAGTGTTAACATGATAAAATATATTTAGATGTGAAAAGAGGTGGATGTTTTGGAACAATTAACTTTATTAGAAAAATTACAAGTTTTAGGAAATAATATTCTTCAGCATCCACTTTTTTTAGTACTACTTTTAATACCTATTATTATTTTTCGTTCAAATAAAAAGAATGGTAAGAAGATTTTTATAATTATTTATTTAATTGCTATAGCATTTGTTCTTTTCATTGGTAATAATATTATATTTGAACTTTTTGATAATCTAATGGATGGATTATTCATGACACTTTATTTTCCAAATTTTATAACTTTGTTTATAGTTGTTGTTTTGTGTTCTATTTTCGCACTTGTTTCTTTATTCAGTAAAAAAATTTATAAAATAAATAAGATAATTAATATTACAGGATTTGCTATTATTCAAGTAATATTTTGCTTGATTTTAACATTTGTTAAAGTAAATCAAATTAATATATATGCAGATAATGCTTTATATTCTAATAATGAACTTTTAACTCTTATGCAACTACTTATTGGTGTTTTTGCTTTGCAGGTTATCGCTATTTTAATTATTAATGGAATTAATAGGGTAACTGATATTTTAGATGGTAAAAATAGACGTAAAATTAAATATATAAAAATTAATAATAATAAAGTTGGATATATTAATGTTAAAGATAATGAAAAGTCTAATAAACCTAAACTTAAACCGTTTAAATTTGATGTTAATAAAATTGAATCTATTGTAGTAAATGATAGTGCTATTCAACCGGCAAACATATTTGATATGACTGCAAAACCTATTAAAAAGAAACATAAAAAGGTTATACTTGATGAAAGTAAACCTATAGAACTTAATGATAGGAAAAATGCTAAACTTAAGATTATTAATGTTGATACTAATAAGGTTATTAAGCTTAATGCACCACTTTTAGGTGAAAATAAATTAGATAAGAAAAAATCTATTATTAAGTTTATTGAAATTGATTGTAACAAAATGGCACGACTTAATGCACCGCTTTTAGGTGAAGTTAAATTAGATAATAAAAAAGCAAAAATTAAAAAGTTTGATATTAACCCTAATAAAGATATTAATCTTAATGTACCAGAAAATAAGCCTGTGAAAAAGCCTTTACTTAAATTATTTGAGTTTGATAAGAAGAAGGCTAATTCTATACAAATAAATGGTAACAAAACAGAAGAAAGTGTTTTTGATCAAAAACCTGATTTGATGAAACCAATGGAAAATATGGTTTCTAAACCAGATCTTATGAAACCGATGGATGAGAATATAAACAAAATTGAACCAATTATTTATAAGGCTAAAAGCAATAAGAAACCTAAAGATAGTGTTGATAATTTAAATATTTTAAATATTCAAGCTACTTTAGATAGTGTTTCTAAGTATCATTTGATGAAAGATGTTAAATTAAGATTATATGTTGATAATCCTAAGGTGGCTGTTGATAATTTACAAATGCCTAATTTTAAAAACACTATTTTAATTCTTCGAAAATTTAAGTTATATAAACATAGATAATATTATCTATGTTTTTTTGCGTAATTTGTTGTTTAGAATCTTTCAAATATCCTCATTATAGACATAGGATATATTGAAAGGAGCAAATTATGTTTGGTAATTTTGAGGAAGAAGCAAGAAAAATTTTAGTTAATGCGAAAAGAGAAATGTATGAACTTAATCATCCATATGTTTCGTCTGAACATTTACTACTAGCAATACTTAAAGATAAAAATGAAATAAGTGATAAACTTAAAAATTATGGATTAGATTATCAAATGTTTAAATCAGAAATTATAAAGATAATTGGTAAGGGTTCTAAACCTAGTCAATGGTTTTTGTATACACCGCTTTTAAAGAGAGTTTTGGAAAATGCTATTGACGATGCTAAGGATAATAATAAAGGTATAGTAACGATAAATCATTTATTTGCTAGTTTGCTTGAGGAAGGTGAAGGAGTAGCTATTAGAATTTTAGTTGGCATGGATATTGATATAGATGAATTGTATAATGAATTTACTTTTAAATTAGTTAATAAAAAATCTAATAGGAAATTGCTTTTGGAGGAACTTGGTGTTGATCTTAATAAAAGAGCAATAGAAGGTAAAATAGATCCAGTTACTGGAAGAGATAATGAGATAAAAAGAGTGCTTGAAATTTTATCTAGAAGGACGAAGAATAATCCTTTATTAATTGGTGATGCTGGAGTTGGAAAAACGGCAATTGTAGAGCAACTTGCTAATATGATTGTAAATGGTGAAGTACCAATGCAGCTTAGTAATAAAAGAATTATTTGCCTTGATATGGCTTCTTCTGTTGCAGGTACTAAATACCGTGGAGAATTTGAGGAAAGAATTAATAAAATTTTAAAGGAAATAGAAGAAAATGATGATATTATTTTATTTATAGATGAGGTTCATACTTTAGTTGGTGCTGGTGGAGCAGAGGGAGCTATAGATGCTTCTAATATATTTAAACCAGCTTTAGCTAGAGGTAAGCTTAGATGTATTGGGGCTACAACAACTGAGGAGTATAAAAAATATATTGAAAAAGATAGTGCCTTAGAAAGAAGATTTCAAAAAGTATTAATAGAGGCTCCCGATGTAGTAGTTGTTAAAGATATTTTGATGAATTTAAAAGAAATTTATGAAGGTTTTCATAAGGTTATTATTGATGAAGAAATTATTGATTTAATAATTAAACTTTCTGAAAAATATGTTTATAATCGTAATCAACCTGATAAGGCTATAGATATATTAGATGAAGTTTGCGCTAAGGTGAGTCTTAAAGAAGGGAAAAATTTAAAGGAATATCGTGAATACAAACGTGAGTTGAAAAAGGTTTTGGATCTTAAGAAAAAGGCTATTATCGATAATGATTTTGAAGAGGCTAGTAAATTTAAAAATAAGGAATCTTCTCTTATGAATAAAATTAATAATTTAGAATTGTCGCTTTATAAAAAACATAGTCATAAGGTCACTAAGATGGATGTAGCCACAGTTGTTAATATGAAAACAAATATTCCTATATATGAACTTTTGAGTGAGAAAAAGGCCATTATTAAGCAAGTAGATAAAATACTTGGTAAACAAATTATTGGTCAAGATGAAGCGGTTCATCAAGTTAGTAATGTTTTGAAGAAAATAAAGTTAGGTTTTAATGATAAGTGTTATTCGATGTTATTTTGTGGTCCTTCAGGGGTTGGTAAAACTGCTTTAGCTAAGTTATTTGGTAATAACTTGGTAGGTGAAAGAAATGTTATTAAACTGGATATGAGTGAGTATAAAGAAGCTCATAGTATTAGTAAAATTGTGGGTGCGCCACCAGGATATGTTGGCTATGAAGATACATCTAATGTTTTAGAAGAAATTAGAAATAAACCTTATTCTGTTCTTATTTTAGATGAAATTGAAAAGGCTCACCGTAATATAATTAATTTATTTTTACAAGTTTTAGATGAGGGTAAATTAAAAGATAGTAAAGGTAATGATATTAGATTTGATAATGTTGTAATTATTATGACTTCTAATGTAGGTTTTCATGATATTAATGTTGGTTTTAATAAAGGAAATTCTACACAAACTAAATTAAATGATAATTTTTCTATTCCTTTTATGAATAGGGTAGATAATGTTACTAAATTTAATAGTCTTTCTAAAGATGATATAGTAAAGATTATTAATAATAAAATAAAGGATTTAAAAGATAAATATGCTGGTAAGGCTAATATTAAGTTAAATAAATCTGTTACTTTGGAAATTGTAAAGCTTTCTAATTATGAGGATTATGGAGCAAGAAAGATAGATAAGATTATTAAAGATAAAATAGAAAATCAAATTATTGATAATCTTATTGAAGGTAATGAAAATATCTATATAAAAACGATAAAGCAAGCTGTTTAATAAAAAGGTCCAATCGGAATATTTCCGGTTGGATTTTTAAT
>CANATJ010000049.1 GCA_947364595.1 uncultured Bacillota bacterium | reverse complement strand
CTGAATCTTTTCTAGCATTTTCTATTACTCCTAATATTATTGGAGCGGTTATTAATGCTATTATGGCTAGTATTACTATTACGGCTAGTAACTCTATTAATGTAAATCCTTTTTTATTCATAATTTCCTCCCATTATTATAAATATAGTATATCTTTTATTCTTCTAACTTGTCAATGTTAAATAATTAATATTTAGTTTGTTTAATAATAAAAATGAGAACTAATCTCATTTTTATACAGTGCACTTATTATTTATTGTTTCACTAATTAAATATGGATATTCACATTTTTTACCTACAACTACAACTTCGGTATTTAAAAGATTCTTATCTCCTTTACATTTTATTAAAATAAAATTACTAGTATGTCCTATAAGATAACCTTCTTCATAAACTTCTGGAATAAAAACAAGTTTTTTATCAATGTGGTTTTTCATATAATCGATTTCTAACTGTTTAGAAATTTCTAATAACTTTTTAACTCTTTCTTTTTTGATAGTTCCAGATATTTTATTGGTCATAAAACTAGCTTTAGTACCATTTCTATCAGAATAAGGAAAAACATGAAGCTTTGTAAAACCAATTTTTTTAATTGTATCAATGGTTTCTAAAAACATTTCCTCAGTCTCACCAGGAAAGCCTACAATTACATCTGTTGTGAATGAAATATCTTCTTTAACTTTTCTGATTTTTTCTATTTTATTAATAAAATATTTTTTATCATATTTTCTGTTCATTGATTTTAAAATAGAATCACTACCGGATTGCAAAGGAACATGCATATGATTTACAATAACGTTGTTATTTTTAATGGCATCAATAACTTTATCATTTAACTCTGTAATTTCAATTGATGAAATTCTAATTCTTTTTAGACCTTCAATCTTCGATAAATCTATAAGTAATTTATCAAGACCATAATTACCATCATGATAATTTCCTGTATGAATACCTGTCAAAACAATTTCTTTATGACCGTTTTTAACTAAAGCATTAGCTTCAGATAATACATCATCTTTTTTCTTACATCTAACATGCCCTCTTACGTAAGGAATAATACAATAAGAGCAATAATTGTCACAACCATCTTGAATTTTAATATACGCTCTAGTTAAATTAAAATTATTTAACTGCATTTTTTCAAAGGAAGCGTTTTCCATACTTTCAATAACTTTAATTTTTTCTTTTTGAAAATCTTTTATATAATTTACAATTTCTGTTTTATGTTTATTTCCAATAATAATATCGGCATCAATATCTAAGTCATCTTTTTTATTTTGAATCATGCATCCAGCAACTAATAATATGGCATTAGGAAAATCTTTTCTTATTTTTCTAATTAATTTTCGCGACTTACTATCAGCTGTATTAGTAACTGTACATGTGTTAACAATACAGACATGAGGATTTTCTGATTTAATAAAACCGTGATTTTCAAGTAAATCAGCCATTACCTCACTTTCATATTCATTAACTTTGCACCCTAAAGTAAAAATTTTATAAGTCATAAATAACCTCCTAATAAAAATAAGCCTTAAGGCTTATAAATTTTTTCTAAATTCTTTAAGTGAATTTAAAAAGTCCATGTTTTGAATTGTTTCATCATTATTACTGGTTTTTTCATAAGCGTTAGCTATTATATCACGAGTTTTACTATTTGAAAAAGTTTTTTCTTGTTTTTTTTCACTATTAGCTTGAATTCCATATATTGGAGAAATAATATCTGAATTTTTAAATCCTTGATAGCCTTTACTAATAGGTTTTTCTTCATTAATTGTTTTTTCTGTAGATTTTTCTTCTATATTATTTTTAATATTAGTAACTTCGTTAATAGGCTCTTCTGCATTTTGACCAGCTTGTCTCATTAATTCTTTATAACTGATAATTGCATTTTCTTCTTGTTCTCGTTCAAAATCATCAATTTCTTCCATTGTTGGAGTTTGTTTTTCCAAATCTGCACTCATTTGATTAAAAACGCGTTCTAGTTCCTCTTTAGCTTTTTTTTGCTCATCGGTAAGATCGATATTAACTGGTTTAACTATAGGTTCATCATTATCAAAACGCTCATTTTCAGAAATTGGTCTTACTCTATTATTTCGATTAACATATCTAAAAACTAAAGTTGCAATTATGAGAATAACTGTTAAAATTAATCCTATAATTATTAAATCTCTATCAGCTATTTCAAATAACAAATTCATACAAATCACTCCATATTTTCATAATTAATCACACTTAAAACAAATAATGGAACTGTCTCTGCGCGAAGAATTTGATCACCTAAGCTAACAGAAACAAATCCATTTTCGTTTAAAAATTTTTCTTCTTTTAATGAAAGTCCTCCCTCAGGACCACTTACTATATACAGTTTATCATATTTACACATACTTTTCAAAGATTTTTTTATCGTTTTTTCTTTTTCTTTTGTACTACAAACTAACTTTACACCTGTAAAACCTTGTAAATCTTGAAGTTTACAAATATTAGAAATTTTTGGAATTGTAAATCTTTTACTTTGCTCACTAGCTTCTTTACAAATCTTTGTCCATCTAATAATTTTTTTATCATGTTTATTTTTAAAGTCACAAACACATCTTTCCATCATTACAGGTATTATTTCATCGACACCAAGCTCTGTAGCTTTTTGTAAAATATAATCCATCTTCTTTTCTTTAAGTAAAGGAACTATCAAGGTAACTTTCATATTATTATTAGAACTGTTTTCTAAAACATCTAAAACAACAGCTTTATTTTCATTTAATTTACATATATGTAATTTATCATTGTAAATAACTTCGATCATATCACCATCATACATTCTCATTACTGTATTTATGTGGTAAAGATCTTCATCACTTAATATTAATTCATTATTTTTTTTACAATTACTAAAATATCTTTGCATAAATTAACTCCTACTTAAATATTTATTAAAATTAGCTGTTGTTGTAATGTCACTATTAATTTGCCACAAACATTCAGCATTATACTCATGTACTAATTTTTCACCTGAGCTTTTATCCATTAAATAAACTGCATTAGCAAGCATATTTGCTGTTAAATTATCTTTAGCAATGACAACTACTGTATCATATTTTTTTTCTTCTTTTCCAGTTTTAGGATTAATAAGTTTATCATTATTTCTTCTGGTTGCGACTGCCCTTTTTTCTAAATAAAGTATATCTAGAACTGAATTTTTATCGTGAATACTTACTTTATATTTTCCGTTATTATAATGCTTTCCCGTAATGACATCGCCACCATCATTAATAATGTATCTTTTAATATCGTTTTCTTTTAAATAATCTAAAACTTCACTAGTGGCATAGCTAGAAACAATACTATCAAAGTTAAAATCCATCTTCTTTTCTAATTTTCCATTTTTAATTCTAACATCTTCTATTTTCGTTTTAAAGGCCTCTTCTTGATTATTTAAAGAATAAGTAATATCAATATATCCATCTGTTTTGATATATAAAAGTTTTCCATATTCTATAAGTTCTATCATACTAGGAGATAGTTTAGTTTTTAATTTATCATTATAATTTTCATATTTTTTATAAATTTCATTAATTTTAGAGGTTATTTTTCTACTACTTACTTTATCATAAATCTTATATGTAATCACATTGTCAAAATAATTAAAACTTTTGATATATATTTGATTTTTTTTAGGAATAATTATAAAAAATATTAAGCAAATAATAATAAATAAAATAATATAATTTCTTTTATCCCATAAATAACTAATAAACTTCATTTCCTTCACCAAAAAAATTATATCAAATATTAGGCAAGAAAAAAAGCTTAATTTTATTTAATTAAGTCTTTTTCTAAAACATATTCATAAACTTTTTTAAGTTTATAACCAATTTTTTTAATGTCGCGTTCTTTAGCAACTTTATACCCTTCTTCAGTTAAATCAGGAAGTTCATGTTTTAAAATCATTTTAATCTTTTTTTCAAATTCATCAACATCTTTTGCTTTATAAACATTAACTCCATCTTGTAACCATTCATCATAAATTGGAATATCACTAATTAAAACTTTTGCTTTCATAGCCAAAGCTTCTAAAAGAACAATGCCTTCGGTTTCTTCTTTGGTTGGAAAAATATATAAATCGCATCCTGAGTAAGCATCTTTAAGTTCACTGCTATTAACATATCCTGGGAATAATACGTTAAAAGGTTTACCAGCGATAGCTTCTTTAATTTTTGAAGGTATTAAAGATGGCTTTGTGTATCCAAACCATACAAATTTATATTGTGGCATTCTTCTAGCTAATTCTAAAAATTCTAAAATACCTTTTCTTTCAATGTAAAGTCCGACTGCAATAATAACCTTGTCATCTTTAGTAAATCCATACTTATCTCTGAAACGCTTTCCGCCTTCTTCACTTTTGTTAAAAAACTTTAAATCAATACCATTAGAAATAGCCATAATTTCTTTATCTAAGTCATAATTTTCTAATAATTTTTTAGAATATTCTGTTGGTGTTAAAATTAAATCGGCTTGGCTGTAGCAAAGTTTTAACCATTGCTTAAATGCTGGCGCTATTTTATTTGATAATTTAAACGAATTTCTAAAATCTTCTTCAGTAGAATGGGCATGAAAGATGACTTTTTTACCTTTTTGTTTACATAATTTAGCCAAAATCAATGATTCTGGAAAAATAGTATTTATATGAACTATATCATAATCATCGTTTTGATCCATTGTATAAGGAATATGCATAAGTTCAAGTGCTTTCTTTTGATGCACTATAGCTCTACCAACCCCGCTTTTTTCTACATCTTTAAATCTTCCTGTATGTAATAAAACCTTCATATAATCCTCCTAATTCCCTACACTTACTAGTATAACATCTTTACCAATCTTGTCAATTTGATTCCACTTTATTCTAGAAACTCCACCTGAAAAAAATATAAATTTTTTCTTTTGAACTACAAGTTCTACAACCATACCTTTTTCATCAAGATCTACATCAATAATTGATCCGACCTTTTTACCATCGTGCAAATTAATAATATCTTTAGTTTGTAAATCAGAAAGCATCATACACTTCACCTATTTAATTATACTAATAATAAAAAAGAAAATGACAATCATTTTTTTCTTTTAAGTATTTTTACTTGATCCATAAAAATTTTAAAAATCAAATCATCTTCTTTTAAAATTTCAGGGTGGAATTGAACTCCTAAAGCCCATGTGTCTTTATTAGTACTTTCTATAACTTCTATAACGTTATCAAAACTACGGCCTGTGACCTTAAAATTATTTGAAATGTTTTCTTTTAAGGCAAAGTTATGAGCCGAAACTACTATCAAATCACTTTTATAGCTATTAGATAAAACACTGGTTTTGTCTAATATAACTGAATGCTTGGATACCAAAATATTGTTATTATAAAAGGGATCATTATTATTATGAAAACATATTTTTTCCAAAAAAAATTTTTCATATTCTGTTTTATAATTTTCACTAATTTCTTTACTTGTTAAATTTTTTCCATAAATATTACTAAACCATTCATAGGCTCCTATTGCTTGCATACCCATACAAATACCCAAAAGTGGAATTTTATTTTTAAGGGCATAATTAATTACATTTAAATGAATACTTGTAATATTAGGTCCACCTTGTAATATAATTCCATCACAAATATTTAATTCATTTTCATCAAATTTACCGAAAGGAAATAAAGTTCCTATCGGGATTCCACCATTTTTTATAATTCTTAAAGGAATATAGTCATTAATCTTTGTATAATTTTGAAATGCTCTTTTTTCATTGCTTTCAAAAGAACCAACGATTCCTATTACTGGATTATCCATAAAACACCTCAATTAATCATATGATTAATTGTTAAAACTATTTTATCATTTTTTTAATATTGGCAAGACCACTTTTTTCAAGCCTAGATATTTGTGCTTGACTAATACCAATTTCACTAGCAAGTTCCATTTGTGTTTTACCTATCATATATCTTTGAATTAAAATGTATTTTTCTTTATCTTTTATTTTATCTAAGGCTTCTCTAAGAGCTATTTTTGTTTCTAAATCATAAACCCCTTCTTCATTAGAAAGTTGATCTGCTAAATAAATAACATCTCCTCCATCATTATAAATAGGTTCATGCATACTAATAGTTTCTTTTAAAGCGTTTAAGGCATTACTAACTTCAAATTCAGAAATACCAAGTCTTTGAGCAATCATGGCTGGTGTTGGTTCTTGATCATTTTCATTTATTAATTGTTCTTTTATTTTTAATGATTTATATGCTGTATCTTTAATACTTCTAGCAATGCGTATACTATTATTATCTCTTAAATATCTTTTTACTTCACCTAATATCATTGGAACTGCATATGTACTAAAACGTACTTCATGCGATAAATCAAAATTATCAATGGCTTTAATAAGTCCAATACAACCAACTTGAAATAGATCATCCATATTATCTGTTCTATTATTAAAACCTTTTAAAATTGATAAAACTAATTTTAGGTTTCCATTTATTAATTTTTCTTTTGCTGATAAATCTCCTTTTTGATATTCTTTAAATAATTGAATTTGCTGTTCATTTGTTAATACTTCAATATTCGCAGTATTCACGCCACATATTTCAACTTTATGACGTGCCATATTTTCTCCTTTCAAATCTATAATGAAATAAAAAGAAAAAAATTATACAAAAAAAGAAAAATCTCTAAAATTTTTCTTTAAATAA
>CANATJ010000048.1 GCA_947364595.1 uncultured Bacillota bacterium | reverse complement strand
GCTACTGCTTTTAGTTTTATACCATATCTACTACCTTGTTTGATTATTTCAGGTGTATCTAATGTCATATCAGCTAATGTTGGGGAAGCTACTCCATAACCTGTTGTTTTGACCATTTTTAAAGCATTTTTGATTTGATCATATTCTTTTTTTGCTTCATCATAATCTTGGAATAAACTTAGTAATTGTGAACGTGATGTAATATCTATTCCAATAATATCTTTTAATACTTCGTTATATAAATATCCTGGAGTTTTTAATGTTACTGTTACTTCTCCAGTAGATGTATTAACTTCTGAAAGATATGCTTTCTCAATATACTCACATGATTCTAATTTGCCTGTAATTTGATCGATATCTCTTAATTTATCGATTTCGACAATACTTTCTCTAATTGTTTCAATATATGCTTGCTTTAACCAGTTGTTTGCAGCTAAGCATGCTACCCAATCTGGCATTTCAACATTGATACATGCGACTGGAAATTCATATAAGGCTTCTCTTAGAATTCCATAAGCATCTCTTTCACTCATGTTATCTATATTCATTGGCATAACTGGAACACCATATTGATCTTTTAATTTTTCAGCCAATGATTCTGTTTCTGGTAACATTGGATGAGTTGAGTTTAATATTACAATATATGGTTTGCCTATTTCTGATAATTCTTTAACTATTCTTTCTTCTGATTCAATATAGGCACTTCTTGAAAATTCGCCTATTGATCCATCTGAAGTTACCAAAATTCCTATACTGGAATGATCTTTGATGACTTTTTCGGTACCAATTTCTGCGGCTTCTACGAATGGTATTGATTCTTCATACCATGGTGTATGAACCATCCTTGGCCCATTTTCATCTTCATATCCTTTAGCACCATCTATGATATAACCAACACAATCTACTAAACGAACATCTGCACTAAAATCATCTATTTTTATTTTAGCGGCATTACTTGGTACAAATTTTGGTTCAGTTGTCATAATTGTTTTTCCTTGCGCTGATTGTGGTATTTCATCTAAGGTTCTTTTTCTTTCATATTCGTCTTCGATATTAGGAACGACTAGGTTTTCAATAAATCTTTTGATGAATGTTGATTTACCTGTTCTAACAGCTCCTACTACGCCTAAATATATGTCGCCACCTGTTCTTTCTGTGATACTTTTAATAATATCAATTTTTTCCATATAATCCCTACTTTCCATAATTCATTTAAATATATGTAGCAAATTTTGGGGATATGAAAAAAATTTTGAATTATAATACAAAATTATTTTATTTTTTAACTATTGAGCTATTAAAATTAAAAACTATCAATTGATAGTTTAAATTAGTTTATCGATATCCTTTGGTACTTTATCGTTAACAACAGCATTTATAATTTTATCTTCGTTTTCTTTGGAAACTGTCCTTCCTGTCATTCTACTTAATTCACCGATGACTTCTCTTAAGGTTGTTTCATTTTTTAAATCTCCTTGTTGTAATTTTTGGGCCAACTGTAATATTGTATCTTTACCGACACTAGTTTTATTTTCTATTTTTTTAAAAAAGTTATCTGAAAATTTCAATTTTAAAACCTCCTACATTAATATATGTAGAAGGCTTTTTTTGGTTATTGTTCACCTTTATTTTTAAAGTTTAAAATTATTGGTGTTCCTTCAAAGTCGAAATTTTCTCTTATTTTGTTTTCTAAATATCTTTCATATGAGAAGTGAATTAATCCTTTACTATTAACTTGAATGTTAAAGGTTGGAGGACATGTTCTAACTTGTGATGAAAAATATATTTTTAGTCTTTTACCTTTATATGAAGGTGGTAAGTTCAATGAATAAGCATCTGTTATGATGTTATTTAATACGCTTGTTTTTACTTGTCTATGAGCATTTTCATTTACTTTAATTATTTTTGGCATTAAAGTATGAAGTCTTTTTTTGGTTAGTGCTGATAGAAAAACTATTGGTGCATATGGCATAAATTGAAATTGGGCTTTTATATCTTGGGTAAATTCTTTCATGGCTTTTTCTTTATCTTCAATTGTATCCCATTTATTTACGACTATTACTACTGCTTTTCCAGCTTCGATAGCATATCCTGCTATGTGTTTATCATGTTCGATTATTCCTTCTTCAGCGTTAATAACAATAACACATACATCTGATCTGTCTATAGCTTTTAATGATCTAAGTAGACTATATTTTTCAACGTTTTCATAAATTTTTCCACGTTTTCTCATTCCTGCTGTATCTATAACAACAAAGTCTTGTCCATGGTAGGTAAATGGCGTATCGATTGCATCTCTTGTTGTACCAGCTATATCACTAACAATTACTCTTTCTTCATTTAATATAGCATTTACTAAACTACTTTTCCCAACATTTGGTCTTCCTATGATTGAAAATTTTACAATGTTTTCATCATATTCTTCTTCTACTTCTTTAAAATCTTTTGTTATTTCATCTAATAGTGAATATATTCCAACATTTTGTTCTCCACTAACGTTTACATAATTATCAAAACCTAATTCATAGAAATCATATTCGTGCTCTTTAAATAATTTTGAATCTGTTTTATTAATAGTTACGATAACAGGTTTTCTACTTTTGATTAAAAGATCTCTAACTACATAATCATTGGCAGTTAATCCTTCTTTTCCATCAACTACGAATAATATAATATCGGCTTCATCGATTGCTAATTGAGCTTGTCCTATAATCTCGGCATTGAATTTTTCGTTTGCTATATCAATACCGCCAGTATCTATTAAGTGAAAACTATGATTATAGTGATTAACAGTGCCATAAAGACGATCCCTAGTAACTCCAGGGGTATCTTCTATGATTGCTAATTTGCCGCCAACCATTCTATTAAATATGGTTGATTTACCGACGTTTGGCCTTCCTACTAAGGCTACTGTTGGTTTTCTCATTTTTATCACCTACACTTTTACTATTTGACTTTTTAATATTATTTCTTTGGCTTTTTTTCCATACATCATTTTAGCATTTTCTAAAATTAGTCCTAATTCTATGTCGGAAATGTTTTCTTTGGCTTTTAAAAATAATTTTTCTTTGTTTTTATATATTTCAAATTTATTTAAAATATATTTGTCTAATGAAAATATATCTTCTATTTGATATAAAAAAGAGTCTTCAATTACTTCTATATTCATTTCTAATTCATTATTAAAGTAATCTAAATACTCTAATTCTTCTTTTTTTATATTTATGATGATTCCATAATTCATATCAACATATAGTGTTATGTTGTAATAGCCATATAATTCTATATCATATTTTCTTTTGATTTGTAAAATTAATTTGCCTAAATACTTTTCTACTGAAGATTTATCGGTTAAATCGATATTTTGAATATATGTTTTATTAAGAAAAACAATTATGTTATCTTTATGCATAACTAGTTTCACTTCCATCACCTAAAGTAGTTTATGAAAGTGGATACTTTGTGTTATACAATTACATTGTTCTTTCTATTTTTTTATGAATTGCTTCTTTTCCTTCTTTATTAACACTTGAAAATGTTATAAATTCGTCTCCTACCACTAGATCTAAATCGTTTAAAATCATATTGCGTTGTTTTTGTCTTAGTGTTATTCCAACTTTATCGGTTTTAGTGGCAACTATTGTTACTGGAATTTTATAATATTTTAAAAAGTTATACATTAATATGTCATCGTTGGTTGGACGATGTCTAAAATCTATTAATAGGAAAACTCCTTTTAGATTTTTTCTATTAACAATATAATCTTCTATCATTAATCCAAATTTTTTTCTTTTGATTTTACTTACTTGAGCAAATCCATAACCTGGGGCATCTACTAGGTAAAAAGCGTCATTTACGTTGTAGAAGTTTATTGTTTGGGTTTTTCCTGGCCTACTGGATGTTCTAGCAAAGTTTTTTCTATTGATTAATGTATTTATAAAACTACTTTTCCCGACATTTGATCTACCAACTAACATATATTCTGGTTTATTATCAGTTGGATATTGACTTCTTCTTATTGCCGAAATTGTTAAATTTACTGATTGAATTTTCATTTTTATCACCTAACTATGCGTTTAAATTATAACAAAAGCTGAGTTAAAAGTCAAAACAGAAAGATATTAATCTTTCTGATATTTATTAACGACTAAAGTGTTTTTTTACTTTTGCTATTCCATGACGAACGCTTTCTTTTGCGCCTAAAGTAGCACTACTACTAAGGGCTAAATAAATTGAATTAATAAAGTTTGTATCTTTGATGTATTTTTCGATGATGTTACTTATTTTTTCCGCATCATTTTTAGTTATTTGATATGCGTGATTTATTTTTAATCCATTATATATTGCTTGTTTTAAATTTGTTGGAAGTTCATTTATATATTCTATTGGTAAATTATTTATTGCAATTTCATGTTCTAAGTTTATTATTTCATTTTCTTTATAGATTTTATGAAATTCTTCAAAGGCTCCATCTACTATATCAGATGATTTTGTTTTCTTTTCACCTGGAAGAATAGTTCTAAAATCATTCATATATGTTAATTTTGCTAATGTTTTATAAAATCTATTTGGAGTTATGTTCCTATCTTTAAGATATAAAAGTGTTGTTATTAAAGCGTTTTGTCTATTTTTTTTAATAGATGTTTCTAATTCTTCTGGAATGTTATCATATAATATTGGCTTTGTTAATCTTCCAGCCATTCCAAAATGTTTCCAAGTACGTAAGTCAAAGTCTAAGGCTTCTTTTGATATAATCATTAGTTTAAATCTGATGTTATCTTTATAAAACTTTAAACATCCTAAATTATTATAAAATTTATCTTTTTCTTTTTTCATATAAAGAATGTTGGGATTGAAGTCATCTGAAAAATGATTAGGGTTCATTTTGTAATCATCTATTAAAAATTGTTTGAAGTCTTCTACAACTAAGATTATATCTTTATCTGGTTTTTCATTTTTATCATAACCTGTTTGTTTAAATACTCCTGATCCATATCCAATGGCGGCTATACTTTCTGGCATGTCGTTTTGTAAATCTTTTATTAATTCTAAATTATCCATATTATTCCTCTTTCTTTTGAGTGGTATTATAACATATTTATGTATATTTACCAAATTTGGCAATTTTACTTTGTTTTATATATAATTTTTCTTTTTTTTCATTATAAGAATATCATAATTTTCTTTTAAATTATCTGTTTTTTGTGTTTTTACATATTTTCACAAATTTTAAAAAAAGGAAATTCGTTTTATATACAGTATGTTATATATGGGAGGCTAATTATGAAGAAGATTTTTTTAATTATTTTGATGATGTTTTGCTGTATTAATGTAAGTGCTTTGGAATGTGAAGTAAAGGAATATGGACCTTTTGTTTATAAAGATGAAGTTTTAGATGAATATCCTTTTATTGATAAAAATGTTTATGAATATACTTCGGAAAGTGATTTATCTTTAACTTATGAAAACAAAGCAGGAAGGATTATAAATTCATATGAGGGCTTTCATTATTTGAAAAAACCTTTATTAAATTATATAGAAATTGAGGCTTTAAATAATGACGCTTATTTATCTGATTTTTTATTTTTCTATGATAATAAACCTATTGATTATACTTCTAATATGTTTGATAAAATAAATGCTGGTGAAAAGTTCAAATTTAAGTTTGATAATGATTTAGAAATTGATAAATTTTATTTTACATTTAAATCTTTAGAAGAAGGGGCTTCATATAAATTAAATATTTCTTTTGGTAATGATGATAAAGTTTTTAGTAACATATATATGGGAGTTAGTAATAATTCTACAATTAGGCTGGATGCAAAACTTTATCCAATTAATTTAAGTAATTATGATCATTTTTATTCTACTGAAAAATTAGAAACTGATGATTCTTTAAAGTTAATGGATGAGGTTAAGTTATATACTTATCAGGATATAAAATATAGATCATACAAAATAGTTAATAAATGTGAAAATCATGTGTTTAAAAATATTAATATTAGTGATAGTACTAATTATAATGAAAAGGATGAAGTAATATATAAACCCGTAATGACTACTTTGTTTGCTAAACCAAAGGAAACTATTAAATATAAAACACCAATTAAATTTACTATGCAATATAAAAATTCTAAACCACTTCAAGTTTCTAAAACTAATGTTGATTTTATCAAATTTTCTTTGTTATTTATTTTAATATTTATTATTACTGTTATAATTATTATCAAAAAACATATAAATAAGAGGTAAACCTCTTATTTTTTTATAATTTATAATATTTTTGTTGACTTTTTAATAAAAATGATGTTATAATTAATGAGCAAACCAATTTTGGGGAATTAGCTCAGTTGGCTAGAGCACCTGCTTTGCACGCAGGGGGTCAAGGGTTCGAGTCCCTTATTCTCCACCATATAGTTTATTAAAACCTTTGAAATATAAGGTTTTTCTTTTATTTATAAGGCGTTTGTCCTATTTTTTTATTTACTTTGTCCTATTGTTTTTTGTTAGAAACAAGACTAAAAGGACAAAAACAAGACCAAAACAAGACCAAAATTATTTCCAAATATTTCCATGTAAAATTTTATTTTATATTACTTGTTAATAATTATTGAAATATTGCAAAAAAATAATAGTATAATTGTTAAGTTGCAAGGAGGCGATCTATATTATAAGTTATGATTTAAATAAAATTTTAGAAATTTTAAGGAATATAGAAAATGATCAGCAATATGATGATGATTTGACTTTAATAAAAAAATTAATCATGAAAATAA
>CANATJ010000047.1 GCA_947364595.1 uncultured Bacillota bacterium | reverse complement strand
ATTTTACCAAAATATAGACAAATTAAAATAATAATCAATAAATAATGTAAATTTACATTGTTATAGCAACAAAAAATACCAGATAAAATAAAGTTTCTTACCAGTTGCACTATACAAAATATAAAATAAATGGTACAATTAAAATGTATATTGTAGAGGGTGGTTAAGTGAAATATATAGGATTAGATTTAGGAACTAGAACTCTAGGCGTATCTATTTCTGATACAACAAAAACAATAGCCACAGCCTATGGCACCATTCATTTTAAAGATGATGACTATCAAGAGGCTATCAAACAGCTATCCGATATTATGCAAAAACAACCCATTGAAAAAATAATTTTAGGATTTCCTAAAAATATGAATGGGACAATAGGACCACGAGCTGAAACCACATTAGAATTTAAAAAAATGTTAGAAAAACATTTTAATATTGAAGTAAAGCTTCAAGACGAAAGGCTTTCAACAAAAGAAGCAAGTGGTTATATGATTAGTGCAGACATGTCTAGAAAAAAAAGAAAAAAGAAAATAGACAGCTTAGCTGCTAACATCATTTTACAAACATACTTAGACAAAGAGAAAGGGTTGGAAATATGAAAAATACAGAAGAATTAAAATTTAAAGCAATTGACGCTGAAGGTAGACAATTAGAATGCGAAGCATTATTCTTATTTGAATCTCCAGAAACAAATAAAAGTTATATAGTATATACAGATCATTCATTAGATGAAGAAGGAAATACAAAAGTATATGCCTCAATTTATGAACCAGAAGATTTAAAAAGCGATGACAATAATGAATTTGCCGCACTTCCATTAAAACCAATCGAAACAGAAAAAGAATGGAAAATAATTGAGACAATTTTAAATGAAATGCAAGCCCAAATTGAATCAGCAAGCGAGTAGGTATTTACCGTGAAAAAAGTTCGTAAGTTTTCAGTACGTAAATTCTTACTCTTTTTAATGCTGGTAATAATTTTATTTATTATATTAGTAGTAGGAATTTATAAATTTGAAACAAGTGCAGTTAGCTCTAAATCAACCGAAAAAGATTTCACCATCGAAAAAGGAGATAACTATTTTACAATAGCCAGTACTTTAAAAGAAAATAATCTAATAAAATCAGAAACATTTTATAAAATATATTTAAAAATACATAAACCACAATCACTAATAAATGGGACTTATCGTTTAAACGAAAATATGAGCGTTTCTGAAATAATTAAAGTATTAAGCAATAAAGATAACAAAGATATCGCATTAACAAAAATGACCTTTAGGGAAGGGCTAAATATTAGACAAATGGCAAATATTGTCGAAAAACAAGCAAACATTTCTTCTTTAGAATTTATAAATAAAGTATCAGATCAAAACTATATAAAATCATTACAAAATAAATATTGGTTTTTAACAGATAGTATATATAATAATCAAATATATTATACCCTAGAAGGTTATCTTTTCCCTGATACTTATCACTTTACAAAAGAAGAATTAACTTTAGAAAAAATCATTGAAAAAATACTAGATAACACAGATAAAAAATTAACACCTTATAAAGATCAAATTCAAAATAGTAGTTACAATATCCATCAAATATTAACCCTTTCATCATTAGTAGAATTAGAAGCCGTTAATGATAAAGATAGAGCAATGGTTGCTGGAATATTTTATAATAGGCTAAATAATGGTTGGTCATTAGGTAGCGACGTAACAACCTATTACGCAGCTAAGAAAAATATGACAGACAAACTAACAAAAAGTGAGTTAAATAACTGTAATGGCTATAACACAAGGTGCACTTCAATGCAAGGACTTCCAGTTGGACCAATTGCTAATCCAAGTATAAGCTCTATAAATGCCACATTAAATCCAATAAAAAGCAACTACTATTACTTTGTAGCTGACACAAATAAACAAGTATACTTTAGTAAAGATGCTAATGAACATACAAAAATCATTTCAAAATTAAAGGAACAAGGGAAATGGGCAGCTTAGAAGAAATTGAAAATTACGCAAAAGAGAACAATATTCCAATTATTCAAAAACAAGGTATTGAATTTATAGAAAACTATATAAAGGAAAATAATGTAAAAGCAATTTTAGAAATTGGCTCAGCCATTGGTTATTCAGCCATAAAAATGGCTTTAATTGATAATAAAATCAAAATAACAACCATTGAAAGAGATGTCGAAAGATATAATATGGCTGTTAATAACATAAAAAATTTTAATCTAACAAACCAAATAGATATAATTTTAAATGATGCCCTTGATATTGAAGTAAACGGTAAATATGATTTAATATTTATCGATGCAGCAAAAGCTCAATATATTAAATTTTTTGAAAAATTTAAAAGCAACTTAAATGATGATGGAACAATAATTACTGATAACTTAGATTTCCATGGGCTTTGTGAAAATATTGAGATGGTCAAAAGCAGAAATTTAAAAGCATTAGTAAAAAAAATAAACAAATATAGAGAATTTCTTGTCGAAAATAAAGAATTTAATACAAAATTTTATAAAACTGGAGATGGAATAGCCATAAGTAAAAAAATTAAATAAAATGTTATTGAAAAAAATAACATATTATAATATAATTATAATAGGAAGGGACTGAAAAAAATGAATATTAGTTTATTAAAAGAAAAAGCTAGAAAAAATTTAAAAGGAAACTATGGAACAGTTATATTAGCCATGCTAATATATTCATTACTTACAGGTGGATGTTTATTTACCAATCGTTTATTGCAATATACAACTGTTGGAAATGTTTTGCAATTAATATTAACAGGTCTACTTGGAATGGGATTAATTGAAATAATCGTAAAAGTTGCTAGAAAGAAAAAAACAAGCGTATCTGATTTATTTAACCGTACAGACTTATTCATAAAAACCTTAGGAATAGCAATTATGTTTTACTTTATGACTACAGTATGCACTTTGTTAGAAACTGTTGCAACACACTCATTATGCGTATTTGTATTTTATCAAAACGATTTAAATGTTGTTGCTTCCGCACTTATGATTATACTTGGTGTATTATTATGTATTGCTATAGCTGTATTCTTTATCGCACTTAGTATATACTTCTCTCAAGTTTTATTCATTTTATATGATGAAGAAAAACTATCATTAGTAGAAATTTTTAACAAAAGCATAGATATAATGTCAGGACATGTATTAGATTACATTATATTATCATTAAGCTTCATTGGATGGCTTATACTAGGAATATTTACCTTTGGTATATTATATCTTTGGTTATTCCCATATATGGCTGTAACATATGTAAACTTTTATGATAAAGCGAAAGCAGATTATAAGAAAAGACTTAAAAAGTAGAAATATCTACTTTTTTTTGTTATAATAAAACAATGTTTGGAGGTATATTTGTGAGTAAAACTGTAGCTATAATAAAAAACGAAAATCAAGCGAAAGAAATAATAGATCTAATAGATGCTTATATTTTACCATTAGAAAATTTAAGTATAAATTATCACCACACATTTTCTTTAAAACAAATAGAAAAACTTACTAAATTAAATAAAGAAATATTTGTGTGCGTCAATAAAAATATTCATAACAATGAATTAAATCAATTAGAAAAAAATTTAGTAGAATTATCAAAATTAAATATTAAAGGAATAATTTACTATGATATAGCAGTTTTAAATATCATTAAAAAATTAAACCTAAATATTAATTTGGTGTGGGCTCAGGAACACCTAACCACTAATTACAAAACCGTAAATTATTGGTATAAAAATGGAGCTAATTATGCATATCTATCATCCGAATTAACAAAAAGAGAAATAGATGAAATAAAAAATAATACAAAAGCAAAGCTTTTCGTTAATATCTTTGGCTATATTCCAATGTTTACCTCAAGAAGAAACTTAGTTGATAATTATATAAATACATTTAATTTAATAAATCAAACAAAGCAAAATACCATTTATAAAGAAGGAAATAGTTATCCAATAAATGATACTAATATAGGTACAACAGTATACTCAAATTATATTTTAAATGCAGCAGAAGAAGACTTTTCAAATATTGATTATTTAGTCTTTAATAGTGATTTAATTGATGAACAAGAATTTAAAAATGTTCTTAAAAATTATAAAAACAAAGAAAAAAATAAATTTCCAAAAGAAACAGGATTTTTATATAAAGAAACAATATATAAGGTGAAATAAAATGAAAAAACCAGAATTATTAGCCCCAGCTGGGGATTTAGAGAGATTAAAAATAGCTTTATTATATGGTGCAGACGCAGTTTATCTAGGCTCATCTTTTAACCTAAGAGCAAATGCTGACAATTTTAGTTTAGAAGAGATAAAGCAAGGTGTAGAAATAGCTCATAGTTTAAATAAAAAAGTATACATAACAGTTAATATTGCTATGCATAATAAAGAAGTAGAAAAAATTAAAGACTATTTAATAAAGTTAGATAAAATTAATGTCGACGCTATTATAGTAAGTGATCCAGCTATTATTGAAATAGCCAAGGAAAATACAAATTTAAGTATTCATCTTTCAACACAAGCATCAACTTTGAATAAAAGTGCTGCCGAGTTTTGGAAAAATCAAGGAGTAGAAAGGATTGTACTAGCACGCGAATGTACTAAAGAGGACATTAAAGATATTAAAGAAAATGTTGATATTGAATTAGAAGTATTTATTCATGGCGCAATGTGTGCCTCATATAGCGGAAGATGTGTGCTTTCCAACTTTTTAACCAATCGTGATTCAAATCGTGGAGGCTGTAGTCAAATATGTAGATGGGATTTCAAATTATATGATAAAGATAAGTTGCTTGCTGGTGATAAACCATTTACATTTTGTACCAAAGATTTATCTTTAGCCAGATACATTAAAGATTTAACCGATATAAAAGTTGATAGTCTAAAAATTGAAGGGCGCATGCGTTCTATTTATTATATTGCTACAATTGTAAAAACCTATAGAAAAATAATAGATGAATATTGTAACAATAAAGAAAACTATAAATATAATTTAGAATATGAAGAAGTATTAAGAAAATGTGCAAACCGTGATTCAATTCCACAATTTTTCGATCATAAATTTGGTAAAGATAGACAATACTATAATGGTAGAGTCGAAGTTACCAATCAAGATTTTATTGGCCTAGTTTTAAAGTATGATGAAAAAACAAAATTAGCTAAAATAGAGCAAAGAAATCACTTTAAAATAAATGATAAAGTTCAAATATTTGGTCCAAATGAAGAATTTAATTTAAATTTAGAAGAAATATATGACGAAGATATGAATAAAATAGAAGTGGTTAGACATCCGAAACAAATAGTTTATATAAAAGTGCCAAAACCAGTTGAAACTGGTTGGATGATGAAATGTGTTGACAAACAATAAAAAGTGTAGTATTATTTGAAAGTACAAAAATTAGAAAACCGAGGTGAAAAAATGACAAAAGATGAAGAAGTTTATGTAACAGAGCAAGGCTTAGAAGATATGAAAAAAGAACTTGAATATCTAAAAATGGAAAAAAGGCCAGCAGTTATCGAAGCTTTAAAAGAAGCTAGAGCCTTAGGCGATTTAAGTGAAAACGCTGAATATGATGCGGCAAGAGATGAACAATCAGCAACAGAGAATCGTATTGTAGCATTGGAAAAAATGATTGAAAAAGCTATTGTCATTAAAAATGTCGATAATGATGTAGTATCTATTGGTAATACAGTAGAAATAGAATATGTCGATGATAAAGAAACTGAAGAATATACAATTGTTGGCGTTAAAGAAGCTGACCCTTTTACAAATAAAATTTCTAACGAATCTCCAATTGCCAAAGCAATACTTAATGCAAAATTAGGGGACATTGCTACTGTCAGCAGTCCAAATGGAGAATATAAAGTAAAAGTTATTAATATAAAATAAACATTGATTTAAATCAATGTTTTTTTAATTTTTATAAAAATTAAAAGGAAAATAAAAATAAATGTAGTATCTTACTTATAGAAGGAGATGAAAAAATGATTAAAGAAGAACTGAGAAAAGGGAATGTAAAAGAAATAATAAAAAAATTAAAGAAAGAAAATAAAGTATTGCCAGCGACAACAGATTGCATATTTAAATCACTATTTCAAAAACAGGAAATGAGAAGTATTTTGTCATATATATTAAGTAATATAATAGATATTAATGAAGAATTTATATATAATAATTTAACATTTAAAAACACAGAATTAGCTAAAGATAATTATTTTGAAAAAGGTAAAATAACAGATTTACTAATAGAGGTGCAAGATTCTGTAATAAATTTAGAAATGAATACAAACAAAAAACAAGGAACAATAATAAAAAATAATTGTTATCATCATAAATTAGCTTCAAAAGCCACATTAAAAGGACAAGGATATGTAGAAAGACAGATAATCCAAATAAATTTTGATTGTATAAATAGATTTGATGATAGATTAATAATAAAGTTTTTATTTAGAGATGAAGAGGGTAAATATATAAGTGAAGAAAATTTTATAAAATATCATATAAATATGGAAAAAATGAAAAAAATAGACTATAATAAAAGTAGTTTAAGTAGGTTTGAAAAAATATTAAAAATGATGACAGAAGAAGATAAAGAAGAGCTTAAACGATTATCTAAAGGAGATAAGGAGCTTGAGAATATGAAAGAAGAAATATGTAAGATGTCAGAAGATGAAGAAATGGTAGATTATATGATAGAGCTAGAGGAAATAGCCCAAAAGATTAATGCCGAAGAAGATAGGAAAGAAGCCAGAAAAGAAGGTCTAAAAGAGGG
>CANATJ010000046.1 GCA_947364595.1 uncultured Bacillota bacterium | reverse complement strand
TACAAAGTGGACTGAAGATGAAGCAATTATAGTGGATTATAATGGAAAAAGAGCTGCAGTAACATATATTAATGAAAACAAAACAACAGTTTATTGCGACAAAACTGGAAAGTTATTAAATGATAAACAAAATACAAAAAATACTGAAATTTATAAAAAATATCAAGAAAGAACTATAAACATCATAACAAGAATGGTTGAGTTATTTGAAGAAATATATAACTAAGCTTTGAAAACAATAAAATGTATTTAACTAGATAAAATTATATCTAGTTTTTTTATATCTTACATTAATGTAAGGTTTTGTAATAAAAGTCAATGGCTAGGGTAAAATATTTATACTATAATGGTTTTTATAAAAAGGAGTGAATAAAATTGAATAATTATTTTGAAGTAGTTAAAATGGCTATTTTATTTTTCCCATTCATTGCTTTACTAATGACTTTTCCATTTATATTGGTGCAGTATCATAAATATGGTTCAATATCTTTTTATAAAACAATAATAATATATTTATTTACTTTATATCTAACATGTGCTTATTTTTTAGTTATATTACCTTTGCCAAAAATTAGTGAAGTTGCCGCTTTAACTACCCCTAGGATGCAATTAATACCTTTTAGCTTTATCTTTGATTTTATAAAAAATACGTCACTTGATATTACAAATATTCATACATATATAGGAGCTTTAAAAGAATCTTATTTTTTTGTTCCAATTTATAATATCTTGCTAACAATACCTTTTGGAATATTTTTAAGATATTATTTTAAATGTGATATTAAGAAGGTTATCATATTTTCATTTTTATTAAGTTTATTTTTTGAATTAACTCAACTTAGTGGTTTATATTTTATATATCCAAGAGGTTACAGATTATTTGATGTTGATGATTTAATTTTAAATACTATAGGTGGTATTTTGGGCTACATAATGGCTGGGCCTTTAATTAAGGTTCTTCCAACAATAGAAAAAGTAAACTTTGTAGCTAAAGAAAAAGGAAAAACAATTTCTGGATTCAGAAAAACATCAACTGCTTTACTAGATTTTATTTTATTTTTGATAATATATTTATTATTAGAAAAACTTCTAAATCAAAATATAAAAAGTATATATATACTTATAACTTCTATTTTATTTTATTATTATATAATTCCAATGTTTTTAAACTGTGGTACTATAGCTCAAAATTTTTTAAATATAAAAGTATTAGATTATAATAACGAACCAAATATATATAGATTTTTCTTAAGAAATATTACAATTATTATAATATATATAATTCTACCCTATTTAATTTTTAATACAATAACTAAATTAAACATAAATGAAATGATTAAAGAATTTACCGGCCTAATATTTATTCTTATAACTTTTTTAATGTATGTAATTACTATTATAAAATATGTTTTTACAAACAAAACAATGTTTTATGAAAAAATTAGTAAAACTAAATTGACAAGTACAATAAAATAGTAGCTTACTCTACTATTTTATGTGATATAATAACTTTGAGGTGGATTATGAAAAATAAAAAAATAACTAGAAAAATCACACAAGGAATGTACGTTTTAACAACAAATAATGGCGGATGCATGGTTGATGCAGTTTCACAAATAAGTGCGGGCGATAATCCTTTAATATCTGTCGCTGTTATGAAAAATAATTATACAAATGAATTGCTTAAAAAAAATAAATTATTTGCTTTATCAATTTTAGCTAAAGATGTAAATCCTAATATTATTACTACATTTGGAATGAATTCTATGCGTGATATTAACAAATTTGAAAATACTAGTGTAAAGGAAATAGAAGGAATAAATATAATTAATGATTCACTAGGTTATATGATTTGTGAAATTATTGACTCCATAGACAACGAAACTCATACTCTATTCATCGGAAAATTGATAGAGGCTGATGTTTTTAAAGATGATCAAGCTATGAGTTATAATTACTATCAAGAGAATAAAGAAGATTTAATAAAAGTAACTACCGAAAAAGGTAAAACAGCCTGGGTATGTACCATATGTGGATACGTATATTATGGAGATACTCTTCCAGATGATTTTAAATGTCCTATTTGTGGTGTAGATAAAAAACTTTTTAAAAAGAAAGATTAAAATGAAAACAGACTTAATAAAAATACCTTATATAGGAAAAAACACAAAAGAAGATTTAATTAATATTGGAATAACTTGTATAGAAGATTTAAAAGGAAAGAATCCTGAAATGCTATACAATCAGGATTGTAAATTTAAAGGCTATAAGGAAGATAAATGCCAATTATATGTATTTAGAATGGCTGTTTATTATGCGGAAAATGAAACTCATGATAAAGAAAAATTAAAATGGTGGTATTGGAAAGACAAATAAAATATATTTGTCTTTTATTATTTAAATAAGTTATAAAATTTTACAAATAACACTTGAGATAAAGGAGCTCTATAGTGAAGATGAGGCTTTTTAGAGATAATGGCCTTATAAATTTTTTTAGCAATAGAATCTAAATTTTTTCTTTCGAAAAATAGTAAAACCTTGTCATACTTTCTAATAATATTTAATCTGTTTTCAAAAAAGGAACTTTCATTCATAAATTCATATTTTTTATCGATGGCAAGTTTATTAAATCCTGTATTATATAATCCTGGTTCAATAATACAAATATCTATGTTTTTATTTAATAATTTAATTTCTAAATTTAAAGCTTCCATCATCATTGTTAAGGCGGCTTTACTAGAGCTATAAGCGCCTAAAAAAGGCATTGGAATTTTACCTGCCAATGATGAAACAACAATAATCTTCCCTGAATTTTTATCAATCATTTTTATAATAATTTGCTTTATAATTTTAAGATTGCCAAAATAATTCACTTCTAAATTTTCTTTTATTTGTTCAAATGGCATTTCAATTAAACTACCACTCATCGCAAGTGCGCCATTTAAAACCAAAATATCGATATCTAAATTTTCTAAGAATTCTTTATTATCTTCTTTTAAATCTAGTTTAAAACATTTTATATTAGAATAATTTTTGTATTTTTTTAATGCCCAGTTTAATTGACTATCAGTATGAAAGGTTAAATACATATAAAATTCATCTGTTTTAAAATATTTTAAAACTCTTTTTATAATGCCGCTACGGGCTGATGTAATTAAAATTTTTTTCATTTTAGAACCTTCTTTCCATAATTTGACACATAATAAAAATACTGTTAAAATATACTTCCGTATAAAGGAGATTATTATGGAAAAAATAAAATTAAGTCCAGATGTTGTTAATCATTTAAAGGAATCATTTAAATTAATTGGTAAAACATTTCTAGTAGATACTAAAGATATTACTATTTTAACCAAAGAAAATGAAAGATATACATGGAAAAATATTGATATAAAAAATTTGCCATACATACCTGTGGTTATTGAAAATTTTTACGTTCGTCATGAAAAAACAAACATTGAAAGAAATTTAATATTAACACCTTCATATGTTTTATATTCAAATGGTAAAAATATGACTTTATCTACAAAATCTGAATATGTATTAGCAGAAAAACTAATATTTATTAATCATCCATTTGTTACATACACTAATTATAAAATTAACAATGAATTTTTTGAAAATAAAAATATTAATAAAAATAACATAGTAAAATGGGATAATAATTTTAAAAATATCATTTCAAATAATACGAATGATTTAAGTGTTTTAAACTATATCCAAACTCATCAAGAACAATTAGAAGAATTTAATGATTTATATAATCAAGGTTTAAAATCATTAGAAAAATCCAAAGTAAAGTGTAAAAAGTTCTAAAAAGAACTTTTTTTGTTGACAAGATAAAATAAGACGTGTTAAAATACCTCAGGACAAAAGGAGCTGATAGTATGAAACATAAGCAAAGTATTAAATTTTTACAATCAAATTTTATGGAAGTCGGAGAAATTTTTTTAGCCCATAGTGAAATGTTTTATTTGTTAGCGAAAAACAATGATCAATATATTTGGAATCAGGTTCAAATAGATAATTTACCATATATACCGATATATATGGATAGTCTTAGTAATAGATGTATAAATTTTGGTGGTGAGAAAAAGTCAATAATTTTAAATCCGATATTTTGTTTATATCCTAATGGTAAACGCATTTTACCAGCTATAAAGGATGAAAGAATATTTGATTTAAATACAAAAACTGAAACTACCATTTCTACAGTAAATCCTTATTTTTATAATTTACCAACAGATATAACAGAAAAAAATATTCCAATAATAAAATGGAACAATATGAAAGTTGAATATCCATTTTGTATATACAATAATGAAAAGGTAAAAAATTATATTGAAACTCATCAAGAACAATTAGAAGAATTTAAAGAATTATATAATCAAAGTTTAAAAACATTAAAAAAAGTAAAAGTAAAAAGGCTCTAAAATGAGCCTTTTTTTACATCATATCATCTAACGTTTTGTCTACTTTTTTCATTGTGCCATTAAAGGCTTTTTTTACATTTCTCATAACTGGCTTACTATACTTTTGATAAGCAAGCGTAGCTATACTACCAGCGGCAATCATAGCTATATTTTTCATTGAGTCCATACTATCACCTACTTGCTAGAAACATGATGGTATGCATAAATCGCATACATTTATATTTTGTCTTTAACTATTGATTTTATACTGAATTTTTTCTAAAAGTTTAGAATTTCTTAAATATTCATTATTATTTTGCACACTGGCTAAGAATACATCTGGCTGACCAATAATAATAAGTTTCTTTTTTGCTCGTGTAACACCTGTATAAACAAGTTTTCTATAAAGCATTCTATTATAGCTATAAGAAATAGGCATTATAACCATTTCAAATTCACTACCTTGGCTTTTATGAATACTAATGATAAAACCATGTTTAATTTTTACAAAATCTTTAGGAGTGTATTTAACTAAATTCCCATCGAAATCAACATATATTTCATTTTTGCCACTTTTACTAGTATTACCATATTTAATATATTTTATAACGCCAATATCCCCATTATATATATTATCATCGGGCATATTAACAAGCTGGAGAATTTTATCATTTTCTCTAAAGGTAACATCTCCATATTGAATTTCTCTTTTGTATTCATCTTTGGGATTAAAAACTTCTTGAAGTTCTTTGTTTAATGAATCAATTCCATTTTCCCCTTTATACATTGGCGCTAAAACTTGAACTCTTTTATAATCATAACCTTTATCTATAATTTGTTTGCATAAGTTTTTTAAATTGTTTTTAATGCTATTTGATGAACACTTAAGAAAAGTATAATCGCTATAAGTGTTTAAAAAGTCTTCTGAAACGTCACCTTGTTTTATGTCATGCGCTAAAGAAGTGATATAAGAATTTTCATCCTGTCTATATAATCTATCTAAATGTACAACATCAATTAAATCACAAAAGGTAAAATCTTTAAGTAATTGACCAGGGCCTACGCTAGGAAGCTGATTATAATCCCCTACTAAAATCATTTTTACATTACTAGAAAGTCCTTTTAATAAACTATCAAATAAACTTATATCAATCATACTAACTTCATCAATGATAACCATTTTGCATTTAGATTTATTAGATTCATTGACCATAAATTCGCCACTATCTTTATTCCATTTTAAAAATCTATGGATAGTTGACGCTGGAAATAAGGTTGATTCACTCATTCTTTTGCTAGCTCTTCCTGTTGGGGCCAGTAAAACTAAAGCATCTGTAAGTTCATCATAACTCAAATCATTTAATTTGCCATAAAGTTCCACGATTGCTTTAATAATGGTTGTTTTACCAGTACCAGGTCCACCTGTTATGATTAAAAGATTGTTTTCAATTGCTTTTTTTATAGCTAATTTTTGCTTGTCATTATAAGAAATCAAATATTCTTCTTCCATTGCTTCAATAAGTTCATCAATTTTACTATAACTATAAGGTTTTTTATTAGTCATATGATAAATATTATTGGCAATATTTTCCTCAGCATCCCAAATATCTTTTAAATAATAATCATTATTATCAATAACAATTTTTTCTTCTAAGGATAGTTCTTCAAAAATGGTGTCAAAATCATCAAATGAAATATTTAAAAATCTATTAACACTCATAACAATTTTTTCTTTTTCTAAGTAACTATCTCCATTTTGAAAAATCATCATATTCATCACATATAATGTAGCGGCTTTTACTCTATTTATATCATCTAAAGCTACATTTAATTTTGAAGCTGCCATATCAACCTTAGTAAAAGCAATATCTTTAATATCATAAATAATTTTATATATATTACTATTTATTATTTGCAAAGTATTTGATTTATATTCATTATAAATACTTAAAGCATCTTTCATATTAAAACCAAGTTCACTTAAATAAACAATTATTTGATGACTTTCTTCATATTTATTTAAACTAGAAATAATAGTATCAGCTTTTTTCTTAGTTAATTTTGGTACTAAATTTAAACACTCTGGTTCGCTTAAAATTTTATCTAATGTGTTATCACCAAGAGTTGAAACAATGGTCTTGGCTAATGTCTCTCCTATACCAGGAAATAAATCGCTAGATAGAAATGTTATAATTCCATCTTTATCAGTGGGCTTTACTCTTTCATAACTACTTACCTGAAATTGAAGTCCATATCTTGGATGAGTAGTCCATGATCCATAAAAAATATAAGTATCATCTTCGTTTAATTCATGAAAATATCCGGTAAAAGTTATTGTTTTATTAATATAATATTCCATCTCTTCTAGATTAGTTTCTTTTAATTTAAAAAGTCCTATTATATAACCTTTATCTGATTTAAATATACTTCTTTTAAAATTTCCTTTTATATATGGATCCATGTTATCACC
>CANATJ010000045.1 GCA_947364595.1 uncultured Bacillota bacterium | reverse complement strand
CTTTATTATTCTTTCTATTATCTTTTAATTCTTTAATTATTATTCCTAAAACAGTGGTTAAAACAAAAGGAACAATACAATTTAATATTATATCCAGCACATTTATCTCTCCATTTTTAAATTTAAAATATTTAATTTGTTATTTTATTTCTAAAAAGACTATAAATCTTCTTCAAGAATATTATCAATTTCATGAAAATTTTTAAAGCCCTTTTTTTCGCAATTTATCTTAATTTTATCCAATAAATAAGGCTTATTCGAATATATTTCCACAAAAATATTATCATCAATAATTAAAGTTAAATCTTTTTCTCCATCAGGGAGCATTCTTGATAAATTTAAAAATATCAAATAATAATTTGGAACAGAGATTAAATTTTTAAATTCTTTTTCAGAATATTCGTCTTTTACAAATAAATGTGTAGTACCATCAAGCAAAACTTCTTCATTATTAACGAGCCATTTTGAAGAGTCATCTACTATTCCACAAAGTATATCATTTAAAAACCTACCATATTCATTTGGAATTTCAAATTCAATTCCCTTCATATTAATCATCTCCTTCCTATGGGATTGCTACATTAGCTGGAATAGTGGGCCATAATGGTGGTAATAAAGAAGGTATTAATCTTACACATCTATAAATTAAATAGCCGGCAGTTACACCTAATGCTATTTTTGCTGCATCATCTGTAGGCAATGGATGATTATCATCATATGCAGGACTTCGATGTGGAATATCATTTTCATCCCATTCCCAACCATGGTAATGTGGTACATCTAAATTTGGATGACGCTTGCCTTCATAATCAGTATCTTTTACCGCTCTACCATCAGGGCCATAATCTCTTTTTTGCTGGCCATCTTTTCTTGTTAAAGTAGAATTAGGTTTAGATTTAGTTGGCAAAGAGTTAGGATTAGATTTGGCCGGTAGAGAATTTGAACTAGATTTTTTTGGAGTAGTAACAGGACATGTTTTACCTTCATTTTTAGAACTAGTTTTTTTCTTAGGTTTTTTCTTAGGTTTAGAGACTATTTTTGAAATAACTTTTTTTACCTTTTTAATTACAGAATTAATTATACTTAATAATGATTTGTTACCATTTATATCAATTTTATTAATAGGGTTATTTTCTGCATAAATATACATATTACTGCCATTTAAACTATAATTTTGAATAATATTATTATCTGCACTTATAAAACGACATAATCTAGGACAATAATACCTTGAATTTAAATAATATAATTTTGTTTCTTTATCATAGTAATAACTTCTATATCTAAATGGATTAATATTTGCAATATGGTTTTCATTATTAGTTATATCAACATTATTACCATCAACTATCGACAAAATATTGCCCCAACTATCATATTGATAACTTGCAACAACATTATATTCTGCATCCATAATTCCAATTATATCGTCAGAATTATTTTTTATATAATAAAACAATTCATCATTATATTTTAGGCCAATCAAACCATCAACATTATTCCTTATATAGTATATCACATTATTGCCAGTTTTTTCAAACACAATATCATTATTATTTAAGTAATATTTTGTTTCAACATTATTTATTGTTTTTGAAATTCTAAAACCTTCCTTTGAATATTTATAACTATAACAATCATTTAAATTTGTTATTTGTTTTAATTGTCTACCGTTAATCCAACTTAAGTTATAATCACCTATTGAAATGATATTACCTAATCCATCATAATCGATTTTTTGATCATTATAATATGATAATTGATCTATCCAATCGCCATTTGTATATTTAAATGTTTCCTGTTTTTCAATAGAAAAATCATCCAACTTATAATATTGTTTAGAAACCATATTCGAATGTTCATCATATGTATATACAATTTTTCTATTATTTACATAATCATACTCTTTTATCAATTCATTATAGCAATTATAAAAATATTTGTTTTTTAATAAATCATTGTGATATATATGTGTAATATTGCCTAAATTATCATATTTATATGAATACTCACCTAGTTGAGTAAAAAGGTTTTTTATTAAAGTTGTTGTTCTTTTACCATTCGTAACGTACTCTATTGTTGTATTAATATTATCGTTTATGAAAGAGCCAATAACTCTCCCAATATTATCATGCCTATAACTAATAAAATTTGAATCAAATATTGTTTTTGTGATTGAATTATCATTATCAAATTCGTTAATTATTTTTTCAAAATCATCCTCTGAACAAACATCAATACCATATAATTCGCTAATAAGATTATTGCTATTATCATATTGGAATTGTGCTTCGAAATTATCAAACAGATAATCTTTTAATCGTTTGTTTAAATCATATTCAAATTGTTCTATATGATTATTTGATACAACTTTTCTCAAATCACCATTATTACCATATTTATAATTATATGTATCATCTTCTTTTATTTCTTTATCTATTCTATTAAAACAATCATACACATACTCATTTTTTTGACCATTAGCGTATAATACAGATGATAAATTACCATTACGTGGGTTATAATTATTTGTTACTATCACGTTATTACCTATTTTTGTTGTTTTTAAATTTAAAAAATCATCATATTCAAAAAAGATTTTTCTCCTTCCTTGGATTATTTCCTTTAATAAATTATAAATATTGTAACTATAATTAATCTCTCTTGTACCAGTAGCCGCTTTTATTAAACGGTTTTGCTCATCATAGTCATAACTAATTTTAATCCCGTTTGAATCAATAATAGATTTTAATAAACCTGTATTATCATCAATATCGTAATATATGCTTTTTAAATTTGTATCCGTTTCCTTTTCAACAAATGTTCCACTTTTGTTATAAGTAGTATAATTTTCTAAAAATTCATTATTATTATTTTCAAAATAAAATTCATAACTATAATCATTTTCTACTAAGTTTGCAAATTCTAAAATACCATTATTGTTCTTTAAATATTTGTCCATATTTTTTATTTTTATTAGATAACTACCATTTTTATTTTCAATAAATTCAAATTTTGAATTATCAGTACATGTTACTGATAAAGTTAAAGACAAGTTATTACATGATAAATATTTATTTATAATTGAATGTTTAATAGTGAAATATTCATTATAATTTTCTATTAGCCACTTTTCATTAATATCATTTGATTTTATTAATTGTACAATTCCTAATATATCTCTAATGTAAAAATTTGTTCCTTTAGAGCGAATAGAATATAATTCCTTATTTGATAAAAACAAATTATTCTTTCTTTGAATCCTTGTTACTATAGGATTATGATTATCATCATATTTTATTTCATTAATCACACCATCATGAGATATACCGTTTAATAATTGTTCAACATTAGAATTACTATATTCGAATCTTGACTTTGTTTTGTTTGGATCTATAACTTCAATTAGCTGATTGTTTTTATCGTAATTATAATATGTAGTCTGCTTGTTATAATTCGTCATACTTATTATATTCCCAACCTCATCATATTGAATAATATTTTCTGGTACTTCCTTAAATAAAGATAAATTAGTCAAATATAAATTATTAGAATCACCATTTTGCATAAAAAATATTTCTATTCCATTATAATCGTATTGTGTAATGAAATTTAAAGAAAAATATTGCCACACATTATCATTAGGAACTAAATTTACTTCTGGATGATTATCATATGGGTCGTCTGTAATATATTTAGGTATTATCATTACAATATTATATCCTGATGGTAATGCAACTCCCATATTTTTATACCAAAATGACAAATTAATAGAGTCGCCCTTTTTCCCCTTTATATTAAACGTTTTTGAAAGACTTGTTTCTATAATAGGATCCATTTTTATTTTTAATGCTGTGCCGCCTTTTTCAAGAGAAACGACTTCAAAACGATTTTGACTATCACCAGAATTCGTATCCCATCCGTCTAAACCTTCAGAAAAATCTGAATTAGAAATATAATTATAATCGTTAGCCACTTCGCCTTCTTCTAATTGAATATCGTCCAAATATAAGTCTCCACTTGTTATTAAATTTATTTTTAAAAGCAAATTACTGATAGCGTTAGAAGGATAATAAATGGAAATGTCATATCTTCTAAAATCATCTGTAGGAACAAATTCTTTACTTACGTTTTCTACAAATTCTCCATTAAAATCATTATAACCTAATGATAATTTTATGTTGTTACTATGTTTGGCATATACACTAAAAGTATAATATTTTCCATCTGAAACACTTATATCTTGTGAGATAGATTTATTAGGACTATTAGTTTTTACAAATAAACTTCTTCCTCCACTTCTTGAATTTGATTCAGAGAAACTTAAATTACCTTCTTCATCATCTAATGTAAAATTAATTGTTTCTTCTTCAAAACTAGTATTTGATAAGTAATTTTTAACGTATTTTATAGGTATTTGGGAAATTAACCATTTATTTTTATTTTCAGTATCTTTAATATGTCTGTTTACAAATGCATAAGCATTATTAATATTATCTCTATCTTTTAAATTGCTAGTAGAAGTTACCATTCCAAAATCATTATAACAAGTAGTCTTAGCCCTTTCTTCATTATCAATAATAGTTGTGGCATTAAAACTATAATCAAAGTGTAAAGATGTACCTAAAGAATTATCAATTCCATATTCAGTTACATCTTTTATTCTATATGGTAATTGTTCATAATATACAAATCCAACTTTTGTATTATTGGTGTCTTTAATAAATTTTAAACATCTATTTTCATTATATGAAAAAATAATATCTCCGTTAGATGATATAATCTTAGTTAAAACACCATCAACATAATTTAATGTTACCATTCTATCAGGACTAATAATATCTATTTTATTAGCTTCATAGGTAAAATTAATTTCTTTTTCATTCTCATCTACCAATTTAATAATTTTATTATCGTTATTATAAAATAATTTCATAGTATTATTATCGGTGTCAACATACTCTTTTATATAACCTATATCATTTCTTATTTCAAATACGCTTTTATTACCATCTTTATCTTTTAAAATATAACTATTATTTTCGATACTAACTGTCATGTCTTGATTATCTTCCTCAATATAAATATTGTTGTCTTTTTTGAAATAATGAATGGTTCCATCTTGATCCATAAATTCTAAATATTCTTTTTTATCAACTTCTACCTTTTCTATTGTTTGCCATACATTTAATTTATAGCCTAATCCATAACCTATATTATTGCCCAAAATTACATCATTGGTATTATAAACAATTTCTAATTGTGTTGGTAATTTACTACCAACAGTTTCTCCAATAGAAAAAACACCTGTAATATTACCATTATAAGAATTCTCGTACACTGTACCAAATGCAAAATCTTGTTGTTTATAATCCATATAATTTTCTATACCATTTTGGTTGCGGTAAGTAATTAATAGTGTAGGCTTAGGATTATCACCAAAAACGTTATTGTTTTTTGAATAAAATTTTGGGAAATTCGAATCTATATATTTTTCATTATGAGATTTTAAAAGCACACCATAATTAGGCTCGTTTAAATACCACCTTTTAACTAGAGAAGTAATATCAAGATCCGTATGTCCATAAAATGCATCATCGCCTGATCCAAGCGTACCTTTAATAAAATATGTCGAATCTTCTATTTTTGATTTATATTTATCATTCATGGTAGCCCAATTAGCAGTCTCTTCATTCCAGTTTTCAGTTACTTGATGAACATCTATATAATGGCCATCCAAATTTCCAACATACCAATCATCATAATAACGATAACCAGTCATAGATAAAATAGCGCTACAAACTTGACTTCCTGTTCCTATTGTCGGCAAATCAAATTTAATAAGTGCTCTATTTCTAACGAAATAATTATCCTGTTTTTCCACACCTACTTTTAAACAATCCATAAGACTTCTTTTTCTATCTGAATAAGAACCATTATTTACAATAGTTATTGTATCAGTATTTGTGCTTTCCTCATCATCTGGGAAATAAAGTTTATAAAAACCATATTCTGATTCAGCATCATAAATTTTTCCGTTTGGTGTAATAACTTTGGCAATATAAGTAACCGCTGTAGTTTCACTATCGATAGATATATTGGTTTTGACAGTATATACCCCTACTCCACCAAAAGAAACAATGTTGGATTTTGCAAATACACTACTATCAAACTCACAAATTGCCCCTCCAGAAGTAGTATAATTACTTACTGTAGGATTATCTTCATAAGGGCTTTTGTGTTCAACAACTATATTATCATTCCAAACTTCTCCTTCTTTGTTAGGATAATATACTTTTACAAATCCTTCGTTTGAACCGACATTATATTTTTCGCCAATTGGTGTAGTTACCTGTGCCACATGCGTTACTTCTGTAGTTATTGGATCAACTGAATAACTAGTAGATAATTTATATGTACCTACACCACCTTTTGAAACAATATCTGAAGCAAGAAAAGAATTACTATCAAAATCATAAAGCGCTCCCCCTGTCGTAGTATAACTACTTACTATTGGTGACCAGTATATAAAAGTATCATAAACATCAGTATTAGATGTTGATATAGTAGGATCTATCATTATTGGAAATTTTAAATCCAATGTCTTTAACTTTGCAACATCTAATTTTAATAATAAATGATAGCCATCTTTCTCTTTTTCTAAAATATAATACACACAATCAGCAACCTGATTATTTGAATCTATAATAAAAGGTGCCTCGAATGTAAATAATATCTTTTCGTTTTTAATAACATTTATGCCTTTATTATGCATAACAAGATTTAGATCTGTATAAATTTTAAAATTAATTTGATCTAATAAACTATTTTCATTATTAATAACAATATTTTCCTTTATTTTTGTGGGATTGATATGATATTCAAAATCTATGTCTTTTAAAATTTCATTATATTTAACTTCTTGACAATACTGTGATTCACTGTTAACTATTGTAATAGGTACTTGATTACTATTAATCAATTCAAAACCAATTGTTTCTCCAGAAATTTCATAATTCATATATCGATTACTACTAAATTCTTTAAAATAAACATTAAATGAATTTCTTTTATTTTTATAATAGTTTTGGATTTTTTCTAATCTATTATCTATTTCTATATATTTATCGTTCTCTTTAAAGTGAATATTATCAGAATACATTCTTGCAATAATAGTACCATCTT
>CANATJ010000044.1 GCA_947364595.1 uncultured Bacillota bacterium | reverse complement strand
AAACAAGATTCAAAAAAAACATCGAAATCGTAATCATGGTTATTGGAAATTTGAAACTAAGCGCCAAAAGAAAATTTTTAAATTGAAAAATTGAAAATAAGAATTTTATCCAGTAGCTATATTTCCAATTTCTATATTATTAGCAATAGTGTAAACAAAGAAGTTGACAGAAAAAAGTAATAAGCAAATTATAAATTACAATTTGTTAAGTAGTTGATGATATGGATAAGTATTTAGAAATCAAAAAGATTTTTGTACTGTTTAGATGTGATTATGATAGAGAAAGGATGCTAATACAATTTGGTCTGTAAGCTATGATATTAAAAATAATAGCATTTATAGGATTGATGGAAATCCAAAAAGGAAAAAATATAAAATAGATACAAGGTTAAATTTAAAGAATAATTTTATGTTTAAGGTAAATCTAAGGCAATAGAAAATTTACTTTTTTCTGTTATAATATAAGTAATAATAATTTTAAAAGTGAGTTGATATGAAAATGAGAACAGAGAAACAAATATATGATACTATACTTAATTTTGCTAAAGCAGATGATAGAATTAGGGTGGTTACTTTAGAAGGTTCAAGAACAAATATTAATATTATACCAGATGATTTTCAAGATTATGATATTACTTTTTTTGTCACAGACATGCAGAGTTTTATTAATAGTGATGAGTGGCTTAATGTTTTTGGAGAGAGACTTATTATGCAAAAACCCGAGGATATGGAATTGTTTCCAAAAGAAGAAAAAGGGTATTCATATCTTATGTTATTTTGGGACGGAGTTAAAATAGATTTGACATTATTGCCATTAGAAGTTTTAGATGAATATTTTACTTGGGATAAATTAGTAAAATTATTATTAGATAAGGATAATCGTGTTACTAATATACCAGTACCTACAGATGAAGATTATTATATAGAACATCCGACAGCACGTTCTTTTGATGATTGCTGTAATGAATTTTGGAATACTGTAACATATGTAGTGAAAGGATTATGTCGAAAGGAAATTTTATTTGCAATCGACCATTTAAATAATATTGTGCGTATGGAATTACTGCGAATGATTTCATGGAAGGTTGGAATAGAGCAAGGTTATAGTTTTAGTCTAGGAAAAAACTATAAATTTTTAGAACGATATATTTCACCTGAATTATGGAAGAAAATTCTTGCTACATATAATATGGGGTCATATACAGAAATGTGGAAATCTTTAGAATTATGTATGGGAATTTTTAGAATGGTATCAAAAGAAGTGGCACAATGTTTAAATTATTTATATCCAGATTATGATAAAAATATTAGTAATTATGTTATAAGACAAAAAGAAAAATATCAAAGATAAAACATTTCTAACATTTGATGATAAAATAATTGGATATCAAAATTATAAAGAGGGCAACAAATTACAATTTATCGATGAGATCGACTTAATATAGTCGGTCTTTTTTTATACTCAAAATTGAAAGGAAGTGATTTAATTGAGTATATTACAAGAATATGAAGAAATAAGAAAAGAATTAGGAAACGGTATCAATAAAGGTATTGAGTTATACCTATCCAAAAATCCTAATTTGTTATTAAGTGATATTTATTATAAAGAAAAAGAATATAAAAAGTTTGAAAAATGGTTTGAAAATTATTTAAAACCTTTTATGACTTTAGAGTGTAATAAAGAATATTCATTATTTTTAGATCAGTCTGATTTTGATAGGTCTATTTTTAGAACTAGAAATAAAGACGGTATATTTGGTAATGGTTATGATTATGAAAGTCTAGTTAAAACTTTTGTCGAGCATAAACTCCCCCACTTGAGTAGGGAGCTTTTTTATGATTCAGAAAATGGTATGTTCTCTGTTTCATCTTATGATAAAAAAGTTATTGAAGAACTTGGCTTTGAGTTAGCACAAGAATTAAGAAAGGATAAGTTTAAAGATTATGTTTCCGAAATGGAAAGTTACGACTATTATCTTTAAATATTTTGATATATGAAAACAATAGAAATATATGATTATGACACTAATAAACCCAAGTTCACTATTCAAACTAGAAAAACAAAAAATATTCAAGACGATATTATTAAATTTTTAAAAGACCAAAAATATAGTTTAATCCTACAAGGAAAAGTTATCCCAAATATAGAAACAAATCTTTATTGGCTTGCTTACAATAAAGCCACTAAAGAAAGCATTAAATTGTGGTATCGTGAAAAAGAAAATGTAAAAGAAAAAGATACTTTTTACATTACTGGTTTAAGGTTATCTAATAAACAAAGACAACAATTAAAAGAATTAGGATACTACACTTATGATATAGGTAGTGATTCTTTTGACGAGCCTGATTATGTTTCAAATCAAATTATCATAAATCATATTGGTACTTTAATTACTACTAGAGATTTACAATTAAATAATTCTGATTATATGGATTTAGATAAAGCTATTAAAGGTTGTGAAGAAAAATATATTGAACTTGATTCAACACTAGATACTGGAAAGGAACTGTAAATATGGAAGCATTAATTATTATTTTAATTTTAGTTTTACTTTTCATTTACTGTGCTTGTAATGTTTCAAGTTATTGTTCAAGGCAAGAAGAAAAACAAGAAAGGTCTGATAAACATGAGTAAATATCAAATTGAAATTGTCGAAACTTTAAGTCGTGTTATTGATATTGAGGCTAATAGCTACGAAGAAGCATTAGATAAAGTAAAAGCAAAATATGATAATTCTGATATTATTTTAGACTGGGAAGATTTAGAAAGTGTAGATTATAAAAAGTATCCATACCCTAAATTGAAAGAAGATATTATGTTAGAGATTAACTACGATAAAATTAATAACTCGGTAATAATTGGGACAGAAAACTCATCAGGTGCAGAATACCATTGCTCTGATATAGAAAATTTAAAAAATAGCATTAATGAATATATTGATGATTACATAGATTACACTTATGAAAATGAAAAAGATACTAAAAAAGACAGCATGGAATTGGGCTAAATTTTGGGGTACACATTACCGTATTTATTTGGCTGATAAAAAGAAAATAGCCACTATACTAGTGTATCATCATAAAATTTATATTTTGGATTACAACAATGATACTAGACAATAACCTGTCTTTTTTTTATGTCTTAATTTTATTTCTGGTAATAGGTGCAATAATATTTATAGTGTTAATACAGCCTAGACTTAATCAAAGAAAAGTAAAAAATAAAAATGAGTATGGCTCATCAAAGTTTGCTACTAAAAAAGAAATTGCTAAAACTTTTAAAAAAGAAAATATTTATAATATCAAAGAAGCTGGCTTTCCTGTTTATTTTGAAAAGAAAAATAATCAATTTGAATATGTTTACTTTGATAATATAAGCCCTCACTGGTTATTAATTGGTAGTACTGGATCAGGTAAATCAGCAACAGTTGTACTTTCAGAGTGTATAATGTTTGCTACTGCTAAAGAAAAAGAAAGTTTAATTATCACTGATCCTAAAGGCGAAATATTTTCTAAAACTTCTAGTATATTTAAAGATAATGGCTATGAAAATATTATTACTATTGATTTTAGGAATCCTCATTTATCTACGCATATAAATATTATGCAACCGATTATTGATGAGTGGAAAGTTCATTGTGTATATGAAGAAAAGTTATTTTATTCTATCTGTTATTTATTTCATATTTTACAAATTGATTTTGAACAAATTATTATAAATGAACAATATAAAAATAATATTAAAGTAACTTATAAACTAGATGACTATATCATTGAGTATATTTTAAATAACATTGATGCTATTAAAGATAAGCTAGAAAGTGAAGATTATTTTGATTTATTAAAAGAAAAAGTTGATTATGAATACAAATCTATTAATAATTCGGAGCTTTTAAATTATATAAAGCAATATCAAAATCAAAGTTCTTCTAGTCAAGCTGAAGCTACTAGACTTATTAATAATTTAGCTGATTTAATATTTGCTGAAAAAGAAACAAAAGATCCGTTTTGGTTAAACTCATCCAAAAATCTTTTCAAAGGTATTGCTGGTATTTTTTTAGAGGATTACGAAAGTGGCTTGATACCAGAAAACAAGATAAATGTTTCTAGCATTAAAAAGTTTCAAAACTCCTCTTTATTAAAAGAAAATCAGATTTATTTACAGAGAAACTTAAATACTAGAGATTATGGTACTATTTCAAAAGATTATCTTACTTCTATTTTATCGGCGAGTGAAAATACATATAAATCAATTACAGCTGTCTTTGGCGAAAAAATGCAAATATTTGATGACCTTAATGTAGAAAACATTACTAGCTCTAGTGATTTTGAAATATCTTCTTTAGTTGATAAACCTAGTATACTTTATATTATCGTTCCTGACGAGGATAAGAGCTATTACCAGCTCGTTACTATCATTGTAGGTATTCTTTATAAGGAATTAACTAAAATCGCTAATATGCCCCATAATAACGGAAAATTACCACGTAAAATTGAGTGGATATTAGATGAGTTCGCAAACTGTCCACCGTTGAGTGATATTGAAACGATCGTATCTGTTGCTAGATCAAGAAATATGCGTTTTCAATTCTTTATTCAGTCTTTTGCTCAACTAGACCAAGTTTATGGGAAAGAATCATCATCTATTATTCAAGATAATTCAGCACTCACTTATCTAAAAACAAACAGTATTGACTGTGCTGATGTTATTAGTCGTAAACTTGGTAAATCTACTATCGAAACCCAGTCAATAAGCCAAAGTACCGACACCTTTAAAGTAGGTGCTAATAAGACTACTTCTCTACTCGGTAGGGAACTTTTAACAGCAAATGAAATAATTGCTTTAAAATATAAAACTATTATTTTTCCAACTGTTTCTAATCCTATTTTTAGAGATACTTATTTATATAGTGATATATTTAAAAATTATAATTTTAATCCAATTACTAGACAAATAAAAATGATTAAGAAAAATACTCAAAATTATTATACTGTTGAACAAATGAGAGCGAACTATGAAAATCAAAATAATGACGAAGATAGTTCTGATGACAGTGATATTATGCCTATTGAAAATAACATACCTAATTTATCTTCTGTTATATCCAATATTGAAGATATATTAAAAGTAAAAGCTAATAACAATAAAATAGTTTTAGATAGAAAGATTAATATGTATGAAGAAAATAAAATATTAGAAAAACTACTACCTATGATTAATATAGAAATTAAGACTGTAAGTGAAAGTAATAAAACGATTATTACTTTTTTTGATGCTGAAAAGTATCGTTATTATTTATAAAAAATGAAAGGAGGAATTACTTATATGCCTAATGATGAAGTTATTGATTATTTAAAAAATATTACTGTCGGCGAATTTATATCTTTAATGGCTAATAATGATAAAACTAAAAATACTTCTACGGTTTATACTACTGATGAATTATTAGAACACTATCCAATGTTTAGTAGATTTACTTTAAACAAAGCTATTAAGGAGCAAAAATTACCATACTATCGTGAGGGACACAAAATGTATTTTGAAAAGAAATTAGTCGATCAATGGATTAACGAACATACTTCTACTTATACCAAGAAAAATAAAGATAAATATAGGCTATAAGATAGAATTATGAGTGAAACAAAGAAATATCCATATACAGTAGAGCCTAATATAATTAAATTAGCTCCCAACTATTATAGAATATTGATAAAAAAAGGTAGTGGTAAAAATCAACAAGTATTTTCTGAATATGTATCAGGTAAAATTGGAGATGCTAGAGCTGTTAAAAGAAAGGGTTTTGCAGAGTTAGAAAATCAAAAAGCAAAAGAAAAGGATAAAGAAAAAATAACATTATTTGAATTTAGTAAAGAGTGGTTACAATTTTGTAGAGATACAGGATTAAGCCCTACAACTATAAATGGTTATAAAACTAGATTAAATAATTATATATTACCAGAACTAGGTGGCTATCCGTTAGAAAAAATAAATGCTTATGTTATTGATAAGCTATTTGTAGAATTAAAAAACCGTGATAAACAAACACCTAATTCAGATGGGGAAATAGAAAAATTATCCTCATCTTCTTTAAATGGTGCATACCGAGTTTTAAGAAATTTATTAAACAGAGCTGTTATATGGGATTATATCGAGTATAATCCTATTCATAAAGTAAAATGTCCATCAGCAAAACCTCGTAAGGAAAAAGAAACTTACAATAAAGAAGAATTATTTACTACAATTAAGTTATTATTAGACTACAATAAAAAATATGGTGGTATGTTTATTATTGACTGTTGTACTGGTTTAAGAAGATGCGAGTTAAATGGACTTCATATTGAAAAAACAAGAAAGCATGATAAAGATATAGAATTAGACGTTGAGTTTGTTAATAAAGATGGCGAAAAATATATCGGTGGACTTGTGTTCGCTAGACACTCTGTTGTTTTTGACAAAGAGCTTAAAAAGGTTGTTGAAAGAGATATACCTAAAACCGAAAAAGGAAAACGTGGTATTCCAATACCACCTATATGTGTTGAAGCAATACGTGAGTGTATAAAATATCGTGAAAAAGAAATCCAGTTATTAAGAAATAAATACGGTAAAGATTTAGAAATTGTCCCAAATTTATTTTTAGGAAAAACTGGAGGCTTAATGCACCCAGATACTTTGAGCCATAACTGGACTAAATTCAGAGAAAGAAATAAAGGGTTACTACCAAATAAAAATGTAACTCTTTATGGGTTACGTCATAGCTTTTGTACTTATATGAGAACTAATCCAGAAATTACTATAAATGAAATTATGGATTTGATGGGACACACAGATGAAAAAACGACTGATAATTATACCCACTCGAATAGAGAAATTGGTGATAAAATTATTGAAATGTGGGACGGTTTAGAGCTTTAAAATAAAGGGAATTAACTAAAGTTGATCAACTTTTTAGTTAGTTCCCACTTTTTTTGTTTTTTAGTACCCATTTTAGTACTCACTTTTGTTAAAATGAGTTAAAATGATTAAAAATAGTTGATAGTAATTTAAAATTAAATTATAATTAATTTGTTAATACAAATAAACGAAAAGCATCGTTTTTCCTATGTTTATTGACTGTTTGTGTTTTATGGGTGTTAATAATAGTTGATAGGTTTTTTGAAAACGCAGTTGACTTCTAAGGCGTGGGTCGCGAGTTCGAATCTCTCCGGGGACGCCATTTGACATTAAAGTTCTTTATTTAAAGAACTTTTTTCATATATAATTTTATTATTTTATAAGTTATTTATTAACAAAAAAATGAGATTAAATTAAATC
>CANATJ010000043.1 GCA_947364595.1 uncultured Bacillota bacterium | reverse complement strand
TTATCAAGTATACAAAACATAACATATGTTTGCTTTAATGTCAATATATTTTATTGAAAAAATTTCCTTATAAACAAAAAACTGATAAATTAATTATCAGTTTAAAAATTATTTTTTAGTTTTAATCATTTCATTTAATATATTAATAAATTCATCAAGTTTTATTGTAGTAGTATCATTACTACCATATTTACGATAAGTAATTTCATTATTTTCTTTTTCTTTATCACCAATTACTAAAGTAAATGGTGTTTTTTTAGTAACACTTTCACGAATTTTATAACCTAATTTTTCATCTCTATCATCTAGAGAAACTCTTATGTTGTTTTCTTTTAACAATTTTACGATTTTCTTAGAATAGTCTAAGTGATAAGTATTATTAACAGGAATAACGTTTACTTGTAATGGTGAAAGCCAAAGTGGTAAAGCTCCTTTAGTTTCTTCAAGTAAATAAGCAATAAATCTATCTAAAGATCCTAAAATAGCTCTATGAATAACAACAGGAGTTTTCTTTTCTCCATTTTTATCAATATAAGTTAAATCAAATTTTTGTGGCAAACAGAAATCTAATTGACAAGTTGATAAAGTAACTTCATTACCAACAGCTGGTTTTATTTGAACATCAAGTTTTGGTCCATAAAAAGCTGCTTCACCAATTTTTTCTATATAATCGATTCCAATTTCATTTAAAACTTTACGAAGCATATTTTCTGCTTCATCCCACATTTTATCATCTTGATAATATTTAACTTTGTCTTTTGGATCACGAAGTGATAATTCAAAGTGATAATCAGTGATGTTAAAATCATTATAAACTTCTAAAATTAAATCTACAACTTCTTTAAATTGATCTTTTATTTGATCTAATGTTACGAATAAATGAGCATCGTTTTGGCAAAAGTGTCTAGTTCTTTCAATACCTTTTAAGGCTCCAGAAGCTTCAAATCTAAAATCGGGTGCAATTTCACCAATCTTAATTGGAAGGTCTTTATAAGAACGTAATTTATTTTTAAATATCATCATGTGGTGAGGGCAATTCATTGGTCTTAAAACAAATTCCTCATTATCTAATTTCATAGCTGGAAACATATCATCTTTGTAATGATCCCAGTGTCCTGAAATTTTATATAATTCGGTAGTTCCTAAACAAGGTGTTTTAACATGACTATAATTTAGTAAGCGTTCTTTTTGCTTAATATAATTTTCAAGTTCTTGCCAAATAATATATCCATTAGGTAAAAACATTGGAAGACCTTTTCCAACTAGATCATCCGTCATATATATATCTAAATCTTTACCAATTTTACGGTGATCTCTTTCTTTAGCTTCTTCTAATAAAGCCAAATGTTTTTCTAATTCTTCTTTACTATCGAAGCAAATTCCATAGATTCTTTGAAGCACCTTATTATTAGAATCACCTTTATAATATGCTCCACTAACTTTAAGTAATTTAAAATTTTTGCATTCTTTAACTGTGTCAACATGAGGGCCTCTACATAAATCAGTAAAATCCCCTTGTGAATAACAACTAATTATTTCATCTTTAGGCATTTCATTAATTAAATCAATTTTATAAGGATCATCTTTAAACATTTCTAAAGCTTCTTCTTTAGAAATTTCCTTTCTATAAATCCTTTTACCATCTTTAGCTAATTTTTTCATTTCTTTTTCAATTTTTGGAAAATCTTCGATAGTTAAAGTAACATCGCCTAAATCGATATCATAATAAAATCCTTCACTAATAACTGGTCCTACCCAAAATTTTGCATCTGGATATAAATGTTTTATTGCTTGCGCTAATAAATGAGCACAACTATGATTTAAAACACTTAATCTTTCATCTTCTTTTATGTTTATCATTTTTATCCTCCTCATAATAATCATCCATAAATTCTAAAAACATGTTTGGATTTTTATATGGTGCTGGTCTATTAAAGCAATCATTAACTAGAATAATTTCTCCTGTATTAATGTCTTCAATTTCCACATCTTCAAATCTAACGCTAGATAATTTAATTCCATAAGATCTAGCTAAAGGTTTTAATTGTTTATGTGTTAATTTTGATAATGCATAAATTAAATCTTCGTTATCAATTGCACAATAAGATCTTAAAAATTGCTCCATATCCATTTTTCTACTAAATTTTATTTGTTTTTTGTCCATAATTTCCTCCTAAAAAATAAAAACTCCTAGCATATGCCAGGAGCGTATTAACGCGGTACCATCCTATTTATAACTTAATTATAGATAACGGTTTTATCCGGAAATCTCTTTCGAGCTCTGCTTCAAGGTAGTAATTATTAATCGTGTTTGTTTGACTTTCACCATTTTCAAACTCGCTTTGAAACAATTTATTAATAATCATGTCCTTTTCATCACATTTATTTATATTTTATCATAGTAGTTTATATTGTCAAGGTATCATGCTTTAAAAATCTAAATTTTTTCCTTTTATGCATTTTGTTGTCATTATACATATATTTTTTCACTATTTTCTTAAATTTTTACTAATCATTTCTTGATAACAAGTTAGTTGTTTAATTCTTGAAACAATTCTTCCAGCCTTAATTATTTCATCGCCTTTACTAGTAATAGCTAAGTGTTTTTCTAAAGCTTCCAAATTTAAATTAGAAGTAAAGAATGTTGGTAATTTTTCATCCATTCTATATTGAAGTAATGGGCATAAAATTTCATCTCTAGACCAAGGAGTAACACTTTCAGCACCTAGATCATCAATAAGTAACAATGGAACTTTCTTAATATAATTATATTTATTTCTAAATTCACTTTTGATTTCAGAATTAAATGAAGATTTTAAATCATTTAAAAATTCTGGCCAAAATATAATGGCACTTTTAACATTATCTTTAGCAAGTTCATTAAAAACTGCAGCTACTAAATAGGTTTTACCACAGCCAAAATTACCGCATAAATATAGGCCCTTTTGATGTTTATCCTCTTTATATTTTTCCATAAAATCAGTAAGCCATAAAATAGTATCAAATCTTTTTTTATCGGTTTTATATATCTTAGTTATACTAGCTTCTTTAATTTCTTTTGGAACATTAAATAAAAGCGTGTTTTCACGAAACTTATTAAGTTTATCAAATTTTCTTTTATATTTACATGGTCTATATGAAAATTCTAAATTTTCATCATTAACTCTTGGAAGGTAAGCATAACCGTCTATTTTGTTTTTGCATTCTACTAATCCTTTGCAATTTTTGCAATGACTATATTCTATACTACTTTCTTCTAAAATAGAAGTATACTTTTTTAAATTTTTTCGTTTTAATTTTAATTTACTAACAAGCTCTTTAAAGGCTTCATTTTCTAAAGCTTCATCATAAGCTTCATCTAAAAGTCTATCTAAATGACTATTTTGATTTAAACTGTCTGATACCTTTAACATATCACACCACTCCTATAAACTATTTAATCTAGCTTCTATTTTTTTTATTTCTTCAGCACTGGCTGTTTCTTCTTCAATGTTTTTTCCATACCAATTTGGTTTTACTTCTGTTTTAATTTGTTTAGTTCTTGTTTTTGTTTTATTTTCTTTTCGGCAAAAATCCATTGCATCTTCAACTGTTTTTATATTACTCCTTTTCCATTGACTAGCAATTGTTAAAACAAAATTTTTTGTAAGTTTATTATTATTAATTCTTAAAACATAATCGATTAAAACATTAACGACTCCTGGAGTCAAATCATAATCAACAAGTAAGGTTTCTACTACACTTAAATCTGATTTACTAGGTTTTACACCTTTATTTTTACCACTTAAAAATTCATAAGGTGTTGTTGTTTCAAAGGTATAAATCATCTTGGTTTTTTTAGAGTTATCACTGATGCTTTTTCTTAAATATTCGGGTTGTTTTTTATACATAAGTGATGGAGATTTACCTTTGTGTTCAAATGTATAATAGTTTTGACAGTTTTCTCTAAGAAGTTTTTTATCAATTATGTGTTTTTCGTTGATGGAATTTCTAATTAAATCACTAAGGTCTTCATCGGATAAATCATAAACAAAAGATAGTTTATATATTAATGATTTGGTTGCTTTAGTAATGGACTTATGATTTAAAACTTCTTCTGGTATCATTGATAAAACATTATTTAAATCTACTTTTTCATCAACAATCAAATCTACTTGTTTTACTTTTCTAATATTACTAGTATCTAAAGGCAAAGAATCAGTAACTCCAAAGGTACTATTAAATGAGGAAGTAATTTCTTCATAACCTGTTAAATCTACTTTAGGCACCATAAATAATTTAATAACTTTTTTATATTCATTTTTCCCAATATTACTTTCTAGTGCGGAAGCCAAAATAGGATTATCGATAAATTCCTTGGGCCCTAGTGGTGAATATAATTCATATATATAATTATTTATATTACCTTCTTTTATATAAGTTTTTAAAAGCCCTATAGCTTCTAATTTTTCTCTAGATTCTAAAATATCATCTAACTTAATACGCATGTTACTCATTAAACTATGATGAGTATACTCTGTAGAAATAATTTGACTACTATCTAGATTTCCCCATAAAGTAAAATAAAGATTAATTGCTGTACTACCAATAATTGGTTGATATAACTTAGTTAAAATAAAGCGAGCTTCATTATTTAAAATCGTACAATTTTTTACAATATATGTATCTGCTGGAAATAGATTTTTCATTATACTCACCTTCTTTAACTTATATATAATAGTTTATCACATTTTGTCAGTTAGAAAAAGAAAATTCTTAAAAATAAAAGAAAAAAGAGCTTTAAAGCTCTACATTATGATATACACTTTGAACATCTTCTACTTCATCAAGTAAAGTAAGCATTCTATTAAATGTTTCTAAATCTTCACCAGTTAATGTAACCTTTTCTTTTGCAAGCATGGTGATTTCATCCATGTCAAATGTAACATCTGGTAATTTAGCTGTAATTGCTTCTTTAATATTGTATAAGTCATTAGGTGCACCATAAACAATAGTTTCACCATTTTCTTCTTCTATATCAGAAATATCAACACCAGCTTCAATTAAAGCTTCTAAAGTAGATTCTTCATCTAATCCTTTAAAGCTTACAATACATAAGTGATCATACATATAACTTACGCTACCTTGAGCGCCCATTTTAACATGACATTTATTCACTACTGCTCTTACATTGCTAACGCTTCTATTAACATTATCAGTTAAACAGGCAATAATTGCTGTAGATCCAGCAGGTCCAAAAATTTCATAATTAGCAGATGTATAAGTTTCATCAGCTCCACTATTTACTTTATCGATGGCTCTTTTAATAATATCGCCTGGAACTTGTTCTTTTTTTGCTCTATCCATTAATCTTTTTAAAGCGGCATTACTTTCTGGTTCAACTCCACCAGTTTTTGCGGCTTGATATATTTCTCTTGCATACATTGAATAAAGTTTAGCTTTAGCGGCTCCAGTTTTTTGAATACTTGCTTTTCTTACTTCATACGCTCTTCCCATGATATACTTCCTTTCTGTGCTTTTGATAAGGCATCTTTAGCTGCTTGTTGTTCAGCTGATTTTTTACTATTAGAATTGCCGATACCATAAACAATTCCATCAATACTTACTTCAACAGTAAAATTTTTATTATGGGCAGGTCCAGTTTCATCAATAACTTTATATTCTAAACTTCTTTTACCTGTTTGAACAAATTCTTGTAATACTGATTTATAATCATTGAAAAAGTCTACCTCATGATTTTCGATTAATGGAATTACATTTTCTTTAAAGAATTTTGAAGCGGCTTCAAGTCCTTGATCTAAATATAAGGCTCCTAAAAAAGATTCGAAGATATCGGAAACGATTGCTTTTCGATACTTACCACCTGTATTACTTTCACCTTTGCCTAGTTTTAAGTATTCATTTAAACCAAGTTTTAACGAATATTCGTATAAGGCTGTTTCACAAACATAATGAGCTCTAATTTTAGTCATTTCACCTTCATTATATTTATTACTTTTAAATAAATATTCGCTCATTAAAAGTTCTAATACTGCGTCACCTAAAAATTCTAATCTTTCATAACTCTTAGTTCTTGCTTCATTAGCATAAGAGGTATGACAAAATGCTGTATCATATAATGAAACATCATTAGGTATAATACCAAACTTATCAAATAATTCCATTTAAATCACCTAATACATTATAGCACATTTATTTATATTTTAGAAGAAGTAGTTAATATTGATTAAAAATTGCAAAAGATTTATAATTTACATTTTTTATATTTTTTAGTATAATGTTTAAGAGGATAACATGAAAAAAGTTTTAATAAAATTAATTGATATTTATAAAAGTATTCCTGGCCCATGGCATAATTCGTGCAAATACATTCCAACATGCTCACAATATGCCAAAGATGCTATTAATACATATGGAAGTATTAAAGGTTCATATATGGCTATTAAAAGAATTTTGAGATGTAATCCTTGGGCTAAGGGTGGATATGACCCCGTAATTAAGGAGGAAAAAAATGAAAAAAATAATTAGTATTGCTATTTTATTAGTGTTAACTTTAAACTTAACAGGATGTATAAAAAGAGATAGTATGGAAGATATCACGATTTATACTACTAATTACCCGACTGAATATATAACTAATAGATTATATGGACAATATAGTACAATTTATAGTATCTATCCAGATGGAGTTAATATCAATGATTATAAATTAACTGACAAACAAATAAAAGACTATAGTGACAGTAATTTGTTCATATTTAATGGACTTAGTAATGAAAAAGAATATGTAACAAAAATGCGTCAATACAATCAAAAATTAAAAATAATTGATACTACATTAGCTATGGAATATAGTAACAGTATTGAACAATTATGGCTTGATCCATCGAATTTTCTAATGATGGCGCAAAATATTAAAACAGGTTTTAAAGAATATATAAATAATTATTATTTAAATAATAATATAAATGAAAATTATGAAAAATTAAAAATAGAAGCTTCTAACTTGGATGCAAAAATAAAAGAAATTGTTTCTAATGGAAGTAATAAAACAATTGTTGTTTCTGATAATGTATTTAAATTTTTAGAAAAATATGGCTTAACTGTTTATTCTCTAGATGAAAAAAACCAAGATTTGGATAGAACTAGAAAAGAAGTTAGACGACTTATAAATAATGGAACTATAAAATATATCTTTGTAAAATCAAATGAAGATTTAAATGATACAATACAAAGACTTACAAAGACTACGAATGTTCAAGTTCAAAAATGGCATACTCTTTCAAATATCTCAGAAATTGAAAGAACAGAAAATAAAGATTATTTTTCAATTATGAATGACAATTTAGAATTATTAAAAAATGA
>CANATJ010000042.1 GCA_947364595.1 uncultured Bacillota bacterium | reverse complement strand
ATTTAGTATATTTTTTTGTTTTCTAATTTTATTTTACTAATTTTTTACTAATTGATGTACTTTTCAATTCATTAACATATTCATCTAATTCTCCATTAGCGTAATATGGATAAGCACCTTCAACAATACCTTTTAAAGTAGCAATACCTTTTTCTTCAAGAACTAATACAATATTAGAAGAAGCTGCCTTGTCAATCTTAACAGTTTTTCCACCTTTAGTTAAAAAGCTTTGAAATATAGGTTGTTTTTTAAGATTGTCAGTTTTATAAGTTTCTTCAATATCAAATTGTGAAAGAAAATGATTAGAATGTAAATCTTTACAAAAACTTTCAACAGCTGGACCAGATACAGGTACAGCATAAAGATCACTATAACCATCCGCATTAGAAACAAATCTTCTTAATTTTTGATGGGATGAAAATAAATATAATGATCTAACATATTTTTTGTCATGATGTTCACGGAAGTTCTTAACAGCCATTTTATAAATGTCTTCAAAAGATAAATCAGTAATATTACTATATTTATAAGCAAATTTTGCTTTTGCCTTTCTATCTAAAGCTTTACGCATAGCTCCAGCATCTTCGATTAAAGCACATACTTTCATGTCTTCAGTTAATTTAACTGGTTTTAACATAATAAATTCCCCCTTTAATGACGCTTATTATAACTGTTTTTAAATTTTTGTCAAATTCACCAAATAATATCTATAGAATATAATTTATTATTATGATATAATGTTTTAGAAAAAGGTGATGTGAATGAAATTATATAATACACTAACAAAACAAATAGAAACGTTTATACCTCAAAATGAAAATGAAGTAACTATGTATACATGTGGACCAACTGTATATTATTATGCCCATATAGGAAATTTACGAACTTATATATCAGAAGATATTTTAGAAAAAGGACTAAATTATCTTGGATATAAAGTAAAAAGATGTATGAATATAACAGACGTTGGTCATTTAGCTGGTGATAGTGATACTGGTGAAGATAAAATGATGACTACCGCTAAAAAAGAAAAAAAATCAGTCTTAGAAATAGCTAAGCACTATACAAACGCTTTTCTTGAAGATATGGAAAAATTAAATATAAGAAAACCGCAAATAATTAGTAAAGCTACTGATAATATTGACATGTATATAAAAATGATTACTAAACTTTTAGAAGATGGATACGCTTATAAATCAGGAGGTAATATTTATTTTGATACTACAAAAACTCCTAATTACTATCAATTATCTGGAAGAAATTATGAAGATTTAATGCTAGCAGTTAGATCCGATGTTGATGTAGATACAAACAAAAAAAATCCATTTGACTTTGGACTTTGGTTTACAAATTCGAAATTTAACGATCAAGAATTAAAGTGGGATAGCCCTTTTGGAATAGGATATCCAGGTTGGCACATAGAATGTTCAGCTATAGCCATTAGTAATTTAGGTGAGAACTTAGATATTCATTGTGGAGGAATAGACAATATTTTTCCTCACCATACGAATGAAATTGCCCAATCAGAAAGTTATTTGGGACATAAATGGTGTAACTATTGGGTACATATGGAATTTCTAAACGATAAATCAGGAAAAATGAGTAAGTCTAAAGGGGATTCTAAAGATTTAAGAAGCTTAATTGAAAAAGGATATAATCCAATAGTATATAGGTATTTTTGCCTTCAATCACATTATAGAAAAACCTTAACATTCAGTACTGAGGGATTAGATATAGCTACTAAGTCTTATAATAAATTGATAAATAAGATTAAAAATATAAAAAATAATCCTGAAGGAGATTTAGATCAAAAAATAATCGAAAAACATCAAAATAACTTTAAAAAAGCATTTGAAAATGATATAAACACATCATTAATGATAACATCTTTATATGACGTTATTAAAGAAGATACAAACAATAATACTAAATTGTATTTAATTAAAGATTTTGATCAAGTATTATCATTAAATTTATTAAAAGATGATGAAATATCCCAAGAACTAAAAAAATATATTGAAGAAAAAATAAATGAACGTAACATTGCTAAACAAAACAAAGATTATGCCAAAGCTGATCAAATAAGAGATGAGCTACTAAAACAAAATATAATAATAAAGGACACAAGAGAAGGAACAACCTTTGAAATACAAAAATAATATAAACGGAATAATTTCAGTAAATAAACCTAAAGGACTGACAAGTAGAGACGTAGTTAATGAAATTCAAAAATCATTAAATACAAAAGCTGGACATACAGGAACATTAGATCCCATGGCCGAAGGAGTTTTAGTAGTATGCTTAGGTAAAGCCTCAAAATTAGCAGAGTTTTTAACAAGTACACAAAAAGAATATATAGCTGAAGTTACTTTAGGATTAGAAACAGACACTTTAGATATTGAAGGTAAAATGCTGAAAGAAGATAACAAACATATTACTAAAAAGCAAATCGAAGAAGCTTTAAAATTTTTCACTAAAACCTATAAACAAGAAGTGCCTAAATATTCAGCTGTAAAAGTAAATGGAAAAAGATTATACGAATATGCTAGAAATAATCAAGAAGTCACTTTGCCCAAAAAAGAAGTTACAATCTATGACTTAAAACTTTTAGATTATAAAAACGAAAATAATAAAATAGTATTTACCATATATACAAAAGTAAGTAAAGGAACATATATTAGAAGCTTAATTAGAGATGTTGCTCATCACTTAAACACTTTAGGAACAATGAGTAAACTTACTAGAATAAGTCAAGGAAAATTTAAAATAGAAAACACTTATACATTAGAAGAAATAAAAAATAATAATTATAAAATAATTTCTATTAAAGATGCCTTAGATATAAAAGTAGTAAAAGTAAATAATGAACTTAAGCAAAAAATAATTAATGGACAAAAACTTGATTTAGATTATGACCAAGTATTATTTATAGATAATAATGAAAATGAACTTGCTGTGTATAAGAAAGAAAATAATGAATTAAAAGTGTGGAAAATGTTATATATTAAAAAATAATTTATTATTATAAAAAACTTCCTTTTAAGGAAGTTTTCTGCACTAACTAAAATATACCCTATATATACAAGTAGTAAAATTTATAATTTTACCTTTTAAACATAAGTTAGATAAAAAAATCAATTATTTCTTGCATTTTTCTCTTTACTAGTGTATATTATTAGTGTACTTATTTCTTGGATTAAAAGAACTCCATCTTTTTATCTAGGTAATAAGCGAATTTATTAAAAAAGGAGGAATATTATGGCTTTAACAAAAGCACAAAAACAAGAGTTAGTTAAGAAATATGCTAAAGCTGAAGGCGATACAGGTTCAGCTGAAGTACAAATTGCAATTTTAACAGAAGAAATTAAAGAATTAACTGAACACTTAAAAGAACATAAACATGATTTCCATTCTAGAAGAGGACTACTTAAAAAAGTTGGTCACAGAAGAAGTTTATTACAATATTTAATGAACAAAGATGTAACTAGATATCGTGAAATCGTTAAACAATTAGGATTAAGAAAATAAGCAGACACTCTTTTTAGAGTGCCTCTTTTGTGGAGGAAAGAAAATGAAAAAAGTATTTGAATTAGACTTTAGAGGAAGAAAATTAATAGTAGAACATGGCCAATTAGCTAAACAAGCAAGTGGTTCAGTTTTAGTAAGATATGGTGATACAGCAGTTCTATCAACCGCAGTAGTTTCCAAAAAAGCTAACTTACTATCTGATTTTTTCCCACTAATGGTTTTATACCAAGAAAAATTATATTCAGTTGGTAAAATCCCAGGAGGATTTATTAAAAGAGAAGGAAGACCTAGTGAAGCGGCAACCTTAGCTGCCAGAATGATCGATAGACCAATGAGACCGCTATTTCCAGAAGACTTTAAACACGAAGTACAAATAGTTAATACTATTTTATCTGTTGATCCAGATAATTCACCAGAAATGACAGCACTATTTGCTTCATCATTAGCAACTTCAATTAGTAAAATTCCATTTAATGGACCAGTTGCTAGTGTAAAAGTAGGTAGAGTAGATGGAGAATTTGTAATTAATCCAACAACTGAGCAAGCAGAAAAATCAGATATTGACTTAACAGTAGCTGGTACTATGGATGCCATTAACATGGTTGAATCATCAGCTAAACAAGTTAGTGAAGATGACATGTTAGAAGCTTTAATGTTTGGTCATGAAGCAATCAAAGAACTAGTTGAATTTGAAAACCAAATCGTTGCTGAAATTGGTGAAGAAAAAATGGAATATGAAAAACTAGAAATTTCAGACGAATTAAAAGAAGAAGTAGAAAATCTTATTCAAAAACCAATTGATGAAGCTTTAAGAATTAAAGATAAACTAGAAAAATACGCTAAATTAGATGAAATTAAAGAAAACTTAGTTTCAAAATATAAAGAAGAAAACGAAGATAATTTAAAACCAGAACAATTAAATGAACTTATTACTAAAGTAAAATTAATTTACGATTCAGTAGAATATGAAGTATTTAGACAAATAGTTGTAAAGGAAAAAACAAGAGCCGATGGTAGAGCAATGGATGAAATTAGACCATTATCAGCTGAAATAGACTTTTTACCAAGAACCCATGGTTCAGCCTTATTTACAAGAGGTCAAACACAAAGTTTATCAATCACAACCTTAGGTGCTTTAGGTGAACATCAAATATTAGATGGCCTTGGATTAGAAGACTCAAAAAGATTTATGCTTCATTATAATTTCCCACAATTTTCAGTAGGAGAAACAGGTCGTTATGGAGCACCAGGTAGAAGAGAAGTTGGACATGGCGCACTAGGAGAAAAAGCCTTATTACAAGTTATCCCAGATGAAACAGAATTTCCTTATACCATAAGAGTTGTATCAGAAATATTAGAAAGTAATGGTTCATCATCACAAGCTAGTATATGTGCTGGATGCATGAGTTTAATGGCAGCTGGTGTACCAATTAAAGCTCCAGTAGCTGGAATAGCGATGGGATTAATCACTAAAGATGATGATTATACAATATTGACAGATATTCAAGGTATGGAAGATCACTTAGGCGATATGGACTTTAAAGTGGCTGGAACCAAAGACGGTATATGTGCATTACAAATGGACATAAAAATTAAAGGTATTAGTAAACAAATATTAAAAGAAGCATTAGAGCAAGCAAAAAAAGCTAGATTACAAATACTTAAGTTAATAACAGATACTATTCCAGCGCCAAGAGAAGAAGTTAGTAAATATGCGCCAAAAACAATGACATTTAAAATTGATCCAAATAAAATCAAAGATGTTATTGGTAAAGGTGGAGAAATGATTACCAAAATCATTTTAGAATCATCACATGTAAATACAGTTAGTGATGTAAATGCTGTAAAAGTTGATTTAGAAGACGATGGACAAGTTATTATTTATCATACAGATAAAGAAATAATCGAAGAAACCGCTAGAAGAATTAAAGAAATAATTAGAGAAGTAGAGCCAGACAAAGTATATACAGGTAAAGTAGTAAAAGTAGAAGACTTTGGATGCTTCGTTGAACTTTGGCCAGGTTGTGAAGGTTTAGTACATGTATCACAATTAGATACAAAACGTGTTGAAAAACCAAGCGATATGGTTAAAGTGGGAGACGAAATCTTAGTTAAATCATTAGGATATGATAAACGCGGAAGACTTAATTTATCAAGAAAAGAAGTACTTAAATCTAGCGAGAAAAAAGATTCAAAAGAAGACAAATAAGTCTTCTTTTTTGTTTTAAAGTCAAATATTTACTAAGCGAACATCACGTGTTATAATTAATATAATAAAGTAGGTGAGAAAAATGATAAAAAATAAAAAAATATTTGTTTTAGGAATGGGAAGAAGTGGAGTTAGTGTTGCTAAACTTTTATCCAAAGATAATCATGTACTAATTACAGACATGAAAAATGATAATTTAGAAGAAATTAGAATGCTTGAAAATATGGGAATAAATGTAATCATCACAAAAGATCAAGTAGAAATTTTTGATGATACTTATGACTATGTTGTAAAAAATCCAGGTATTAAATTAGACCATCCTGTAGTTTTAGAAGCCCAAAAGCATAAAATCCCAGTTATTACAGAACTTGAAGTAGCATATATGTACCTGCCAAAAGTTAAAATAATTGGAATTACTGGATCAAATGGAAAAACAACTACAACCACAATTGCTTATGAAATGCTTAAAGCTGCCTCAAAACCTGTCCATTTAGCTGGAAATATTGGTATTCCATTATGTAATATGATTGATGAAATAAAGAAAGATGATATTTTAGTTGTAGAAATTTCTAGTCATCAATTAGCAAATTTAGATAAATTCAAATGTGATATAAATGTTTTAACAAATCTAAGTGAAGTACATTTAGACCATTTTGGAAATTATGAAAATTATAAAAACACCAAAATGAAAATATTTAAAAATATTCAAAAAGATGATTTAGCCATTTTAAATAAAAGTGATCAAGAAGTATATAATCGCACTAAAAACTTAAATTGTAAAAAACTGTATTTTTCATCACAAGAAAAGGCCGATATATGTATTGAAAATCAAGCAATAGTATTTGATAAAAAGCCAATAGTTGAATTGTCAGATATTAGAGTAAAAGGAAGTCACAATTACGAAAACATAATGGCAGCAATTTTAATTGCTAAACAATTTGATGTATCTAACACTGTAATAAAAGAAGTATTAGGAAATTTTGCCGGTGTCAAACATCGAAATGAATTTGTAAAAAAACTAAATGGTAGAGAATTTTATAATGACTCTAAAGCAACCAATGTTAAATCGACAATAACCGCCTTAAAATCCTTTGATACAGATGTTATATTAATTATGGGTGGCCTTGATAGAAAACATAGCTTTGATGAATTAAAACCATATTTATCACATACAAAACACATAGTATGCTATGGAGAAACAAAACAAAGAATAGAAAAATTTGCTAAAGAATGTAATATTGATGTAACAGTTACAGATACATTAGAAGAAGCTACAAAAGCCGCATATAATCTATCAAAAGAAAACGATACCATTTTGCTAAGTCCAGCATGTGCTAGTTGGGATCAATTTAAAGATTTTGAACAACGTGGAGACGAATTTAAAAAAGTAGTAGAAGAATTATAAAAATAAATGTTGAACCAGTGTAAAATCGTTAAATAATAATAGCAAATTACAAATAATTTTGCTATAATTATTGTATAAGGTTAAATTCTATCGTGTTAGGGGCATTTGAATTTGACAAAATAGGCGTTTAATGTTAATATATGCACCGAAAACAAGAGTTTTAATGAAAGAAATGAGGGATATTTATGAGATTTAAATTAAGTAGAGATAATAAAGTACAAGAACTTCGTCAATCATCTAATATTTTTTCAAAAATTTTAGATGCAGCAAAATCTACTCGTGGCCGTATTATTACAGCCGCAACATTTGCTAGTATTTTAGCAACTAGTCCAGTAGTAGCCCAAGCAGAAGAAGCTAATGTTACTAGTGTAGTAGACCCTGTTCCAATTGAACAAGTTATTGAAACAGAACAAGCTCAAGATGAATTAACCCAAGCAATTAATGAAATTAATAATAATCAAGCAGTAGTAGAAGAAACACC
>CANATJ010000041.1 GCA_947364595.1 uncultured Bacillota bacterium | reverse complement strand
TTTTATATTTCAGGATTTTCCTGACCAGTAACACCATTGCCATTTACAATAGCCACATATAAAACAATTATAGCTGCGATTACCGAAAGAACACTCGCACTTATTTGTAAATCACCAATATAACTTGCTGTATTGTTTTTCTTTCTAGCATTATGATCATAAATATTTATTGCTAAAAAGCCTAAAAAAATAAACAAATCAACAGTACGATTCATAAGTAAAATATTACTAGCCTCTTCTTCACTATAAATGGAATCTTCTTTTTTTAAATTCAATAAAGCATTATAAGATAGGGTTAGTGAAACTACTATTGTTAATATTGATAAAACAGATAAACCAATTTGATACTCTAATAATTTAACTTGTTCTAAATCGTAATTAGTCATTATTCTTGCCTTAAATTTTTAAGTTCCAAAAGTTCACTAACAGTTACGAATTTATAACCTTTAGCTTTTAACTCCTTAATCATTGGTTCTAAAGCCTTAAGAGAATATTCGTGATTATCATGCATTAAAACAATACTACCACTTTTAACATTAGGTAAAACGTTTTTAAGAATCTTATCCTTTTTCTTAACTGACCAATCTCTAGAATCAACATCCCATAAAACAAAAGATAAATCTGTATATTTTTTGATTTTATTAGTATATCCTCCATATGTAGGTCTAAAAACCTTAGGTGTAAAACCAGTTAACTTTTTAATAATTTCTTGTGTCTTATTTAAATCCTCCTTAAACTCTTTTTCACTTAATCTTGTTAAAAGTTTATGACTATAAGAATGATTGCCAATTTCACTTCCTTGTTTAAGCATCTCTCTAAGTGTATCATCATAAAAATTCACCTTATTACCAACCACGAAAAACGTTGCACAAGCATCATATTTTTTTAACAATTTTAAAATTTTATCTGTATATTGACTAGGTCCATCATCAAATGTTAAAGCAACTACCTTATCATCCATAGAAATATCTTTTTTCTTTATCGATAAATAAATATCAGTATCTTCCGTTTTATCAATATCTATAAGTAATTTTAAAGAATTAAGAGGAATGTCTAGATAAATAAGCTCATTACTGCTATTCTTAATTTCCGATTGATTAAAATAAATAGTTAAATTTTCATCATCAATAGTAAAATAATCATAACTAACCTTACTCAAATATTCCATATTAATATTTCCATATTTTTCTAAAAGCAAATTTTTAATATCATAATCTAATACATTAATATCATTAATTAAATCCTCCATAGTTAAAAATTTATTAGTTTGTTTATTATAAGTAAAGGTTTTAATTTTATTAATAGTTCTATCAGTAACAATTTCACTTTGAATACTAACATTTATAATATCATCATTAACCTCTTTATAAGTATAAGAAATATTAAGCTCAGGCTTTTTAACTGATTTATTTTCATTGAATTCAAGATATATACGATTAACATAAGTACTAATAGCCTCATCCAGAACGCCAACATTCGTAACAGGATAATTAATTGAAACAAGCTTATTATCATTTCTAGTATAAGAAATTATTTCCTTATTATTACACCCAACAAGGAAAAGAAATATAACAGTAAAAAGAAAGGCTTTTCGCAGCATAATATCACCTAAAAAAGTATATGAAACATACCAAACACTTATACATAAAAAGCGAACATTTTACCTTATCACTAACAAAAACACCAAAAAATATTTTTTCAAAAAAATAAAAAAAACAAAAACTTTTCAAAAACAAAAAATGTGATTTTTCAAAAAAATAAAAATTTAAGAAAAAAACAAAAAAAGCAAATAACCGTTGAAAAAACAAGGCAATATGTTAAAAAACACAAAAAAATCAAAAAAACAAAAAATCAAAAAAATCAAAAAAATAAAAAATGTAAAATTTTTGAAAAGTTATTTTTTGACAAAAACGTTAAAAAATAAGGCCTAAAAAAATAACGCAAAAAAAATATCAAAAAAACGAACATTTAGTATTGACTCCCCCTTAATACAGGTCTATAATTAATTTAGAATATAGGAGGTACATATGATAGGAGAAGAAGAAAAATTAAATCACTTAAAAGTTGTAAAAAGAAGTGGTAAAAAAGTAGAATGGAACGGAACAAAAATAGCTATGGCTATTAAAAAAGGCTTTGATAGTACAATAACTGAAGAAGAAGGTCCAGTATATACAGAAAAAGACGTTAATAAAGTTTATAGCGCAGTTGTTAAAAAAATTGAAAAAGAATATAAAGATGAAGAAAAAATCAAAATTGAAACAATTCAAGATATGATTGAAGAACAATTACAAAAAAAAGGATACGAAGACGTTTATAAATCTTTTTCTGAATATCGTGAAAGAAGAAACATGTCAAGGCAAGCTTTCTTCGGTGAAAAAAAACAACATAAATTTGTAAAAGCTATAGAAAGTTTAGGACTAAAATCAGCTCATGAAGAAGATGCTAAAAGAGAAAATGCCAACGTTGATGGTGATACAGCAATGGGTACAATGCTTCAATATGGAAGTACAGTCTCAAAAGAATTTGCTAAAGCATATCTAATGAAGCCAAAATTTGCTGAAGCACATGAAAATGGAGATATTCATATTCATGATATGGACTTTATGCCAATGGGAACAACAACATGTTGCCAAATAGATTTACAAAAATTATTTAAAAATGGTTTTTCAACAGGACACGGACATTTAAGGAAACCAAAAGATATTATTAGTTATTCAGCACTAGCTGCCATCGCTATTCAATCAAACCAAAATGATCAACATGGGGGACAATCAATACCAGCTTTCGATTACTATTTAGCCCCAGGTGTTTTAGAAACATTTAAAAAACAATTTAAACAATCAATATATGATTATTTAGATTTCACAGAGTTAGATCACTTTATAAATATGGATAAAATAGCTAAAGATATTGATAAATTAAATACAATAGATGTTGATTTATCGATGTTTGATAGTTATACAAAAGACTCACAAGAAGTAAAAAAATTATTTGCTAAATCATATGAAAAAGCTATCCAAAAAACAGATAGACAAACATATCAAGCAATGGAGGCTTTTATTCATAACTTAAATACAATGCATTCAAGAGCAGGTGCTCAAGTACCATTTTCATCAGTAAACTTTGGTACAGATACATCAGCAGAAGGAAGAATGGTAACACGTAATTACTTACTTGCCACAGATGCAGGTTTAGGAAATCACGAAACACCTATTTTCCCAATTTCAATTTTTAAAGTAAAAGAAGGAATTAATTATAACGAAGAAGATCCAAACTATGATTTATTTAAATTATCATGTGAAGTATCAGCCAAAAGATTATTCCCTAACTTTTCTTTTATAGATTCTACATTTAACAAAGCAACATATAATCCAGAAGACTATCGTACAGAAGTAGGATATATGGGATGTAGAACTAGAGTTTTAGCCGATGTAACAGATCCTAATAATCAAATAACTCCAGGAAGAGGAAATTTATCATTCACATCAATAAACTTGCCAAGATTAGGTATAAAACACGGAATAGTAAGTGGTCAAACTGATCTAGATGGTTTCTTTGAAGAACTAGGAGAATTAATGGATCTAGTAAAAGATCAATTGCTTGAAAGATTTGAAATTCAATGTTCTAGACATATTTATAACTTTCCATTCTTATTAGGTCAAGGTGTTTGGATTGATAGTGAAAAACTAAAACCAGGCGACAGATTAAGAAAAGTATTAAAACACGGAACTTTAACAGTAGGATTTATTGGACTTGCTGAATGCTTAAAAGCATTAATAGGTAAACATCACGGTGAAAGTGAAGAAGCTCAAGAATTAGGATTAAAAATTATTAAATTCATGAGAAATAAAACTGATGAATATGCTAAAAAATATAATCTTAATTTCTCATTAATAGCTACTCCAGCTGAAGGTTTATCTGGAAGATTCACTAATATAGATAAAGCTGTATACGGAAAATTAAAAGGAATAACAGATAGAGAATACTATACAAATTCATTCCATGTTCCAGTTTATTACAATATTAGTATTGCTAAAAAATTACAATTAGAAGGTCCATATCATGAACTTACTAATGGTGGACATATAAGTTATGTTGAATTAGATGGTGATACAGCCATGAACATAGAAGCATTTGAAAAAATAGTTAGATTAATGCACGACAATAACATTGGATACGGTGCCATTAACCATCCAGTAGATAGAGATCCAGTATGTGGATACACTGGAGTTATTGGAGATTACTGCCCAGGATGTGGAAGAAAAGAGGGCGAAGGTGTACCAATGGAAAGAATAAAAAATGCAAGTTTAAATTCTTGCGGCGGAAGATAGGAGGAATATTATGAAAGCAGAAGAAAAAAAATACGGTGAAGGCGTAAAATTTGAAAGAATTAGAAGAATTACTGGATATTTAGTAGGAACTACAGATAGATTCAACAATGGAAAAAGAGCAGAAGAAAAAGATAGAGTAAAACATAGTACAGCTGGTATAAAATAATTATGAAAATTCGTTTAGCCAGTGAACTTCAACCTGATAGTATTGTTGATGGTGAAGGCGTTAGAACAGTTATATGGACACAAGGTTGTGCTCATCATTGTAAAGGTTGTCATAATAGACAAACCTGGGATTTTGAAGGCGGTTTCTTAATAGATATTGAAGAAATAAAAAAACAAATAAGTAAGTTACAAGGACAGCAAGGAATAACTTTATCAGGTGGCGATCCATTATTTCAAGTAAAACCAATTACAGAAATAGCTAAATATGCCAAAAGTTTAGGACTAAATGTTTGGTGTTATACAGGATTTCTATTTGAACAATTATTAGAAAAAAAGGAAACAAAAAACTTCCTAAAATATGTAGATGTTTTAGTAGATGGGAAATTTGAAATAGAAAAATTCAGTCTTAACATAGACTTTAGAGGATCTAGAAACCAAAGAATAATTGATGTCCAAAAATCTTTAGAAACAAAAAAAACAGTTTTAATAGAAAAATACATTGGTGAAAGAACAGTAAATAATGATGTACCAAGAAAAAAACATATTTATATTTAAAGAAAAGTTTTTAACTTTTCTTTTACTTTACATAAATTGCAAAAAATGTAGGTCTTTGGATTATATTACCATAAAAAATGTCAAAAAAAATCATAAAATGTTTAACAAAGGAAACTAAATAAAATTTTAAATATCATGCTATGAAAAAAAGAATAAATATGTTAAAATGTTATTATAAGAGGTGGGCATATGAAAAGAGCAATATATGTTGATCAAGAAGGAAATACAGTAAATCAAGATTTGGAACATAAAAGACCATTATTAAATTTATTTTTTTGTATAGGAACAATAATTCCTATAATTTTAATAGTAATGATTGTAATTACCGTGGTACAAAATAATACTTGTATTAACTTATATAATAATATAAAAACAGCAACTTTAGCATACCTAAAAGATCAGGGAGAATTGCCAGATTTAGAAGGTGAAAATACTGTAGTAAATATAGCTGACCTTTATTCTGCACAATACCTAAATAGTAATCAAACTACAAATATACTTTGTTCAGGCAACGTTAAAGTTACCAAATATAAAAAAGATTATATATATACCTTAGATGTGCGTAATTGTGATAAATGCTCTACAAATAAAAAATATGGTTCATGGAGTAGTGAACAAACATTTTATCCAAGAAATAAAGCTATAATCGATGTAATTCCATATTATAATTATTACGAAAGACAACTTAATACAACAAGTTGGACAAGATATTTTGATAAAGATGAACTTGCTGATGAAATATCACAATATGATAATAATTTACCATTAGACGAAAACGAATTGCCAGAAGTACCAAAAGAATCTGAAATTGTTGAAATTCAAAGTGATTCTACATACTATTATCGCTATCGTGATAAAAGTTGGAAGTGGTATGATATTGTTGGTAATTATTCAGACTTCTCATCAGAAATGCCACAAGGTTTTACTCAAAAAGATCAAGATACTGAAGTATATAGTAAGTGGTCAGATTATTCATTAGATTATCCAGAAGAAAAAGACTATCGTACAATCGAAAAACAAACAGGATATAAATTTTATTACACTGATAAAAACGGAAAAAAAAGATATTATAATAGCGGAAAATATAGCGTAAGAGACGAAGTAAATACAGAAAAATACGATCAAACAGATGAAGAAACATCAACACTATATCGTTATCGTGATAAAAAGTGGCGTTGGTACAATGGCCAAAAAAGAAGATATAGCCTTTATTATTCCAGCATGCCAAGCGGTATGCCATACTGTGATTTAGGAACAGAAACATTATCTAATCCTAGTAATTGGGAAGCTCAAAGTAGAGTCAATGATACAAATAGGGCCTACCGTTTAGAAGAAAAAAAACCAATGACAAGATTTAGAACAGTTTATGAAATATTATCACTTAAAGTATTAGAAAAACCATTAAACCATGAGGCATTTGAGAAAAAAGTTCAAATGACAGTTCCTGAATTTTTTGAAAAAGAAGATGCTAAATTAGAGATAACTTATAAATTCAAATATAAAAAGTCATAATTGACTTTTTTCTTATGCAAAAACATATATTTATATAGTATGAAAAGAGTAAAATTAAAAAGGCATTTTAAAACAAGTAAAATAAACCTAATTGTTATATTACTAATAGCCTTAGTAGTATCACTTTATAGTGCCTTTAAATATCTAAATAAAGCCGTAGCGCCATATATGTTTAATTATGCAACAAGCGAAGCCAAAAAAATATCCACTATGGTTATAAATAGTGCAATAGAAACCCATATTACAAATAAAACCAAAGCTCAAGAATTATTCACAATAAAATCAGACAGTAACGGAGAAATAAAATCAATTGATTTTAATACAGCCATAGTCAACTCATATCTAACAGAGGCCACTAAAAGCATACAAGTTAATATGAAAAACATTGAGGATGGAAACATCGATGAATTAGAGTTTGCCGACGTAATATTAAAACAATATGATAGAAATGATTTAAAAAAAGGAATAGTTTATAGATTAAGTAGTGGAGCCTTACTTAGCAATCCCTTTTTTGCAAACTTAGGACCCAAAATTCCTGTTAAAGTAAGTTTAATGGGAGAAGTTACAAGTAGTATATCTACTGAAGTAAAAAATTATGGAATAAATAATGCACTAATTCAAGTTTATGTTAATTTAAACATAACAGAGCAAGTTCTTTTGCCAGTATTTACCAGAAAAATCCATATAAATTCCAAAGTACCAATTGCCATGAAATTAATAAATGGAAGTATTCCAAGTTATTATATGAATGGGCTTAACAGTACATCTCCATCATTAATGGTGCCAGTTAAATAAATGTGGTATAATAAAAAAAGAAAGAGCTGGTAAAATGAAAAAATATCAAATTGAAGATGAAAACTATGAATTAATTAAAGATTATAAAAACGCTTTTGATTTAGAAAGTGTAAAAGAAAAATATACAGAATACTTTAAACCATATGATTACATATTAGGTGATTGGTCATATGGAAAACTAAGACTTAAAGGTTTTTGTGATAAAACAAATAAAAAATTTAACCAAATAAATGATTTTAATACTGTGGAAAAATATATTAAAGAAGATTGTGCCTATGATTGCCAATATTTTATATTAAAACAAATAAAAAATAATTGAATAATTAAAACAAATATGGTATATTCTAATTAGTGAAGGAAACTTCATTAAAAAAGGGAAA
>CANATJ010000040.1 GCA_947364595.1 uncultured Bacillota bacterium | reverse complement strand
ATGTTTCATTACCATTTAAAATGACATAGTTCTAAAACCTCAAATGTTTTAAAACCGTGACTTTTAAATGAGAACAAATGTCGTTTTAATTATATCATTATTTCATCTAAATTACTATCTATAATGATTTTTTTCTCATAATCTAAGGTGGGACCATAACTTTGGGCATCTATCAATAAAATTTTAACTTTATTGTATAATGAATATTTATATAACTCAATAAGTTCTTCTTTATTTAGTAATTGTTTTAAATTAACAAATATTAACAATTTATTTACTTGAAAAATTTTTTCTAATTCAATTAATGTTAACAAATTATTTAATAAACTATAATTGCAATCAATTTTAGGCTTTAATAATTTTAATATTAAGTCAAAGTTAAATTCTTCATTAATACTAATTGGCAAATCTAACTTAGAAAAATACTTCATAATATTAAGTTTTATTTTTTTATAGTCTTTTGCCAATTTATCTTTTGTAATATCATCGCTATTATTAATTATATATTTATTTAAATTAACTGTATATCTTTTAAAAATGGTTTCAAAATTGAAATAATCAAAAATAGTTGATACTCTATTTGATAGTGATATTTCTTGATTTTCATTATCAAAACAATAAATGTCTTCTAAGACGTCACCATTACTAATTTTTACAAAATCACTAATGCATCTGTAAAAATATCCTCTATTTTCAATTTCTAAGCAATGGACGCTTTCATCAGAAATTTTTAAAATATTATCTAGATAATTAAATCTTAAATTCATAAAATTATCAACCTTTCTTCATCATCAATAATTTTAGATGTAGAATTTCCTATAACATATTCAATTTGGGCATATTGCTTTTCTGTTACTGATAACATTTGAATTATGCCTTTTTGGGGAGCATTTTTTCTTACTCTTTCCATCAAATATTTTGTTTGATTGGAGTTAAGTGTTAGTTTAGAATATACTGATTCTTGCAACATTAAAAATCCTTCATTTATTAAAAATTTTCTAAATTGATTATAATTTCTTCTATCTTTTGAATAGACATTTGGCAAATCAAAAAATATAATAGTTCTCATTGCTCTATCCCTCATAAAAGATAAAATCCTTATATTCAGTTTGTTTTTCCATTGATAATAAAGTACTTTTTACATATAAATTTATAATATCTTTAACAGTATATAATTTATTGTTATATTTATATTTTGAATTAAATAAATTAACTAAATCCATTTTAAATTTTGTATCAAATTCTCTTTTTTTATTATGATAAACAAACTCATCAATTATTATTCTAAATGGCTCCATTAAATCACATGATAAATTAAAATTATTAAATTCGTTTTTGTGATTTATACCAAGTTGTGTGATATATCCATTACTCAATATTTCTTTATTAAATGTAGATAGTAAAATGGCATAACCGTAATTTAGCATTGCATTTATTTTATTGTCACTATTTCTGGTAAAGTTTTTTGTAAAAAGTTTATTGAAATATACTTTGGCTGCATGAGCTTCTCTATTTGTTTTATCTCCTATTGTTACTTCATCAATATAACTCATCAGTAATTCGTATGATGAACTTTTAATTTTCTGTAATAAAAGCATTTGATTTAGAATCTTATTCTTTACGATTTTTTGCCATAATTCATCTTTTCTTGCCTTCTTCCATTTAATTTGTTGCATGATTTTTTTAGATGTATTATGACAATTATAGAACGAATAAAGTTCTCCAAAAGGATTATGTTTTTCGTCACAAAATAAAACATTTATTTTGTTTTGTGATAATTCTTTTAAAAGATAAGAGGAGATAGAAACTGAAATAGAATCTACTATAACTGTATCTATCTCCGATAAATGAATATATTTTTCTTCAAGTTCTTGCTTTACCACTAAAAATTTATTTTTATAACTTATCTTTGTTGCCTTATTAATAACTACTGTTCTAAAACTCATATGTATCCTCGTATAATCCTGTTACTGATTTATATATTAGCTTGCCATGTGAAATATTTTTTTCTTTTCTTCGGCCATATGTTTTTGATAGTTTTTCATCTAAATCCTTTAAATTTGCTGTCTCACTATTAAATTTTAACAATCTTAATATTTGTATAATTATAATTTCTTTATCTTTAATTGAATTTACCCTAAACATGCTTTTCATTTCCTCTAATGAATCATTATATAATTTATATTCATGCTCTATTTTATCCAAAATATAACTTATTATATCAGAAAGTTGTTGATTATAATTTTCTTCTGATAATTTTTCTGTTTTTATCCCATTTAACACTCTATTTAAGGTATATTTCCATTCTCTTAAATGTTTTTTATCAATTATAAATTCTTTCCCGTTGCATACTTCTACTTTATCCGTTGCACCAGTTAAGGAGCAAATTTTACCTTCCCAATCAATAATAACATTGAACGGTATTTTATCTTTAATTATCTCTATTGCGCCGTCTTCCTCTAACCCTAACTTTTTCTTAATATAATTTTCTTTTACTTTTTCATTATTTAGTTTATCAATATAAATAGGTAATCCTATCATTCTTGTCATTTTCTTACCTTTTTTTGTATAACTTATAACAATTGCATAACTTGGATTGATTGAACTATATCCTCCATATAATTTTGCTGGCAAATTATTTTTTAATGAAATTAATTTGTCTGATTTTTTTAAAATGGTTTGATTATAAAATTCTCCTGTGTTTATTTCTGTCTTTTTACTAACTAAAATATCTGAATTATAAAGAGTGTTTTCCACAGTTTTAATAAATTCGTTGTTGTCTATTAAAACGTCCCCTGTTTCTTTATCATATATAACTATATTAGGATCAATATTATTAATTAAATATCCATATTTTTTGTCATATTTATATCTGCCAGTTTGATAAAATTCATAATTATCCTTTTTTAAAGCTTCATAATCTACTTCTTTAAAGAATTTTTCTTTATAATAACCTAATACTGCAGCTAAATATGCATCATGGGCATGATGTAAATCATTTAAATTTCTATACTTAAATATTTCAAATTTTTTTCTAAAGTCTGTTGAAAGCTGGGCCTTTAAATATATTATTTTTGTATTTTTGTAATAATTTTGTAAAATGTTGGCTATATGTTTGGTAATTTGTCTTGTCTCGACTATTTGCCTATTTATAAATCCGTTAATATCTTTATCGCTAAATTTATGTCTCTTCAGATTATTAATTTTTTTGTCAGTCATCATTTCGTTCTTTTTTAACTTTTCCCACCATAAATAATTTTTATTATTTCTAAATTGTTCAGGCAAAATAAAGCTAGCGGCCTTTTCTTGATTTTCTTCTTTTAAAACTAAGGCCTTATTTTCAATTGAATCATCTTTAATTAGTGTTCTTGGAAGAATATGGTCAATTTCATAATTTTCTAAACAATTTATATCAAGTGGTTTTCCAGAATAAAGGCTCTTTCCTTCTTGAAGAAAATATAAATATAATTTTTCTTTATTAAAATTTTTTTCATCTTCTTTTTTTAATTCTTTAATTAAATTATTATAATTGTCAATTTCAGATTTAGATTTTATATACATTTTTAAAAGTTTTTCTTTTCTACTATCTATTCGATTTTTATTTTCATCTCGACGAGCCATCTCAATCATAATATTTTCTGGTTCGTATCCCATATATTTAACTATTTCTTTTACTATTTTTAACGATTGGTATATACCTTTTTTTATAGAGGGCGATGTAGATAAATTAGCAACAACAGAATAATTTAGATTTGTAGTGTCTTTTACTAAATTAAATTGTTCAATCATTTTATCAAATTTATACTTGTCATCATTTATTATTTGCATAAAATTTTTATTTGTTTCAACAAGTAAATCCATAATTGATTTTTTATTTTCTGTTTGCTTATCTACATAATATTTAGTAGTTAATAATTTTTTAGAAAGTCTACTCCACCCTTTATATCTTTTTGAAAGTATTTTTTTAATAGCTTCTTCAGTAAGATTATCATAATTTTGTCTTACTTTTCTTTCCAATATTTTCTTATCTTCAAAAATTGTTATCCAATTAATTATTTCTTCAGCGTTATCTATAGTATAATTTGTATTAGTAAAAATACCATCATTTCCAAAGAAATCAATATATGACTGCATATTGTTTGCAAATTTATTTAATGAAGAATAACCTGTTACAGTTAAATCTTCGTACATAGAATAATCATTTAATGTTTTTAAATAATCAACAAAAACTCTATTTGTAATATTACCGTTTTTAGTTAAAAACAATTCTTTATATATTTTGTTAATCATATCTGGATATAGTTTTTCATCATTAATTTTTATTTGTTTAAGTTCATTATAAACTTTGTATTTAGAATATAAAATTGATTGGGCTGGCATTGATGGTTCATTTAAAAGATATGTACAAGTTGAAACCATTCTAGTAATAAATTGCTCGGCGGAGCTATCTAAGTCTACAATATCTTCAAAATTATAAGGTGTTATTTTTACGCCTTGTACTTTTCTAATCATCCAAGAGTTTGGATTACTTTTTGAAGCATTATTTGTAGTATTATTTAAAGGTCCAACATAATACGGAATTCTAAAAGTTAAAAGTTTTAATATTTTATAATCATCACCAATTTTATCTAATAAAAATGGATAATATTTTCCTTGGTTTTCTATAATAGAAATAAGTTCTTTTTTGTTTAACTGATATGGATATTTACCATTATCTGAATCTGTTATTCTAGGCATAAACTTATCTTCATTCATTTTAGGAAGTTTAATATTAAAAAAACTGTCAATCTTTTTTTGATCACTTATATTTGGCAAAGTATTTTCAATGCATTTTTTTACTACTGATATAAATTCTTTATATGTTGTTTTATTATGAATATATTTATCATATTCACATATATATTTTCCCTTTGTTCTAAATATTTTATTATATTCTTTTCTATTTTCTTTTAATATTTGTTTTAAAAACTTTAGATCTTCTTCATGTTTCTTAAATTTTTTTACCATTAAATCGGAAATATTTGTTGTTTTTTCTCCTTTAAAAAGAGATTTTAAAAACACTATATTATATACTTGTTTCATCAAGTCTAAAACTTCCATTTTTTCTTGGAGAATTTTATTTATTTCATCAAACTTATCATCGTAATCACTACCTTTAAAACTAATAGATAACTTGTCCAATGAATCTAAGGAAAACATTTTAATTAAGTTTGCTTTGTTACCAATCATAAGTTTTACATATTCATTTATGAAATTTTTATTTTCAAGAACTTTTAAATTTTCCTTTAACATTTTTTGCTTGTCTGACTTGGATTCATTCAATAAAGATTTTTCTATTAAATCATAATTTAAACTTGAAATATTATCTTCATTAATTCCTAAGTTTTCGGCCACAATTATTAGATTTTCAAATGTCTCTTCTAGTTTGCCTTTTATGTCTAAGTTCTCAACATCAAAATTATCATTATCATAAAGAAAATTTCCTCTATATTTAATTATATGATGAATTGCTAAATATACTAATCTAATATCTTTTTGTGTTGGATCATTTATTAATTTGCTGCGCAAATGATAAATTGTTTTATATTCTTCATGAAATTTTTTTATTAAATTTTTTTCTTGATCAGTGATTTTTATTTTTTTATTAACATTATCTTTTTCATTATAAAAACTTTCGTTTAATTTTTGATAAAATTGATTATCAACTTTATTAATTTCATTTCTAAAAATATCTTGTAATAATTTTATTCTTTCTCTTCTTCTATTATATCTACGTCTAGTACTTCTAAAATTTCTTGTTGCTTGTGCAGTTTGTGCTTCATCAAAAAGTCTAACTCCCCACACTTTTTTACTTTTTTTTCTAGCAATTTTAAAATTATCGTTATAAATGACAGCATATCCAACTGATGCTGTCCCTATATCTAATCCTATACTATATTTTCTTTTTTGACTGTCCACGTAAAACATACCTCCTATTATTGACATACACATAATTTTATGTTATTATTTTATTGTCTTAATGTTGATTGACTTTTTAACAACTTTAAGATGAATTACCATTTAAAATGACATAGTGAGTTAAAATAAAAGTTTAACTCTAAATACTTATTTAATTAAGTCGCTGCGTGGTGCAGCATTTTTTGTTTAAATTATAGTGTATATTTAAAAAAGCAGTAATAATCTAAAAATAAGATTAATACTGCTCATCTCAATATAATTATATCACTTATAGTTGAAAATGCAATAAATATTATTTGATTTATAAATTTGAATTAACACTATTGTTATAAATAATTATTTTATATATTAATTTTAGTATAAACTTTAATGTATTAAAAATAGACGAATTATTATTTAAAATCGTCTATTTTTACTTATTTTTAAAGTTGTTTTTTTATATTTTCTACTTCTTGATTTAAAGCATTTATCATCTTTTGCATCATTATAATAGTTTCATCTTTACTGTTAGTGCTTTGATTATTACTATTATTAGGTACACTTTGGGTTTGCCCACTTCTTTCTGCTTGAACTTGTTTATAATAAGCATTTGTACTTAATACTTGGGCAACTAACATTAACCAGTTGCCTAAGGCATTTTGTTCATTAGCGGTTAAGTCATCTATTAATAAGTAACCAACGGCTACAGCACTAAAACTAAATACTTTGGGAGGGACATTTGGTATTATGCTCATATTATCCCTCCTCTTTTAATTTTATTTTTATAAATAAAAAAGTATGAAATCATTCATATTTTTTACCTTTAACTTATAAAAGTTTAAAATATTCTTAACAAGATGTATAAAACATTGATTTTTTTTTTAATCATATGATAAAATCACATTGAAGGAGGGATATTATTAATAAATCCTTATTTAAAGACAGTACAAAAATGCTATTAGATATTTTAGATAAAAGCAAAATGAATGAAAAAGAGAAAAATTATCGTAAAAATGAACTTATAAAAATTTATGAAGAAATGAAAAAAACAAATACTATAAACAACAAATATTATAATCTTTCTCATGAAATTAGAAGTTTAGAATTTTTGCAAAAATATGAAAATTTAAGAATTGCACAAGATCACTCACATAAAGCTGGATGCGATTTTAAAATATATGATAATTATGAGATAGAATGTGTATGTAGTTCATCAGGTCAGGAAGAAACTAATGGATTAAATCAATTTCATGGAAGCGATTTTTTTGATTATAATAAAAAGGAAAACATTATTTTAACTAGACTAACTAGTTCAATAAAAGATAAATTAATATTTTATCATAATCACTTAAACAATGGCAGTATATCTAGCAATAAAAATCCATACATTATTTTCTTAGGACTAGGAAATTTGAAATTTGCTATGTTTCCTGGAAAATTTGGTTTTGTATTAAATAAAATTTTATTTGGCGTTGGTCATGAAAACATGCATATAAATAAAAAAACTAATAAAGTAGAAGAATATGGATATTCGCACAATAATGTCATATATAACCATAACAACAAAGAAATTAACTGTAATATTTTTTGTGATACTAATTATGACTGTGTAAGTGGAATTATTTTTTCTACTGCTAAATTAGATGAGCATTACACAAAGGATAATACATTTTTATTTATTAATCCATTTGCTAAAAATCCAATTTATGCAAATAAATTTAGTGATTTAGTATATTGGAAGGCACAGCATAAAGAAAATAATCATTTTTACATACCTAGATATAAAGGTAAAAATCTAAATGATAAATTATCTAAAAAATATTGGTAAATTTATATTTTATACAATATTAAATACTTTGGGAGGGACATTTGGTATTATACTCACATTATCCCTCCTCTTTTAATTTTATTTTTGTAAATAAAAAAGTATGAAACTAATCATACTTTGGGTAGGTCTGTTTTAAAATTAAAAATTCTTGTATACGACAAGAATTTCATATTTACGATGGTGGTTTCGGACAGAATCGAACTGCCGACACGAGGATTTTCAGTCCTCTGCTCTACCGACTGAGCTACGAAACCATAAATGGCGGTCCCGACGAGAATCGAACTCGCGATCTTCTGCGTGACAGGCAGACGTGATAACCGCTACACTACGGGACCAAATGGTTGCGGGAGCTGGATTTGAACCAACGACCTTCGGGTTATGAGCCCGACGAGCTACCA
>CANATJ010000039.1 GCA_947364595.1 uncultured Bacillota bacterium | reverse complement strand
AAATTAACAAACTTAATACCTTTTAAACGAAATTTTATTAATTTTATAATAAATCTACTTAATAGCATTATTAAAACCTCACTTATTTCTATTTTTTCTTTTTATCTGCAAATATTATAGTAGTATTAGAAGATATATCAGGTGTACGTTCTTGGAAACCACTTTCTCGTAATGATTTTATTACTTTATATGTGTCATAACACTCACGTAATTTCTTATTATGTACAAAAAAATAAATTCCTCTATACTTCCAATCTCTTACGTTTCCGTCGCTATCTAGGACAGGATAATATTTCCTTACTATTGTCAAGGCACCGAGTAACGTCGTACAACGACGTACTTCGGTTGCCTGTGAACGTATAGCCTTAGCCAATAGATAGAAATTTTGAGCTGTTCCTAGAATTATTCGACGGTTTTTTCTATTTTGTGTTATTACTTCCAGCATTTCAGGTGGAAAGTTTTTTGATTGATTACTACTAAACCAATTTTGTGTTTCGTCCAAAATAGCAATTACACCAAATTTACCATTTTCATAGTCTATTAACTTTCTCCAAGTATTCAACACGTCATTTTCGTATTCATAGGCCAAATTACTTATACATTTAGCCTTTGGGTATTCTTGCTGCATTGTCATCGCAAAATGACACATTGCAATTGATTTTCCTTCGCCTTGACGACCTTCAAATATAATCATACCTTTATATCTAAATGTTTCCGGATCCCTATCGAACATATCCAAACTTACTCTTTTTGGTAAATCTATAAATAATCTTCTAAATACCGAACGTTTCTTTACTTTATTATGCTGCCCTTTTTTAAATCGTTTACCCTGTAAAAGTCCAATAAATACATTTATATATACTAATGTAAAAAACAAAACTACCAGAGCAACTACTAACATAATTGGATATTTTAACCAACTTAATAATGCCCACATTATCTCAAAAAATATCTTCATAAACTTTGTCCTTTCTATCCACGTATTGGTAAAATGTCCCAGAAGTTTTTAATTATTGCAATTGATATTTTTAATACTGTATAACCAACAACAATAGCAAAAATAGGAAGTAATCTATCAATAGGGACTAAATAAGCTATACAAAATAAAAAACTAGTAAATAATACTTTGTAATCAGAAATACCAATATTATAATTTAAACTTGTACTTCCTAATACTGCAATAATAAAAGCAACAATTATAAATATAACTGCAATTCTAAATATTGTTTCTATCATATTCTATCAATCCTTTCCGTTTTCCAGTTGTATCATAATTTATAGGTTGTCCGTCCTGATATACTTTATAATCTGCAGCAGCTCCACTTATTATAGAAGTTGCGTGTTTAAAACAGAACCAAACAAACCCTAAATAGGAAAACATACATATTACATCATCGCCATATTTTTTATACGGAGCATACCAACTTAAATCAACAACAGTATAAGTACCCTGTAAATATTTGTTATTAAAGGTTACTTCAAAGCTTGGAGCTGATTTAGGACCATTAATCATATGATAATATTCTCCAACAGCTGATTTAATATTGTCAATAAATCCAAATATACCAAAGATATTTGAAAACGCATTTCCTATGCGTTTCGGAAAATCGAATATAGAAGTTTTATCGCTTTCATCAAAGCTATTAGACCAATCAGAACTATTAAGATTATCGGTAACATCTTTAATACTTCCGCTAGTACCATTGAGAAGTCTATCGATGTCATTAGTCCCGCTATCGTCGCCCCCTCCTGTGGGGCTTGGGGAAAAACCACATTGCCTTCTTCGTCTTTTATTATTGTATTAGTAATATTAGCAACACTAGTATTAGTAAATTTTTTTGAAATACTAAAAGAATTCAAAGAAGAATTCAAAAGGTCATCTTCAGTAAAACTATCAAAAAAATCATTCACTTTAGATTGAATAGTATTAAAAACTTTACTAACACTAGTTACAGCACTTCTAAAACTAGCACTATAAACAACACCATTAGGACAACGAAAGACGACATTATCACTAGTATCAACATCAATATAAACTAAATCAGAAGTGGAAACAACAAAATCACAATTTACAGATATAGTGCCATTAGAATTATCAAAAGAAGATAAACACAAAAAGTAATTATATTTTTGTGTAATAGTACAATCTGGAATAATTATATTCTCAGTTGTTCCCTTTATAGTAACTGGTATTTCTGTATAAGCAAAAACTTTATCTGTTATCAAAAAGCTTGCTAAAATACATACAAAAAAAATTAAAGTATATAATAATTTTTTAGCCATTCTTTAATCTCCTTTCTAAAAAAATATTTTAAATAATTTATATAACATAGACATAAATATAAGTACTGCAGCAATTACTAGAAAGGTACAAATAACACCTAAATCTTGATGTATTGTTTCTAATGTAACTGGGTCAGTTGTATTTGTTTCTGTTCCTACATAAGTAATTTGCTCTATATTTTCTATGTCTATTTCATTTTCGTTTAAATTTTCATTTTGCATTTTTTTTAACTCCTTTTTTTATTATTTTGTATTCCCAGGGAGCATTAGGAAATTTACAACATATAAATTTATATTTCCTGCGGAAATACCAACATTTTTGCTACCTTTTAATTCCTACGCAAAAATGTTTTAAATTTATATATTGTATTATATTTTTGTAAAATAAAAGAGAAGAATACGTCAGGATATATTCTTCTCTTATGTACTAAGCACCCCTTAAAGTACCAATTAGGAAGCTTATACCTTTTCTAATAGCAATGAAGCTTATAGTTACTGGTATGATTATTGGTAATAGAGATGTTATCTCGTTTAGTACTCCTTGTAGCATTGCACTTGTTACAATATCAGCTAACATAAGTCGCACCACCTTTCTTTTGTATTTTTATTAGTGTAGCTCTATGCTCCACGTAAAGTTCCAATTAAGAAACTTATACCTTTACGTATTGCTATAAAGCTTATGATTACAGGTATTACGATTGGTAATAGAGATGTTATCTCTGCCAATACACCTTGCAACATTGTTCCAGTTACTATCTTTGATAGTACTGTTGTAGCTGCTGCTGCACCTTCACCTATAACGAACACCACCTTTCTTTTGTGTATTTGCTTAGCTAATAACACAAAGGAGAGCTAAGCTTTGTCTTTTGTATATATCTAGCAACTGCCTATTCGACAGCTACTGGAATAACTGTAATTCTGTTACCATACATTTTCACGTCAAAGTCTATTGTGATGTCGTCATATAATTCAAATTGTGCCAAGTCACTTACTAATATACTATCTATTGGCATTTTAAATTGTCTTTCAAATATTCCTTCTTCTGTTTGTTCGTCTGCTTTCAAAACATAACATTCAGGATATTTGATTACATCTCCATTTTGATTTTGAAATTGTCCACCGTCTCTTTTTGTTAATCCTTTATACTTAAATTTTCCTTTACATTGCATTTTTCTCACTTTTCCTTTCTTTTTCTTTTATTTCTCTAAATTCTAATAACTTTTTAAAATATTCTTCGTCCTTCTTTTCTTGCTTATATTTGTTTATTAAATATCTTACAAACTTCTCTAATTGTATATTAATCCTATAAAACATTTTTATTTTCCTTAAATTTTGATAATAGTTGATTTAACTTTGTTGTTAGTAATACTTTGTTTGCATTTTTTCGTTTCAGTACTCTTGCTGGAACTTTGTTTATACTTTGTACGGATAATTCCAAAGAGAATTCAATAAGTTCTTTTTCTTCGTTAGTTAATTCCATAATTTTTCCCTTCTTTCCCCTTAAACCAACAAAACAGGGGAAAGTTTCGTTGGTATGATTGCAATATTCAATACACTTATAACGTGTATCTGAATGTATTATACACGCATTACGTGTATTTGTCAATACACGTTTTAGGAATATTTTATAATTATATTAGGAGATGATTTTATGATAAGAATAAGGGAAATATCTTCACAAAAAGAGATAAAATAGCCAATTCTTTTTTTATATGTATTATAAGTTTCAATACTATTACCTTTAATAATTTGTAATTCCAAAAACTCTTCTAATGCTTTACTTAATTTCATACTACTTCTTTCCATTCAAATGGATTAAAATAAAACATATCTTTTTCAGCTTCTACATATTTTTGATTTTGTGAAAAATCAACTCTAGCATATTTCAAATCAGCAATATTCCTATAATAACTAGAACTAGAAAACTTTTTAAATACAACATTTTGCCCTTCTAATATTAAAGAACAATAAAAAGAATATAATCGGCTAGCTTTACAAGGTTTATATAATTTATTTAATCTTTCGAATACATCGTCTCTTTCTCTAACAATTTCTAAATCACTTCTAATCATTTTTACAATTTTCATAAACTCATCACTCCATACTTTTTTTAAATCTTCATATTTAACATTAATAAATTTTATATGTTTTTCTTTATATATTTTAACTAAAGCCTTTTTCTTTATTTCACATTCAAACCTTACAAAGCCTTTTATTTTATCAATTAGACTAAATACATCAAAATTATTTTTAGCCAATTTATTCATATCGTGTTTTTTAAATTCTAATAACTTATTATAAATTTTTAATGTTGTAGTTGTGCCGGACAAATACAAACTTTCATTATAAAAAAATTTTGGTTTTCGTAAAGGATATTTACAAGAATTTAAAGAATTAATATAATCTTGTACATTCACTTGGTTTATTAAATCATAACATACAGCTATGTCACATCTTTGTAAAAACCAATTTTCATAAGAGGGAAGAGACACATTATAACGTTTTGCTGCAATATCTATCATACTTTTACATACATAATTTATATCATATAAACCGTCAAATGCATTGTATCCTTTTAAATACTTGTGTAAAGAACCTTCTATTTCTATACAATATCCTTTATTAACAAATCCATATTTGACACCACAATCAACTCTAACACTTAATCGATTATCATAACTACCTTCTAAAGCTCCAGTAGTAATATTATAAAACAATTCTCCAGTTTCATTATCATAGGAAGTTTTAACAATAGACATACTATATATTTTATTGTAAATTTCTTCATCGATTTCGGCATAAATTTTTACAGTATCTATCATTTTTTTACCCCTTTTTGTAAAATTATTCCCAATATTGGGACAACGGGAGGGTGTTACTAAGAACCCTCCACAAATTTTCAATGTTTTTCTTTATGTAAATTGTTGGTGCACCTTGGACCACATAGGTTATTTTTTACTAATTTATTTTCTAACTTTGAAATTCTTTTTTCTAACATATAAAGATTAATTCCATAAAGAGATATTATAATTATAAATAACGTTTCACTCATTTATTTATTTCCTCCTTTTTATTATTCTCTTTCAAATTTAGTTTATAAATTTCTTTATAAATAAAAACTATCATAAGGCTATTAAAATATGGTAAACCAAACATAGCAGCAATTAACGAAAATTTAACAAAATTTTCAAACATAATAAATTTCCCCTTTCTATTTTTTCTTTTTATTTTACAAAATTCTGAACAGTTAAAGTTCTATCACTAACAAAGAAGGAACAAACTTCTACTGGAGGAATCTCAAAACTAACATAAAAATTAACAAACTTAATACCTTTTAAACGAAATTTTATTAATTTTATAATAAATCTACTTAATAGCATTATTAAAACCTCACTTATTTCTATTTTTTCTTTTTATCTGCAAATATTATAGTAGTATTAGAAGATATATCAGGTGTACGTTCTTGGAAACCACTTTCTCGTAATGATTTTATTACTTTATATGTGTCATAACACTCACGTAATTTCTTATTATGTACAAAAAAATAAATTCCTCTATACTTCCAATCTCTTACGTTTCCGTCGCTATCTAGGACAGGATAATATTTCCTTACTATTGTCAAGGCACCGAGTAACGTCGTACAACGACGTACTTCGGTTGCCTGTGAACGTATAGCCTTAGCCAATAGATAGAAATTTTGAGCTGTTCCTAGAATTATTCGACGGTTTTTTCTATTTTGTGTTATTACTTCCAGCATTTCAGGTGGAAAGTTTTTTGATTGATTACTACTAAACCAATTTTGTGTTTCGTCCAAAATAGCAATTACACCAAATTTACCATTTTCATAGTCTATTAACTTTCTCCAAGTATTCAACACGTCATTTTCGTATTCATAGGCCAAATTACTTATACATTTAGCCTTTGGGTATTCTTGCTGCATTGTCATCGCAAAATGACACATTGCAATTGATTTTCCTTCGCCTTGACGACCTTCAAATATAATCATACCTTTATATCTAAATGTTTCCGGATCCCTATCGAACATATCCAAACTTACTCTTTTTGGTAAATCTATAAATAATCTTCTAAATACCGAACGTTTCTTTACTTTATTATGCTGCCCTTTTTTAAATCGTTTACCCTGTAAAAGTCCAATAAATACATTTATATATACTAATGTAAAAAACAAAACTACCAGAGCAACTACTAACATAATTGGATATTTTAACCAACTTAATAATGCCCACATTATCTCAAAAAATATCTTCATAAACTTTGTCCTTTCTATCCACGTATTGGTAAAATGTCCCAGAAGTTTTTAATTATTGCAATTGATATTTTTAATACTGTATAACCAACAACAATAGCAAAAATAGGAAGTAATCTATCAATAGGGACTAAATAAGCTATACAAAATAAAAAACTAGTAAATAATACTTTGTAATCAGAAATACCAATATTATAATTTAAACTTGTACTTCCTAATACTGCAATAATAAAAGCAACAATTATAAATATAACTGCAATTCTAAATATTGTTTCTATCATATTCTATCAATCCTTTCCGTTTTCCAGTTGTATCATAATTTATAGGTTGTCCGTCCTGATATACTTTATAATCTGCAGCAGCTCCACTTATTATAGAAGTTGCGTGTTTAAAACAGAACCAAACAAACCCTAAATAGGAAAACATACATATTACATCATCGCCATATTTTTTATACGGAGCATACCAACTTAAATCAACAACAGTATAAGTACCCTGTAAATATTTGTTATTAAAGGTTACTTCAAAGCTTGGAGCTGATTTAGGACCATTAATCATATGATAATATTCTCCAACAGCTGATTTAATATTGTCAATAAATCCAAATATACCAAAGATATTTGAAAACGCATTTCCTATGCGTTTCGGAAAATCGAATATAGAAGTTTTATCGCTTTCATCAAAGCTATTAGACCAATCAGAACTATTAAGATTATCGGTAACATCTTTAATACTTCCGCTAGTACCATTGAGAAGTCTATCGATGTCATTAGTCCCGCTATCGTCGCCCCCTCCTGTGGGGCTTGGGGAAAAACCACATTGCCTTCTTCGTCTTTTATTATTGTATTAGTAATATTAGCAACACTAGTATTAGTAAATTTTTTTGAAATACTAAAAGAATTCAAAGAAGAATTCAAAAGGTCATCTTCAGTAAAACTATCAAAAAAATCATTCACTTTAGATTGAATAGTATTAAAAACTTTACTAACACTAGTTACAGCACTTCTAAAACTAGCACTATAAACAACACCATTAGGACAACGAAAGACGACATTATCACTAGTATCAACATCAATATAAACTAAATCAGAAGTGGAAACAACAAAATCACAATTTACAGATATAGTGCCATTAGAATTATCAAAAGAAGATAAACACAAAAAGTAATTATATTTTTGTGTAATAGTACAATCTGGAATAATTATATTCTCAGTTGTTCCCTTTATAGTAACTGGTATTTCTGTATAAGCAAAAACTTTATCTGTTATCAAAAAGCTTGCTAAAATACATACAAAAAAAATTAAAGTATATAATAATTTTTTAGCCATTCTTTAATCTCCTTTCTAAAAAAATATTTTAAATAATTTATATAACATAGACATAAATATAAGTACTGCAGCAATTACTAGAAAGGTACAAATAACACCTAAATCTTGATGTATTGTTTCTAATGTAACTGGGTCAGTTGTATTTGTTTCTGTTCCTACATAAGTAATTTGCTCTATATTTTCTATGTCTATTTCATTTTCGTTTAAATTTTCATTTTGCATTTTTTTTAACTCCTTTTTTTATTATTTTGTATTCCCAGGGAGCATTAGGAAATTTACAACATATAAATTTATATTTCCTGCGGAAATACCAACATTTTTGCTACCTTTTAATTCCTACGCAAAAATGTTTTAAATTTATATATTGTATTATATTTTTGTAAAATAAAAGAGAAGAATACGTCAGGATATATTCTTCTCTTATGTACTAAGCACCCCTTAAAGTACCAATTAGGAAGCTTATACCTTTTCTAATAGCAATGAAGCTTATAGTTACTGGTATGATTATTGGTAATAGAGATGTTATCTCGTTTAGTACTCCTTGTAGCATTGCACTTGTTACAATATCAGCTAACATAAGTCGCACCACCTTTCTTTTGTGTATTTGCTTAGCTAATAACACAAAGGAGAGCTAAGCT
>CANATJ010000038.1 GCA_947364595.1 uncultured Bacillota bacterium | reverse complement strand
TTTAAAATCAACAAAGAATGTTTGATACCAAACTAGGAATACATATATATTCCATATTTTACGACAGTTATTTTTTTTACCATTATAATGATCATCTAATAATTTATTTATTTTGTTTATATTGAAAAATTCTTTGGTAAAATTTTTATTAAACATTTCTTTTACTATATTATAGTATTTATCTTGGGTAAACCATTGTTTAATAGGAACGGGAAATCCTTTTTTTCTTCTTTTATACCAAGCTTGTGGTATTCGAGTGGATGCGGCTTTTCTTAATATATATTTTGTTGTATTATTGGTTATTTTATATTCTGTTGGTATGGTACTAGCTAGGGAAAATACTTCTTTGTCTAATATTGGAACTCTAAGTTCTAGGGAATTTGCCATACTCATTTTATCGGCTTTTAATAAGATATCATTTGGTAACCAAAAATGCATATCTAGATATTGTTTTTTAGTAACATCATCTTTATTTTTTACTTTATCAAAGTATGGTTTAGTGATATCTTGATAATTGATATTTGTTTTATATTTGTCTGTTAAGATATCGTTTGCTTCTTTGTTATCAAAGACAAATGCCTGTCCAATGTAGTAATCTTCTACATTGCTACCACCTTTTGTTATAAAGTTTTTCCCATGAAAACTTGGCATTAGCTTTACTAAGTTTTTAAGAGCTTTTCTAATAAATTTAGGAAGTTTACGATATTTAAGCAATAAATCATCTTCTTTGTATTCTAAATATCCACCAAATAGTTCATCGGCACCTTCACCTGATAAAACAACTTTTACATCTTTACTAGCTAAAGCTGATAAAAAGTAAAGAGGTACAGCAGATAGGTTGGCGTTTGGTTCGTCTGAATAGTATTGTACTTTACCGATACTGTTAAAAAAGTCATCAGAATTAATTATTTCATTTTTGTTTTCTATTTTAAGTAAATCTGATAGTTCTTTTGCTTGTGGCACTTCGTTAAATCCATCGTAGTTAAAGCCTACGGAAAAGGTTTTGTCTGGTTTTAAATATGAAACTACATATGATGAATCAATTCCTCCTGATAGATAAGAACCTATTTCTACATCACTAATTAGGTGTGCATCGATTGATGAGGTAATTGTGTCATCTATTTTTTTTGTTAATTTATTTATGTTTTCTTTTTTTTCATTGAATTTTATTTCATAATATTTATGAATGGTTAATTTGTTTTTTTCTTGATTATAGATTAAGTAATGACCAGGATTTAATTTAAATACACCTTTGAAAAACGTTTCTTCAAAAACTGATGTTTGGAATGTTAAGTATGATTTTAAAGATTTTTTATTTATTTCTTTTTTAAAGTCGGGATGATGAAGGAAACTTTTTATTTCAGATGAGTACATAAATGTTCCATTCATATTAGTATAATAAAATGGTTTTTGTCCAAAGTGATCGCGAGCTGCGAATAATTTTTTATTTTTTTTATCCCAAATTGCGAAAGCAAACATACCACGTAATTTATCTAATATTTTTTCTTTATATTCTTCATAGCCATGGAGAATTACTTCGGTATCTGTTTTTGTTTTAAAAATGTGTCCTTTTTTTATTAAATCTTTTTTTATGTCTTTGAAATTATATATTTCACCATTAAAGGTAATTATTAAGTTATCATTTTCGTTAGTTATTGGTTGCCTTCCACCTTCAATATCAATGATGCTAAGGCGTCTAAATCCCATGGCAATATTTTCATCTTTATAATACGATTCATCATCTGGTCCACGATGGATAATGGCATCATTCATTGCTTTTATATATTTTTTGTCTTTTTTGTTAATGTATCCTACAAAGCCACACATATTTCACTTCCTTTCTTTGTTAAAATAATTTAAAATTATTTCGGTTTCTATTTCTAATGGATCTATAAATTTATCACTTAGATCGAATTGCTTTTTTAAAATTGATAGCTCAGTGCATCCTAAAATTACACATTCAGCATGAGTATTTTTTAAGGCATCTTTTAAAAGATCTAGAGGCACTTTTTTACCTTTTTTTATATATTCATAAATTATTTTCATTACTTTGTCTTGACTAGGAAATATACATTTTATATTTTCTCTTTCTAAAGCGTTTTGGTATAATTTAGATTTTATTGTCCCAGTTGTAGCCATTAATACAGCATTTTTATAATTATTTCTTTTTAAATAATTAACGGTATTTGTTACTATGTTACTAATTGGTATATTTATTTGTTTTTGAAGGCTTTCGGTAAAATAACTAGCTGTATTACATGGAATAGATATTAATTTACATCCAAGATTTTTTAGTGTTTTGCAATCATTTAAAAGGTTGTTATAAGGATTTGGGTTATTATTATTTAAAATATATTCAGTGCGATCTGGAGTAGATGGATGACTTAATATTATTATATCTAGGTGATCTTGATCTTTAGAAACTTTTGTTTTTGTTGTTAGTAATTCATAAAAGTAAACAGTCGCTAAAGGTCCTAATCCACCAACAATTCCTAATTTATAATCCATTGTTATCACCGGTTTCTTTTGGATAGAGTTTAAAGGTTTTAAAGTCTTTGTGATATATTCTATTTATCCAAAACATTCTTAATAATTTTCTGTCTTTGGGGTTTTTTAAAGTATATGAATATTTTTTCTTTTTAATAAGCTTTAGAGCTTCTTTTAAACATTCTTTATTGTTTACATATTTTTTTATTATTCGTTTTGGAGTATGTAACCAAAGGTGAGAGTTATAACAATATTGTGTAACATTATCTTTGTTTAAAATTAAATCATCTACTAAGTATTTTGCCATATTAAGACCAGCTGCGGTGGTAAAGTAACTACTTCTACCTTGTCTTATATTTATTTCAAATAATTTAAGTTTTTTGTCACGATAGTCATATTTGAAATCAAAATTTGAAAAACCAACATATTTTATTTTTTCTAAAAAAACTTTTATTGTTTCATATATTTCTGCATTTCCCATGGAAATTATGGCTTTATAATTGCCAATTCCATATGGAGTATGTTCTTCTAGTATGCATCTTCCTAGACACATCATTTTTACTTTTCCTTGTTTGTTTGAATAACAGTTTAAAACATACATTGTATCATCGTCACCAGGAATAAAATCTTGAACAATTATATTTTCTTTATATGATGAAGAATAAATATTATTTATTACTTTTTCTAATTCTTCTTGATTTTTTATTTTATAGCATTTTTCTTTGCCTTTAAAATTTGCTTTTGAATAAAGAGTACTATTAGATGGTTTTAGGGCAACAGGGAAGTTAAAAGGCAGGTTAATGTTATTTTTATTTTTTTTAGTAACGATATATGTTTTTGGATAGTCTAAGTTGTATTTTTCACATATTTGATAAAATTTCTCTTTATCTTCTAATTGATCTTTTAAATCTTTATCCATAAATGGTAGTTTGAAATATTTTTCTAGTTCTTTTTTATGATTAACGATAAGGTTAGTATACCACTCGGCACAAGAAAGTAAGATTAGGTGATCGTATTTTTCTTTATATTGTTTTCCAACTTCTAACATGTTTTTTAAAAATATTTTATCTTCTTTAAAATTGGGAATTATTTTAACGTCAACTATTTTACTGTTTTTTGTTTCTTTTAAAGCAAAAGTTCCAATAGCTAATGACTTTACACCATATTTGTCATGAAATGATCTAGCTAGTCCATAGGCATTGGAGTCGGTTCCTAAAATTACTGGTAAAAAAGTTTTTTTCATTATTAATCACCTTTTTTATTATATGAATTTTTTTGGTTATTAATCAATTATATTATAAGGCTAAAACGCTTTTTAGAAATTTGTGTAAGGTAGATTTTTGTCTAACTAATGTAAAAAAATGGTCAAAAAAATATATACAACTTTTTTTTATTATGATATAATACCATCAGGTGAGTTAGTTATGGTTGAAGATATGAAAGTCACTTTGGAAGCAAATGAAAATGTGACTAAAGAAGTAGCAGATAACTTATTAGAACTTATTACTATTTTTAGTAGTAATTTTAAGAATGTAAGTTTAGAAACTTTAAAAGAAAGACTTAAAACCTTGAAAATTCGCCGTGAAAGTATGTATGTGGCAAAGTTACCATGTCAATATAATCCTTATAATAACGAAATTGTTATTAATTTAGGAAGATTTGAACAATGTGATGCGAAGCATTGGCTTATGCATTGTTTACTTGGCATTATAACGGCAAAGGATAATTACTATGGATTTAATAATCCTGACAACACTTTAGTCGCGTTAAATGAAGGTTATACTGAAATTTTAACTAATTATTTGGTTGGTGACATTGAAGACAGTTTTTATGTCGATGAGGTTATTATGACTAATTTAATTAGTAAGGTTATTGGTGAAGACACTTTATTTACGGCATATTTTGCTAATGACTCAGCAAGAGTATTAAGGGCAATGATTGAAGCGGAGGAAAAGTAATATGGATATTCTAAGTGCAATGAACGAAAGTTATGAAAAAAAGAAGAACAGTTATGTATCAGAGGATTTATTTAAATTACAAGAGATGTATGTAACAAAGTATTCTAAACAGGCTTTAGAAAATATGGAGTTGTTTTTTACTGAGCCTGAAACTATTAGTAATGGACTTATCCAAATATCTGGAGATTCAATTGCTTTAAAGGAAACTTTAGCTATGGCTAACAGTAATACTTTGAAAAATTCAAAAAGCTACTAACTTTAATGTTAGTTTTTTGTTTGAAAATTATATAAAATATGTTATAATTGGTTTGTATTTTAAAAACGTTGATTAAGAAGTAGTAATAAAAGTAATTATTTATAGAGAGCTAGTGGTTGGTGGAAACTGGTGATAATCTTTTATGAATTCGTCTTAGGAGTTATATATTCAAATATATCGGTAACGCGTTATAGTTTTGAGATAAGTTTTAACTTATAAATTAAGGTGGTACCACGTAAATCACGTCCTTATATTAGGATGTGATTTTTTAATTTTTAGGAGGAATAATGATGGAAGATATTTTAAAAGAGCTAAAGGATGATTTAAGCAAAGTAAATACTGAACACGAACTTAGTGAGGTTAAGACAAAATATTTAGGGAAAAAAGGTAATATAACATTACTATCTTCAAAGATTAAAGATTTACCAGTAGAGGAAAAGAAGACTTTTGGAGCAAATTTAAATAAAATTAAGGTAGAGGCTACTAATTTGATAGAGTCTAAAAAAGAGGAGATAGCTACTTTAATTTTAAATAAAAAATTGGAAAGTGAAAGTATTGATATTACTTTACCAAGTACAAAAGTGCCAATGGGATCTCCTAATATTGTTGAAAAGATAGTTGAGGAAGTAGAAGAGCTTTTAATGTCAATGGGTTATGATGTTGTTGATGGGCCAGAGATTGAAAAGGATGAATATAATTTTGAAATGCTTAATTTACCTAAGGGACATCCTGCTAGAGATGCTCAAGATACTTTCTATGTTGAGGGTGAGGAGTTATTATTACGTAGTCAAACTTCACCGGTTCAAGTTAGGACGATGCTTGAAGGTAAGGGTGAGAAACCTATTAGAATGATTTGTCCTGGTAAAACTTATAGAAGAGATGATGATGATGCGACTCATTCTCATCAGTTTATGCAAATTGAGGGGTTACTTATTGATAAAAATGTTAGTTTATCTGATTTAAAGGGAACTTTTGATGTTATTGCTAAGCATTTATTTGGCGAAGATTGTAAGACAAGATTTAGACCAAGTTATTATCCATTTACTGAACCTTCTGTAGAAACTGATATTAGTTGTCATGTTTGTAAGGGTAAAGGATGCAGTGTTTGTAAAAATACTGGTTGGATTACTGTATCTGGTGCTGGAATGGTGCATCCTAATGTTTTAAAAAATTGTGGATATGATCCTAAAAAATGGCAAGGATTTGCTTTTGGTTTTGGAGCAGAGAGACTTGCGATGATTAAATATGGTATTGATGATTTACGTGCTTTTTATATGACTGATTTAAGAGAAGTACAAAATTTTGATAGGAAGGAGGATTAATAATGATTAGTTTAGAGTGGGTAAAAGATTATATAGATATTTCTGACCAAGATTTAGAGGACCTTGCAGTTAAAATTACTAAAGCAGGAATTAATGTTGAAAAGGTTATTTCTAATAAAATTAATAATTTAGTTATTGGACAAGTTTTAGAGTGCGAAATGCATCCTGATTCTGATCATTTACATGTTTGCAAGGTAGATGTTGGTAGTGAAGTTACACAAATAGTTTGTGGGGCTAGTAATGTTAAAAAAGGTCTTAAGGTTATTGTGGCTTTACCAGGAGCTATTTTACCAGGTGATTTTGAAATTAAGAAAAGTAAAATTAGAGGTATTGAATCTAATGGAATGATTTGTGCTTTATTTGAACTTGGTTTAGAAGAAAAAACGGAAGAGTCTTATAATAGGGGTATAACTGTGCTTCCTATGGATGCGCCTACTGGTAAGGATCCTTTAGAGTATTTGAAATTAGATGATACTTTATATGAACTTGATATTCATAAGCATCGTAATAATGATTGTTATTATCATATTGGGTTTGCTTATGAAATTGCTTCTATTTTAAATAGAAAGGTTACTTTGCCTAAAAGTGATTTTGAAGTTATTTCTGATGATATTAGTAATCACTTTAATTTAAGAGTTGATACTGATAAATGTCCTTATTATTTAGCGAAGATGGTCACTGATGTTAAGATTGGACCATCACCAGATTTTATTAAAAGAAGATTAAATGCTTATGGAATGAGATCTATTAATAATGTTGTGGATATTTCAAATTATGTCATGCTTGAGTATGGACAACCTCTTCACTTTTTTGATAAGGATTCTTTAGGTGATAAGATTGTTGTTAGAGAAGCTTTGGAAAATGAAAAAATTAAAACTTTAGATGGTGTTGATCGAGTTTTAAAAGCTTCAGATATTGTTATTACTGATGGAGAAAAACCTGTATGTATTGCTGGTGTTATGGGTGGAGAAAATACTGAGGTTACTGATGAGACTAAAACTATTTTAATTGAAAGTGCTATTTTTGATAGTGTTAGTATTAGAAATACAGCGGCTAGTTTAGATTTAAAAAGTGAAGCTTCAATTAGATATGGTAAGGGACTTAGTTATGAGTATACTTTAAAGGCTATTGAAAGAGCATGCTTTTTACTTTCAAAATATGCTGGTGCGAAGGTACTTAGTGGTATGGTAAAACATGATAAGGTAGATAAGTCTTTGAAGGTAACAACTTTTAAAGCTTGTGAAATTAATTCTTTACTTGGAATTACTATTTCTGAAGATGATGTTAAAAAGGAACTTGATAGATTAGATTTTCCATTTGAGTATAAGGATGGATTGTTTACAGTAACTATTCCAACTAGGAGACTAGATATTGATAATAATGTTAATGATATTGCTGAAGAAGTTGGACGTTTATATGGTTACCATAATTTGGTTTCTACTTTACCTGTTTGTCCTGTTAAAAAAGGTGAGTATAAGGGTGATGTTAAGTATCGTAAGATGGTTTCAAAAAGACTTAGGTCTTTGGGACTTAACGAGGCTAAGACTTATACTTTGACTTCACCAAATATGGCTAAGTTATTTAAATATGATGATAGGGAAAATGTGATTTTACCAAATCCACTTAGTGTTGATAAATCAGTTTTAAGAACTTCATTAATTCCTTCACTTTTAAATGTTTATGATTATAATAAGGCTAGAAAAGTTAAAGATATTATGCTTTATGAAATAAGTAAAACTTATGATAAGGATTATAATGAGGAAAGTAAAGTTACTATTTTAATGAGTGGTAATTATATTTTAAATGAGTGGCATGGTAGTATTGTTAAGACTGATTTTTATTTAATCAAAGGTATTGTTGAAAATGTTTTAGATTATTTAGGTTTTAAAAATAGATATACTTTCCTTAAAAATACTTTACCAGATTTACATCCAGGTATTAGTGCTTCTATTATGCTTGATGGAAAGCAAATTGGGGTTATTGGTAGAGTTCATCCATCTTTGAAAAAGGATGATATTTATGTGGCTGAAATGTCTCTTAATGCTTTGATGGTTAAGGTTAAACCAATTAAGTTTAAAGAAGCTTCTAAATATCCAGAAATTATTAAGGATATGGCTTTTATTGTTCCTAAGAGTATGAGTAGTGAAGAAGTATCCTGTGTTATTAAAAAAGCTGGAGGCAAACTTTTAACTGATGTCAATGTTTTTGATGTTTATACTGGAGAAAATGTCATGGAAGATGAAAAATCACTTGCATTTTCACTTAAGTTTGCTTCAAATGATAGGACGTTAAGTGATGAAGAGGTAAATAAGGTATTTAATGATATTATTGAAAAATGTGAAAATAAGTTAGGAATAAAGATTAGAAACAAATAATTTTGGAACTATTATTGACAAAGCGCATAAAATATAATAAAATGATTATGCGCTTATATATGGGTCTATAGCCAAGTGGTAAGGCATGGGACTGCAACTCCCTGATCGTTGGTTCAAATCCGACTAGGCCCTCCATTAGATATTAAAACGACTTTTAAATAAGTCGTTTTTTGATGTATTTAAAGATTTTTATTAGTAAAATTTTGTAAGATATTTGTGGTTAATTTTTGGAA
>CANATJ010000037.1 GCA_947364595.1 uncultured Bacillota bacterium | reverse complement strand
ACTCTTGCAATGCAAGAGTTTTATTTTATCAAAAAGCCATAGTTAATACACTATGGCTTATATTATTCAATCACAATAGTATTTAATATATTATTAAGATATTCATAAGAAATCTTTTCATCGGTAAGGAAAGTGAAAAAATATTTTTCATTATTAACAATAATATTAACTTCTAAAATTTTGTCATTTATATTAAAAATATATCCAGTGTAATCACCATTAACTAAAGTTAAAGTTGAAATAGTTGGTAAACAGTTATTAATAATATTATAAGTAATATACTTTTCCTTTAATTCACTTAAATTTGTAAAAATATTAACTTTTAAATCTTTCACATTTATTAAGTAATTAATCAAATCATAGTCATTATTAATATTATGTTTTTTAAAATAATTATCTAACTCATCACGTGAAATCTTATTATTAAAAAGTTCCGCAACTTCATCTTTAAATTTTTTAATATAACTAGTTTCTTTTCCCATCCAAAAAGATTTTTTAACTTTTCCATCTTTATCATATAATGCATATTTGATATTCTCATCGGATTTTGATTGATTTTCCATAATTTTAAAATCTTTAAAATCATTTTTAATCTTAATATTTTTAAATACCAAATACTCATTTTCATCAATTGCTTTCTTATTAATCTTCATAGAATCAGCAAACTTTAATTCATTATAACTGTTTGTATCAACATTATAATAACAAAAATTAAATATCTTATATCCAAAATAAATAAAGAAAATTATAAATAAAAATACTACTCCATAAATAATCCTCTTGCGCTTCATAGAACCCCTCCTTTTTTTCATTATAACTAATTTACTTTAGAAAATCATAAAAAAACAAGAATTAAATCTTGCTTTACGTAAATTATTCCATTTCAATATCCACAATATCAGATAATGGAATAAGTTCATTTTCAATAGTAATTAAATGTGTAGAATTTTTACCTACAATTTTCTTACTAACAGTTTTATCCTTTAATTCAATTTTAACATTGGCCTTATAAATATAATTAGGAGAATTAAAAATTTCATTTAATTTTTGATTAATATTTTTTCCCTTTAAACTAGAACTTTCTTTTTCACTTTTTTCTTCTACTTTCCTATCAGAACTAGAATAATAAACATCATTATTATTGCCAATTTTTTTATCAATTTTATTCGCATATATTCCAGGAAGTTTCTTTTCCATACAATCACCTCTACCTAATTTTATGCATAAGCATTTATAACTTGCTAAAAAAAGAGTTAATTCTATTTGTTAAAAAAAGTCCCACTATAAATAATAAAACACCTATTAAAAGCTCACCCAAAGAAAAACTAATCTCAAACAACCCTTGAATCATCACAAATAAAGAACCTATCATAAATCCAGTTATAGAAAAATAAGCCTTAACTTTAAAATTTTCAAATAAATAAGTTAATAACTTAGCCAGTAAAATAGCACTAATAACAACGCCAAGTAAAAAACTAATTCCCGGTCCAAACTCAAAATTAAAAGTAGAAAATCCTTCAAACAAACTAAGCAAATTATTATACCATCCAAAAGCCATAAAAATAGCTGTACCGCTTATACCAGGAATAATTGTCGTACATGCTTCCAATATTCCCATAATAAAATATATAAAATAATTATTGCTGCTATCACCATTTTGAATTTTAAAATTAGCCAAAAAAACCAAAATCAAAAATGAAATTAAAAATATTATAAAATTCGATACACAAAATTTATCTTTTTTAATTTCTTCATATATTTCAGGCATACCCCCAATAATTAAGCCTATAAAAAGTAACATAGTAGGGAAATAATAAAACTCTAGACACCATTTTACACCCTTACAAAAGAAAGTAATTCCAAGGCAGGCCCCAATTAATAAAAAAAGCAAAAACTTTAAATCATCTATAGTAACTCTTCTTAAATTTGAAAGTATTAACAATAACCTTTCGTATATTCCAAAAGAAATAGCCAAAATAGCCCCACTAACACCAGGGATAATTTTAGCAATACCAATAACAAAACCTTTAATAATTAAACTTAAATATCTCATATTAAAATATATAAAAAAATCAAATAAATATGTATTAGGTAACATAAGATACATATCATTTACACAAAAATAAAAGGATTTGAATAAACAAATCCTTAAATTAATTTTCAAAAACATTACCATTAACTATTATTTAGACATATGGTTTTTAATTAAATTAATAATTAGTAAAATAACGTCAATAAATACTGGTAACATCAATAATGCATATGCAATGTATAAAAGAATTCTCACTTTTTTATCTAATTTATTAATCTTATTTAAAAGCAAATTACCATCTTCATGTTTACGAACATAATATACAACAATAATTAAAGAAATAAGCCAAAGCCAAACAACAGTCGAATCACTTTCCATAGTCCCTTTTTCAATAACCTTATTAATAGGTTGGACAACTACCTTCTCACTAACTTTTTCTTTAGAAATAACCTTACCATTTTTATCCGTTATAGTTTCATAAGTTATTTCCTTTTTGCCATCTTTACCCTCTGTACTTACTCTTTCCGCCCCCTTAACTAAATCATCATTATTTTTATAAATAGTTTCGAAAGAAATTTTTTTGCTTTCAGTCATAGTTTTCTTATACTCGCAGCTATCATCACCAACATTGGCTGATGAATCATAATTGATTGCTGAAGTATCCATACATCCATATCTTTTAGCAATACAACTACCATCATCTTTAGTTGCCTTAGGATTGTAATTAAGAGCATTTGAATCCATGCATCCATAAACATAAGTAGGTGTTACAACCCTTCTAGTATATCCTGAACTAGATGAAGAACTAGATGAGGAACTACTAGAACCACCACCATGACAATGACGTTGTCCCGTAGATAATCCCCACTGTGAACAATTCTTTCGACATACATGACAACCGCTAGAATCTGTACGTCCAGGATGTGCCATAACTCCAACTGGACATATAAATAATAATAAAACAATAAAACATACTACCTTTTTCATAAATCCTACCTCCTACAAATTAGTTAAAACAATATGTTAACTAAATATATTGTACCATATAAAAAAGAATAATTTTAATATCTAATAGACAATATAATCCAGCGTTTAGACAGTAAAAATTTTTTTCGACACCAAAAACCTGCATTTCAGACAAAAAAAATAACAAAAAATTAATAAGTTATATAATGATATAGAAGGAGGAAAATAATGAATAATGATCAAGTATTAACATCAATGTCTAAGTTCATTGCATTTTGGTATACAAAAAATCAGAATAAAAAGGAAATAGTTTATCCACACGATAAAACAAAAATAAAACAAATAACCAAAATTTTAAACAAAGACACATTCCAAGCAAATATAATTATTTCCGATAATAAAGTATATGCCATAAGCAAAGAAATAAGTTGTGAACTACAAAACTGGTCATATATTTATTATTTGGACGAAGTAACTAATAATAGAAGAACAAAAAAATCCTGTGAAGAAATATTGTCATACTCATTAAAAGATAGTAAAAAAGAAAGAATAAAAAAAATCTTAGAAAATGAAATGTCAAAAAATTATAAAAGAATAGTTATTGAAATTAATGATGAAGATAGCATATATAGATTAGAAAAAATCTTAAAAAACAATTTAAACGAATTATGGTATTTAGACTTAAAAAATAAAAACATAATTAGTTATGCCGATATGATAGATATCGATGGAAATAAAATTAATATTCTAATAAGTAAAACAAAAAGCGATAAAAAATTAAATAAAATAAAAAATGAAATAAGCAAAGATAAAGCTTTAACAAACAAAAAAATCCACATCAATCAAATACCAGCGTAATCTTTTAAAACCAGTTAAAATATGATAGAATATAACTAATAAGGAGGTATAAACAATGATAATAATTATCATAATTGTCATCTTATTATTAGCCCTAATACTATTATATAATCATCTAGTTAGCCTAAATATAAGGTGTAAAAATGCTTGGTCACAAATAGATAACCAATTAAAAAGAAGATATGACTTAATACCAAATTTAATTGAAGTGACAAAAGGTTATGCAGATTACGAAAGAAAAACTCTAGTAAATATAATTAATCAAAGAAATAAAAATGCAAAAATGAGTGATATAGCTAAAGAAAGTGAAACAGTTAGCAAAAATGTTAAAACCTTACTAATGACAGCTGAAAATTATCCAGAATTAAAAGCCAATGAAGTTTTTAAAAATCTTCAAATAGAACTAACAGGAACAGAAGATAAAATAGCCTTTGCTAGACAATTTTATAATGATACGGTTCAGCACTTTAATACAGCAATAACCGTTTTTCCAAACAACATTTTAGCGCACATCATGAATTATAAAGAAAAAGAATACTTTAAAGTAAACGAAAATGAAAAAGAAGTAGTAAAGGTAAAACTATAAAATGATTTTAAAAGAAGTAAGAAAAAATAAAACAAAAACATTTTTTATAGTTTCTCTTTTCTTTGTATTAGTAACCCTTTGCGTTTACTTTTTATCATTAATATTCTTTGAAGACTCATTAGTCGCAATTACTATTGGATTAACATTTTCAATATTCTCATCATTCATTTCATATTATAATTCAGATCAAATAATTTTAAGTATAAACGGAGCTAGAGAAGCAACAAGAGAAGAATTTTTACAAGTAAACATAACTTTAGAAACATTGTGTATTGCCACCGGTTTACCAATGCCAAAATTATATGTTATGGAAAGTGAATCTTTAAATGCTTTTGCCACAGGAAGAAATCCAAGGCATGCAGTAATATGTGTAACTACAGGATTAATAGAAAAATTAGATAAATATGAAATGGAAGGCGTATTAGCTCATGAATTATCTCATATAAAAAATTATGACATTTTAGTTTCAACTATCGCCATTGTCATGGTAGGATTTGTAACAATCTTATCAGATATGTTAGTAAGAGGAAGATTTTATAATAGTTCAAACAATAAAAATGATAATTCAAATAGTATAATTCAATTAATCGGATTAATATTTATAATATTATCACCAATATTTGCTAATCTATTAAACTTATTAATTTCACGTAATAGAGAGTATTTAGCAGACGCTAGTGCTGTAGAAATAACTAGAAATAAAGAAGGATTAATTAGTGCCTTAAAGAAAATAGAAGATTTAAGTAAACCTATGGAAAACATCAATAAAGCAACTGAGTCACTATTCATTGCCGATCCTAAAAAAAGCGAAGAAAAAGACTCTATTTGGAGTACACACCCAAGTACAGTTAATCGTATAAAAAAATTGCAAAATATTAATTAAAATTTTTTCTTAAAACACAACAAAAAAGAGTAATAAAATTGCCAAATCTATTGCCCAAAACTTTATAAAATGATAAACTTATATTGAAAGTATGAAAGTGATATTATGGCAATGATATTATAAAAGGGGTTTACCATCAATAACCATAAATTCATTTAAAAGCGTACTTGTGTACACTTTTTTTGGAGGTAAACATGAACAATAAAGAATTATTAAATCAATTAACAAACTTAACAAAAAAGGAAGTAAGTCTATCAGTACTTTGTGAAGCTCTTGAATTAAACGAGTATGAAGTATTAGCTTTAATTAGGCAGTTAAGATTAGACGGAATAAATATATTAACTCAAATACGAGATGATGACATTTATATGTTTAATCATGGTGAAAGAGAATTGGAAGAAGAAAATACTTATAAATTTCACACAGATGAAAATAACGAATTTAAATTTGTTGCTATATCAGATACAAGATTTGGTTCAAAATATCAACAATTATCAATATTAAATGATATATATACAAAAGCTTATGATCTTGGATACAAAAACGTAATATTGTGTGGTAACATATCAGAAGGACTTTATCCACTTACTAATATATATTCAGAAAGCAATTTTTTAGATGATACACTAACACAAATTGATTATATCGCACAATCTTATCCTTACATAGAAGGAATGAAAACATATTTTATAACTGGAATAAAAGATGAAAAACATTTAAAAAATAATAAAATAAATATAGGTAAAAGAATAAGTGACATAAGAGGCGACATGGTTTATTTAGGATATAGTTCATGTAATATATCAATAGATAAAGCCAACATGCTAGTATCTAATTCAAAACTAGCAAAAACTTATACATTGTCTTATAGAGCACAACAACAAGTAGACTCATTTAGAAGTGAAGACAAACCAGATATTCTACTTTATGGAGGACTACTTCAAATGGAAAAATTTACATATCGTAATGTAAAATGCGTTTCGGTTCCAAGCGTTTGTGCTACAACAAAAGAAATGAATGACAAAAGATATTCAAATACAATTGGGGCATGGTATGTAACTGTTAAAACTGATAAATATGGTCGTCTTGAAAAATTAAATGCAATAGACTCTGTTTACTACAAAACTAATAAAGACGATTATAAAAAATCAAAAATTCTAAAATTAACTAATAAAAATTAAGAAGGTGTAGTATGGAAGAAAAACAAACAGATGTCAGCTTAAAAAATGTAAACAGAATATATAGATATATGAAAAACGATTTATCAATTGAAGATTTTATGGAAAAATTTCATATGAGTTATTCAGAGCTTAAAGGAATTTTAGAATTATGTAGAATATATGGTAAAAACATAGATATTATAGAAAAAGATGGGACACTAGTGTTTAAAAAAACATCCGCTAGAAATACCATTTCAACAAAACCTGAGTTAAATCATAAAAATTTAATACATACAGAATTATGCGTAGTGTCAGATACTCACTTTGGAAATATTCATCAGCAATTGCACCTATTAAATAAAATATATGAAGAAGCCTATAATAGAGGAATCAGTACAGTTCTTCATTGTGGAGACGTAGTAGATGGTAACTATACAAATAGACCAGAACAACCTAGACAACAATTTCTTCATGGATTTGATGAACAAGCCGGGTATGTAGTTGATATGTATCCAATGGTAAAAGGTATAACAACCAAATATATATTAGGAAGTCATGATGAAACCCATTATAAAAATGGACAAGCCACAATAAATGAATGGGTATCAAGATGTCGTCCAGACATGGAATTTTTAGGACAAGATAATGCTGCCTTAACCATTAATGGTGTAAAAATATTTATGGATCATCCAGGTGGTGGTTCAGCTCAATCAGTTTCTTATAAATTACAAAAAAGAATAGAAATATTAGAATCATCATATAAACCAAAAATCATGTTAATAGGACATTATCATAAAAGTTATTCCTTTGTTTATAGAAATATAAGAGGAATTGAAGTTCCTTGTTTATGCGATAAAACCCAATTTCAACAAAAACAAGGTTTATCAAATGTCGTAGGTGGATATTTTTTAAACATATATTCAGATAAAAAAGGCAACATTCAATATTTTGAACCAGAAGAAGTATTGTTTAACCCTAAAGACATGTGGGAAGAAGCCGGAAAAGACCATCATAAAGTAAAACAATTAGTTATAAAATAACAAGTTGATTATCCAATATAATATGTGTTATTATATTAAAGGAGGAAGATAAAATGAATGAAAACAAAAGAATGCTAGCACTATTTATTTCATTTGCTCTTGTAGTTGGACTAATACTAGTTATAAGTTTTTGGCCAGAAGCCGATAAAACATTTAGTTGTGGTGTAAAAGGTGAAAAAGATTACGAAAAATTAGGAAGTATAAACTATAAACAATATGAATGTTTATCACAAAGAAACGAAAAATTTGCTTTAGTAGTCTCAAACGATTTAAGTGATGATGAAAAATTTTCTCTTAATAAAGCTGCTAAGCAAACAAACAAAGGAATTTACTATTTAAGTAATGAAGTATCTAAAAGTGAATTAAAAGAAATTAAAAAAGATTTAAAAACAGATAAAACATCATATAAAAATAATAGCTTAATAGTAGTTGAAAAAGGCAAAGTAACACATGCTTTAGATAAATTAAATGATAGTACTACTATCTATAATTTATTAAAAGAAGCAGGAATAGCAAAATTTGCTTGTAATGCCAAAGCTGATGAAGAATTTAGTAATCTAGCAAAACTTGACTATAAAACATATCAATGTTTATATGATAGTGATGAAACATTTACATTAGTAATAACTCAATCAACATGTGGATACTGTGAACAATATAAACCAGTAATAAATGAATATGCTGGAAAACACAACATCCCAGTTTATTATTTAGAAATAGACACAATGGATAGCCAAGATTCACAAGCTGCAATCTCTTCATTATCATATTTTGAAGAAAATCCAGAATGGGGAACTCCAACAACATTAGCTGTTAAAGATAAAAAAGCAATTGCTAATATTGGTGGATATGTTGATAGTGATGAAAAATTAGATGCTTTCTTTAAAGAAGCAGGATTAAAATAAACGATATTTCAAAAATATCGTTTTTTCATTACTAAAAATTTATAAATAAAAAAGCCTTTATAAATAAAGACATTTTTGATACATTAGTAAATTAATGTTTTCAACTATTGTAAGATCAACAGTCATTTTTAGTCTCCTCTCGCTTTTTTTTATTTTCTTCTCTTAATTTTTCTACATATAGATTATGATTTTTCTTTTTGTAATAAATTTTTATTGGAGTAAACAGTCTTATTATATCATTCAGTTCTACATATTGATCTTTTAAATATACTAATTTAGCAAAATATTTTTGATCTAAATAATTTAAATCTTCATCCATCTCATTAAGAAAGTCATCAGTAATATTAATATCATTATTTAACATTTGATTTATTTTCATGATTAATTTTTTTATTAAAGTCAAATCATCATCATATTGCTGATC
>CANATJ010000036.1 GCA_947364595.1 uncultured Bacillota bacterium | reverse complement strand
AAATTAATATCCATTTCCTTCTTAAGCATGTTTTTAGCAGTTTCAATTTTACCTTTTACCAAGCCTTCAGACAAACCTTGCGCTTTTCCTTCGGCTAATCCCTGTGCTGTACTTTCTCTTCTACATTGTTCCATGTTAATATTAAAAACTAACTTATCTACCTTTTCCTTATCATATAACCCTAATATCTCTGGATCTTCAGATAACTCTTCTATCTTTCTTACCATCATCTTTAAATCCTCCTCGCCTTTTGCTATCTCTAAAAGCTTTTTCTTAGATTTCTCTTGCATTATCATGATGATTTTTTCAAATTTACTAAGTTTACCTTTATTAACTAAATATTTTAAATGATCAGTTGCAGTATTTGCTTTGATTATTTCATCAGATTCTATTTTTGTTAAAAAGCCACTATAATGTTTTGGAAAAACAGATATAATCTTCCCACCGTTTTCTTTTACAACTCTATATAATGCTCTTATCAGAAGAACCAAAAACTAGAGTGTGTTCACTTTCGGCAATTATTTTTCCTAGTTTTTTGCAGATTCTAAATATATTGGGTCAACATCTTCCGAACTACTACTAGCAAATATTTTCATCTTATACTTCCGTATAGTTTTAAATTAATTTTGCTACTATATAAAATTTTAATATTTTTCAGTAAATTTATAATAAAATTGTTGTGCCAAGAACAAATGTTTGGTATAATTGGTTTAGGAATATTTAGTTAGTTTAGGTACTATTCTCCTTTACTTTTAGAAGTGGAAGGAGGTGAAATTATGAGAAAATCAGAGAAATATCTTTGTACTATCATAATACTCCTTATTATTGTGATTTTAATCATATTAATAAAAATAGTACCAACTGTTTAAGTCGGTACTAATACTGTTTTAACGGAATAGTACCTAGCGCTTCAAAACTAGATATTCCTTTTTTTATTTTATTCAAGTTTCCCTGACATATTCATAATAGCATATTTTATTGCTTTTGTCAAAAGGATCTTTGGTGCTGATTTTAAAATAAAAGTAGTAAATTAGCAGTAAACTGGTATCGAAAACTTTTGCATAAGTCTATAAATAAAGGCTTTTATAGTTAAATTACAAGTATACTTTAAGATGTAAATAATTTAATATTTATATCTTATTTTTTTGTTAAATTATTTGCCAAGAGTTTAAGTGAAAGCGGCAAATTACAAAGATCAATTTTTAAATAAAAAACTGATAAATATTTTTATCAGCCTTTAATCTTTTTTCAAAATAAATTTCATAACAATACTAGTATATATAACTAAATATGCTAAAGAAATTAAAAATCCCCCAATAACATCTGTCGTATAATGAACACCTAAATATATTCTACTAACACCAATTAGTAAAATTAATAAGCTCAAACTAACAATCAAAAAAATTTTTAATTTTTTATCTTGAACATATTTATAAACCAAATATATAATAAATCCATAAAAAGCTCCACTAACCATTGAATGCCCAGAAGGAAAACTATATCCAAATTCCTCAATCAACCTAAAACCAGTAGGTCTTGGTCTATGAATAATTTCCTTTATAACAAGATTTAAAACAGTAATAATAATTAAATTTAGGGTAATAAGTCCTCCAACCTTTTTATTTTTAAAAAATATAAAAGAAGAAACAAGAATAGAAACTAAGCATAAAGCTCCACCAAAATTAGTAATAAATTTAGCTATAGCCGTCATAAAATCACATCTTAAATAAGATGCCATTTCATCACCCCAAATATCTATCTGCATAAAATCATCATGAAAAACACCTGTTGCTAAATTAATAAAAACAAGTAAACACAAAACAAGTATAATCCATTTTAAATTTTTTCTTATTACATTCATATATACTCTCCAATAAAACAATTTTATCACAAAACAAAATAATTATTCAATATTATCTTACTCTGTTTACAATAATAAAATATATCTTGCAAAATTAAAAGCCGATAAATATCAGCTTATAATTTTTTTACTTTTGCTTTATGATTAACTTTTCTAATCTTTTCACATTGCCAGCTATCATCATTAGGTCTTATATAAAACAAAGTATTATCATAATGATCAGTTAAATAACAATAACCATCAACAACCTCATCACTACTCATATGCTTTGTATAACCCATAGTACCATCACTTAAAAATGAATCATGACTTTCAGCAAACTTCACCATCATAGAAGGATCACTACCATCGTAATTACCTAATACATGCATATACTTACAATATTCATCAACAATATTTCTGTTTTCTTCAAAAATAACCTCACCATATACAAACAAACCATATTTTTTTAAACGATAAATTAAATTAGGCCAAAATCTATAACCCTCACTAGGAAGGCCAATAGATTTCGCAGCATCAAATCTAAAGCCCATTACTCCATGATCAATTAATTCATTTAAAAAATCAACAATCATATCTTCAACATCTGAATTATAAACATTTAACCCAGGTAAATCTATACAATTATGAATAACCTCATATCTATTATTCCAATCCTTAATCTTTTCCTTATTTTTCCAATAATCAGGATTGTTTCTTAATTTTTCATTTACCTTAAAATGTGGTTTAAAAACATCATCCACATCTGAACCCATATGATTAATAACAACATCAGAAATAGGTAAAATTCCAACCTCTTCACACTCTTTACATAAATGTTTTAAATCTTCTTTATTACCATAGTAATTGCCAATTTCAAATCCTACTGGTTGATAACTCATCCACCACTCTTTCTTACCATCTTCCTTAAGTGGTTGAATAGGGTTAATTTGAACAGCATCAAATCCTTGATATTTCATCTTTTCCAAATTTGGAATAATTTCATTTAATTTCCAATTAAAACAATGTACAATTCTCACAACATACCTCTTTCTATATCCTACACTCTTTATTCTTATAAAGATTGTAACATAAATTAAATTAAAATATCAAGCATTTAAAAAATGCACAATATTTTCAAAAAATTGTGCATTTTTACATTTTTTTAAAGCATTTTGCACAATCATTGTGCATTTCTTTAATATAAACTAGTACCTACAAAGACATCGTAAATTTCCTTATATTTAAAACTAAGCTTTGCATGTGTTGAGTCAGGAATCAATATACCCAAGTCTACAAGCTTATCGATTACACTAGAAACCGTATTTCGAGATACTCCAGATTCCTCCTCAACTTCTTTTTTCGTAAAAATAATTTGTCTCATAATAACTGGCATAATTCTATATGCTGCATTACTATTTAATGATGCCATTTTTTCCATATCTTTCTTGTATATCTGTTTAATTCTATTCATTTTTGCAATATAATTATCACATTGCTCAATAACACACTGTAAAAAGAATTTAATAAAACCTACAATATTTCCCTTTCTACTTTCGTTTAAGAATTTATGATAACTTGGTTTATATAATTCAATAACTTCAGATAAAAACATAACTGGTTGATCCTCAGTTAACATCGCGATTTGAATAGGAATAAGAGCTCTACCCAAACGACCATTTCCGTCTCTATATGCATGAATAGTTTCAAACTGTGCATGTGAAATAGCAACATTTACAAAAATAGGATCTATAAATTTATCATTCATATATTGAAACAAATTGTCAAGTAAAAAAGGCACTTCTTCAGGAATTGGTGGAACAAATATTGCCTCATCTTGAGTACAACCTTTTGGACCAATCCAATTTTGAATATTTCTTATTTTACCTGGTTCTCTTTCATTACCCCTAACACTATTTAATAATATTCTATGAATATCATTAACAAATAACATATCTATTTTGTTATATTTTTCCAAATAATTCTTTGAATATTCAATAACTTCCTTTAAATTTTGAATTTCCAAATTGTCATCAGTTTTAGGCATATATTTTAAATAATACACATCATCTTGCGAAATTTGTGTTCCCTCTATTTGTGTTGATTTAAAACTTTCACTCAAAATAATTGAATCTAAAAAAAGTTTAGAATCAAATTCAATATTTTTTAAAAATGATTTATATTCTCCAAACTTAACATTAGCCTCAGCCACCAATTTAAGTAAATCTTTATCCAATTTATAATCAAGTGGCAACTTATCAACTTTATATGGTTTCATATTATCACCCACCAAAATTATAACACAAAAAACATTCCAGTCAAATAAAAATGCACAATATTTTAATAAAATTGTGCATTTTTGCTTTTTTTCGACACATTTTGCACAATATTTTCAAAAAATTGTGCATTTTTACATTTTTTTAAAGCATTTTGCACAATCATTGTGCACTTTTACTTTTAACTCAAAATATAGTATATTAATTATGGTGATAAATATGCTAGTAAACCACACCTTAAAACCAATTTATGATAAAAACTCTAAAGTTTTAATTCTAGGAAGTATTCCTTCAGTAAAATCAAGAGAAATTGGCTTTTATTACTCACACCCTCAAAATCGATTTTGGAAAACATTAGAAAAAATATATAATGAAGAAATAGGAATTACCAAAAAAGAAAAAATAGAATTTTTAAAAAAACATCATATCGCCCTTTTTGATGTTCTAAAAAGTTGTGATATAAAATCATCAAGCGATAGTTCTATTAAAAATCCCGTCCCTAATGATTTAATGCCTATTCTTAAAAACACAAAAATTAAAACCATTTTTGTAACCGGAGGAAAAGCTCATAAATTATACCAAAAATACTGTTATCCAATCACAAAAATAAAAGCCATACCTCTGCCAAGCACATCTCCCGCAAATTGCCCTAAAGGCATAGAAGAAAAACTGATATCTGAATATAAACAGATAAAAGAAATAACAAATAAATAATTTAAAAAGGAAGTTTAAGTAGTATGAAAGAAAAATATAAAAATTATATAAATAAAGATCATTCATTTGATAAACAAACTATGTTAGGAATTTTTTGCCTAATAATAGTAATTACTGGAACATTTGGTTGGATTTATGAATTCATATTTTATTATTTTAATGGAGGCATGAAACAATTTTATTGGCGAGGAGGAAACTTTTTACCATGGATAAATATATATGCCACTGGCTCAATAATGATATATTTTTTAACCTATAAACACCGTAAAAAACCATTAAAAGTTTTTTTAATAGGTTTAATCACCAGTGGAATTTTAGAATATTTTTCCGGTTTGGGTATGTATATAATTGGTGATGGCCTTAGATGCTGGGATTATAACTCAGAAATATTAAACTTTGGAAACATACATGGCTTTGTTTGTCTAAGAAGTGTAACATTTTTTGGACTTTCTAGTTTATTACTAATATATATAATATTTCCCCTATGCTTCTATCTAGCTAAAAAATTAAACAAAAAATTATTTTTAACAATTAGTATTACACTATGCACAATAATTTTAATTGATGAATTTTATAATTTGCTGTTTGCCAGAATCTTTGCCTTGCCAAGAGCCTCTACAGTATATAAAAAATTAGGATTACATTATGTCACCTTCAAATAAAAATAGACAATTACAAAATTGTCTACATTAAACTGTGATTTTTAAATTATCACAGTTTTTTAATTGGGTGTCTAATAACCGTTTTTAACTTACTTACATCACATCTTCTTGGATCACTCAAATAAATTTCATGATGAAATCTAGTATCAGTTATATCAAGCTCATATCCGTTTTCTTTCATATATTCATGCATTAAATCAACCGTTGCTGGTTCAGCATCATAAGAACCAATATGCATACATTGAACACATAATCCTTCATCATAAGTTAAAAATTCCACTTTAGAAAAATCAGTATTTTTCTTTTTCGTAGCTTCCTCTATCGCCCAATCAAAATCTTTTTTTGTAACAAAATCCGGAAGCCTAATAATAGAAATAAACTGCATATCGTCTTTTCTATTATAATCAATACCTTTAGTATCATCTTGCCACCAAAAACCTTCTAATGGTGGGACCACATACTGAAAATAACCATTTATTTTATAATCACCCTTATAAGACATTTTAATTGTAAAAGCGATTGCATATAATAACCCAATTGATTCTTTATATTCACCGTCTTCATCATTAGGATTACCCTTACCTCTTACTGCAATATAATTCATTTTAGGAACAGTTACAATACTAGGTTTATTTTTGGGCATATAAAATTCTTTATATTCTTTTTTATAATCAAAAGCCATAATTTACCTCCCTTTCAATACTAAATAAGATGTGCAGTAATAATTGTATAACTATATGAATTAATAGTTATTTTAATATTATCTATTTCACAATACCAATTTTTACCTTGTTTATAAATATTACAATTTTTATCTAACACTTTATTTTGAAGGTAATCTACTACATCATCATTATTTAACTTAAGATTTTTTTTAATTCTTAAAATGCCAAGCTCAGTAGTATGAACCTTATCCATATTTGCAAGCAAAATTTCCTTATTATAATGTTCTATTCCCATTTATATTACACCTTTCTTTGGAGCAAATAAATTACTCATATCAACATTTTCATGTTTTAATAAAAATATTTTTTTATTTATTCCACCTGCATAACCTGTTAAACTACCATTTGTTCCAACAACCCTATGGCAAGGAATAATAATAGAAATTGGATTATGAGCTACCGCCCCACCAACTGCTTGTGCCGACATTCTTTTTATTCCTCTTTTTTTAGCAATTTCTTTTGATATGTCGTTATAAGTAATAACCTCTCCATAAGGTATATTGCATAATATTTTCCACACCTCTTGTCTAAATTCACTTCCTATTGGAGCTAAATCTAATTCTTCAATTTTAGGTTTTTCCCCATTAAAATATTTATCTAACCATTTTTTAGTTTGTAGTAATATTTTTTCGTTATTATTTTCCTTTATTTTTTCTTTTAAATTACTTAGATAATATTTTTGCCCTTCAATCCATAAACCAATTAATTTATTATCTTTACCAGCAAGTAATATATCTCCAAGTGGTGATTTGTAATGCATTTTATAAATCATTTCTCTATCTCACTTTCAAACCAATTATATCATGAAAAAAGTAGATTAAAAAATCTACTTTATAATTAATTTTTACTTCTAAAAGGATGCATAATTTTATTTTTTACCTCTTTAGATAATATTTCCATAGCAGTTTCATAAATATTATTTGCCTCTATTTCTGTAACTTCTAATTTAGTTACAAACTCATTTATCATTATTTCTTTATTTTTCTTGCCTATTAGAAAATTGTTTTCAAGTATATCATTAATAATTACACATTTCTCTTCATCATAATTTAATTTTTCTTGCAATTTTTTTATAAATTCAGTTTTATTCATTTTCATCACCATAAATCTTTCCTTTAGAATCCAATTGTATCTGATATCCATATTCAAAAATATAAGATATACTAAAAATAATTAATCCTAAAATAATGCTTATAAGTTCTAGTTCAACATTTAAATTAACACCTATAATTAATTGCGCTATTATTCCCAAAATATATGGAATAGTAATATAAAGTAATACATATAATGATATTTTTCTAATATATGTAACATTATCCACAGTAAAAGGTGTATCACATTCATTAATGTTTTTAAATAATTTATATAAATAATTTGTAATCATTCTTAGTAAAAATAACGATATAATTAAACCAATTAAAATTATTTCAACATGAATAATTATCTCACTATTTGTATGACTATTTAAATAATCTGTAATTACTGATACATCTGAGTTTGTTATATCCCCAATTATAACATTATTAACTTTTAATTCATAACCATCAATTGTAACATCTTTAGAAATAAATGGAGTTACAAATGCAAAAACTACTAATACAGCAATACCAATTTCTGCTGCCCTTTGTGCAATCTTTGAAAGTATATAAATTACCTTACTAATTATTTTCATATTTTTTTGTTTTTCTTTTTTAAACTTAACAACACTCATTTTAATTTCTTCATCTAATGAATCTATATCAACAAAACTTTCGTGAATCAAATCATTAATTCTACATTTAAAAATATCACACAAACACATAATATTTTGCATACTAGGAAAATTTTCTCCAGTTTCCCATTTAGAAATTGATTGTCTAGATACTCCTAGCATTTCAGCAAGTTTTTCTTGAGATATTTTTTTGCTTTTTCTTACTTGTTTTAAATTGTCTCCAAATTTCATTAGACCCCTCTCCTTTCCATTATTAAGTTTATTAGAAAATCATAATAAATTCTACCAACTTTTAAGTGCATTTTATTTTAAAATCATTCACAAAGTCCATTTTGACTTTTAAAATAGTTATTTATATTTTTTTCTGTTTTTAAAATATCAGAAAAATCGATATACTTATCTTTTAATTTTTTTTGTAATTCTTTAGAACAGTTCGAGCAGTTAAAATATCCATCTGTTCCTACTTCAATAATATATTCATTATTATTTAGTGAGCAAGATAATTCTACAGATTCGGTTTTTCTAACTATTGGTTCTTTTTTTACAGCAGCAAATAAAATAAAAGTTATAATATCAATTATCAAAAAAATTATAAATAATATTCCAATTACTTTTAATATTTTTATAATAATTCCTGCTAGCTTTTCAGTATTACTTACTTTTGTTTCTAATATTCCTTTAACATCATTATCAATTAATTCATCTACACTAATATTTAATGCTTTAGATAACAATTTAAGTTGCTCTGGATTTGGAGTGGTTTCTCCTAATTCCCAATTTGAAATAGTTTGTCTTGTAACATTAACTTGCTCTCCTAATTGTTCTTGTGAAAGCCCTTTCTGTTTTCTTAATTTTAAAATATTATCCCCTAATTTCATTTTCATTTCTCCTTTCACCGACAATTATATATTAAAAGCATTTAAGAAATCCACCAAAAAACTTTGGAACTTTGTCAAAGATTTCTAACATTTA
>CANATJ010000035.1 GCA_947364595.1 uncultured Bacillota bacterium | reverse complement strand
TTTCTAAAGAAAAAATCGAAACATTGAAATAAATGTTTCTTTTTTGAATGAATTGTTGATTTACAAACAATCGTTTGTTACAATTAATTATAAGGATGAGTGATATTATGTATGCAGATGTTTTGGTAGAGGTAGTAACTAAGGAATTAGATAAAACATATACTTATAAAATACCATCTAGCTTAAAAGCAGAAATAGGAATGCGTGTTTTAGTCCCTTTTGGACATCGTAATATTGAGGGATTTATTATGGATATTCACAATAAATCTATTTCATATCCTGTTAAAAATATTATTTCTTTAATTGATGATCATCCTGTTATTAATAAAGAAATGATGGAACTTGGAAAATATATTAGTAACAAGACTTTGTCTTCTTTAATATCTGCATATCAAACGATGTTGCCATCAGCTTTAAAGGCAAGAAAAAAACAAAAAGTAAATAAAAAATATAATACTTATTTGACCATTTTAAAATACGATGATTTAATGACAAAGAAGCAAGAAGAATTATATAATTTTGTTAAAGAAAAAGGTAAAGTTTTAAAAAGTGAAGCTTCAAAAAAGTCTTTATCGATTACGAAAACTTTGATTGAAAAGGGTTATTTTAAAGAATTTAAAGAAGAGGTTTATCGTTTAGAAGATAATATAGAAATTGTAAAGCAAGATTATGATTTAACTTTAGAACAAAAACAAGTTTTAAATAGTATTTCTTTTGATAAATTTATACCTTATTTATTGCATGGCGTTACTGGTAGTGGAAAAACATTAGTGTATATAAAATTAATAGAAAAAGTTTTAAAACAAGGCAAAGAGGCTATTTTATTGGTTCCTGAAATAAGTTTAACACCACAGGTTGTTGGTATTTTTAAAAGACATTTTGGCAAAACGATTGCCATTTTACATAGTGGTCTTAGTAACGGTGAAAAATATGATGAATGGCGAAAGATTGAAAGAAAGGAAGTTTCAATTGTTATAGGAGCTAGAAGTGCGATATTTGCACCTTTTACTAAATTAGGTATTATTATTATTGATGAAGAACATTCTACTACTTATAAGCAAGAAAATACACCTAGATATAATGCGATTGATGTGGCTATTAAAAGGGGTAAATATTATAATTGTCCAGTTGTTTTAGGAAGTGCAACTCCAAGTGTTGAAAGTTATACTAGGGCAAAAATGAATGTTTATACATTGTTAGAAATGAAACAAAGAGTTAATAATAATTTGCCTAAAGTGACACTTATTGATATGAAAGATGAATTTAAAAAGGGAAATAGAGTATTTTCATCTTTGCTTAAAGAAAAAATTAATGATAGGTTGAGTAAGGGTGAACAAGTTATTATTTTACTTAATAGGCGAGGATATTCAACAGTAATTAGTTGCAAATCATGTGGTTTTACTCATAAATGTCCTAATTGTGATATTCCACTTACTTATCACAAAAATTTAAATGTAATGAAATGTCATTATTGTGATTATACGGTACCTAAGCTTTCTGTTTGCCCTAATTGTCATAGTAATAATATTAATTCATTTGGTCTTGGAACGGAAAAACTTGAATGTTTAATTAAGGAAACATTTTCTTTAGCTAGAGTTGTTAGAATGGATGTTGATACAACTAGAAATAAAGGTGCTTTAGAAAAGATTATTAATGATTTTAAGGATGAAAAATATAATATACTAGTGGGTACGCAAATGATTGCTAAGGGTCTTGATTTTCCTAAGGTTACTTTGGCAGGGGTAATTAATGGTGATGCTTCTTTAAATATTCCTGATTTTAGAAGTGGACAAAGAACGTTTGAACTTTTAAATCAATTGGCTGGAAGGGCTGGAAGATCTTCTTTAAGCGGTGAAGTTATTATTCAAGGCTTTAATATAAATCATTATAGTATTATAACAGCTAGTAGGCATGATTATGATACTTTTTATAAAAGGGAAATGGAAATTAGAAAAGCATTAGGATATCCACCATATTTTAATTTGTGTTTAATTAAATTAAGTGGTAAAAGTTATGAACAGGTTTTAAAAGAAGCCGATAAGATAGCTGTCTATTTAAGAGAAAACCTTTCGGATATTATTTTAGGACCGTCAACGGCTAATATACCTAAAATTAACAATATTTACTATATTCAGATTATTATTAAATTTAAAAGGACAAGTGAAATTTTAAAATCGATTATGTTTATTAAAAATAAGTATAGTAATAATAAAGTTAATATTGATATTGATTTAAATCCAATAAAGTTGTAGTTATTTATGGATAAATATGATAAAATAAATGATAAGGTGATAATATGGATTTTGATAAAATAGAGATTAAAAAACAGCCAACAATTATATTTATGGGAACGCCTTTGTTTGGAGCGGCTGTCCTTGAAGGTTTAATAGATAATTATAAGGTAAGGGCAGTAGTGACTCAACCTGATAAACCCGTTGGACGAGGTGGTAAGGTAAGATATAGTCCGGTTAAAGAACTTGCTTTAAAAAATAATATTTTATGTTTACAACCAGAAAAAATTTCAGACGTTTTACAAGAAATTAATAGTATGCAGCCAGATGTTATTGTTACATGTGCATATGGGAAAATTTTACCTTTAGAATTACTTTTAATTCCTAGATGTGGATGTATTAATGTTCATGCTTCATTACTGCCTAAATTAAGAGGTGGGGCCCCAATACATCATGCGATTATTGATGGTTATTCTAAAACTGGTATTACGATTATGTATATGGCTGAAGGTATGGATACTGGAGATATGATTAGTAAAAGGGAAATAGAAATAGCTGATGATGATACTGCTGAAAGTTTACATGATAAATTAATGCCTGTTGCTCGCGATTTGCTTTTAGAAACTCTTCCTAGTATTTTAGATGGTACTAATAAAAGAGAAAAACAAGATGAATCTTTAGCTACTTATGGATTTAATATTAGTAGAAAAGATGAGAAAATAGATTTTTCTAAAACCAAAAGACAAATTGTTAATCAAGTAAGAGGATTAAATTCTTGGCCGGGAGCTTATTGTATTTTTGATGAAAAAATCATGAAGGTTTGGAAATGTTATAGAACTGAAAAGGTTTATAATTTGGAAAAACCTGGACAAATTACAGCTATTTATGAAGATGGATTTGGTGTAAAAGTTGGTAATGGTGAAGTTGTATTTACGGAAATACAACTTGAAGGTAAGAAACGAATGAATGCTCGTGACTTTATTAATGGTTATCACGGCAATTTAGTAGGAAAGATGGTTAAGTAGTTATGTTTAAAAGAATAAAAGAGGATGAAAGGTATAAAAAGTTTAAGGAACTTAGAAGTAACCCAAAAACTAAAGCTATTATCGATTTGGGTATTTGGTTTGTTTTTGGATTTATTATAATTTTATTTTTAAGGATGTCAGCACCACCAACTTCTACTAATGATGTTTCTATAAAAAAGGAAATTAGAAATTATGAATATACTTATTATAATGATGTTTTAGTTATTAATGGACAAGCTTTTGATGATAAATTAAGTTTTAATGTTAATAATAGTAAATATTATTATGATGGCAAAGCAGTATATTTAATTAAAGATTCGTCATTTACTTTACAGCCATCATTTGATTTAAGTTTGCTTAAAATAAATTTAAAAATGATTAATAATTTAACGGATAATTTAACACCAACTGTTTTAGAGGATAGTAAGCAATACTTAGTTCCTCTTACAAATTTTATTAATTTATATGAAATTGATACAGATATTGATTTAACTTTAGCAATGCAATATAATATAGTTATAAGAAAATATGAAAAAGATGGAAATGTTTATATGATTAAATTAGATTTAGGTAATTATTATAAGATAAAAGGTATATCTAATCCTGGTATATTAACTATTAATCTATATAATTTAAATAATGTTTCTGATTTTACAAAAGGTTATGAAGTGGGAGGTAAATAATGACAGTTCAACTTTTAATATTTATATTAGCTTTAATAGCAGTAATTTTCTTTTTTAAGAATTTTAATGCATGTGTTTATTTTGTAGTAATTGTTGATATATTTTTAAGAGTGGTAACAGCGCTTAAACTTAATTATTTAAGGAGTGATGCTTTTAGTTTTTTAGGGGTTATTCCAGGCGATGTTCCATCGATTCTTAGAAGTTTTGATTTAGGTGTATTTAATGAAATATTAATGATTGTTTATTTGATTATTTATATTATTTTTGAAATACTTATTATTAGACTTTTTATTAAAAGAAAATTTTAATGCTAGATTTGTATCTAGTATTTTTTGTTTCTGATTTTAAACAAATTTTATTTTTTAAAAGTGAACATTTGTATCTATTTTTAAATTGTGTTATACTTATTATAGGTGATAAAATGTACGCTTATATTAAAGGTATTATAAAGGAAATTGATAGTAGTTATATTGTGATAGAAAATAGTGGTATTGGTTATTTAGTTTATACAGCTAATCCATATTCTTTTAATTTAGGTGAAGAATATATTATTTATTTATATCAATATGTTAAGGAAGATGAAATTAGTTTATATGGTTTTAAAACAATCGATGAAAAGAATTTATTTTTAAAACTTATTAGTGTTAAAGGTCTTGGTTGTAAGATGGCAATACCAATGCTTGCTTCGTCTACACCTTTAGGAATTATTGATGCGATTGAAAAGGAAAATATTTTATATTTGAAAAAATTTCCGAAAATTGGAGATAAGGTTGCTAGGCAAATTATTCTTGATCTGAAGGGCAAATTGGTTTCTAAAGAGCAGGTTTCTACAAATGATTCAAGTGAACTTAGTGAGGCTTTAAAAAGTCTTGGTTATAAGGCTAGTGATATTAATAAAGTTATTAAACAAGTTGATTCTAGTAAAGGAATCGAAGATCAAATAAAAGAAGCTTTAAAATTATTATTAAAGTAGGTGGATTAAATGGCAAAGTTACATTTTAAGTATGCAACTATGAATTCTGGAAAAAGTATTGATTTGATAAGAACGGTTTATAATTATGAAGAAAATGGATTTAAAGTGTTGGTTATGAAACCACAGATTGATACTAAAGCTTTAAATTTTATTCAAACAAGAATTGGTTTGAAACGTAAGGCAGATGTGTTAATTAAAAAGCATGATGATATTTTAAAAATTTTAAGTAAAAAATTAAATGATGTGAGTGTTATTTTTATTGATGAAGTTCAATTTTTAAGTGCAAAGCAAATTGATGATTTATATTTAATTAGTAAGGTTAAGGATATACCAATTATTTGCTATGGTCTTCGAACTAATTTTATGATGGAGTCTTTTGATGGCAGTAAGCGATTATTAGAAATTGCTGATGAACTTGAGGAATTTCCTACTTTATGTTCATGTGGTAATATTGCTAGATATGCCTGCCGTAAACATAATGGTGAATTTGAATTTAAAGGCGAAGAAATTGTTATAGATGGTTCATCAGATTATGAGTATGTACCGTTATGTGGAACTTGTTATTTAAAAAAAGTGAAAAAGATAGATTTTGATGTTATTTTAGATAAGTTAGATTAAAGGTGATTTAAATGGATGAAAGAATAGTAACTAATCATGAACTTAAAGAGGATACTTTTGAAGGAACAATTAGACCTGATAGTATTGACGAATATATTGGACAAAGTGAGGTTAAGGATAATTTAAACATTTTTATGAAAGCGGCGCTAATGCGTGATGAGTCTTTAGACCATGTTTTATTATATGGCCCTCCTGGACTTGGAAAAACAACTCTTGCTTATATTATTGCAAATGAAATGGGTAGTAATATTAAAACAACTAGTGGCCCAGCAATTGAAAAAAGTGGGGATTTAGCTGCTATTTTATCGACTTTAGAACCAGGAGATGTTTTATTTATTGACGAAATTCATCGTATTCCAAGATTTATTGAGGAAATTTTATATTCAGCTATGGAGGATTTTACTTTAGATATTATTGTTGGTAGTGATGCTTCTAGTCGAAACATAAGAATTGATTTACCTAAGTTTACTTTGGTTGGGGCAACTACTAGGGCAGGAGATTTAACTGGTCCTTTACGTGATCGTTTTGGGATTGTTTCTAAGCTTAATTTTTATACTGAGGATGAACTTAAACAAATTGTTTTAAGAACTAGTAGGGTTTTAAATACATCTATTACAGAAAGTGCTGCTTTAGAACTTGCTAGAAGAAGTAGGGGAACACCAAGAATTGCTAATAGATTATTTAAACGAGTTAGAGATTATGCTTTAGTTATGTCTGATGGTAATATTGATTTGGATATTACAAAAATGGCTTTAGAAAGACTTAAGGTTGATGAATTTGGTCTTGATGCTACTGACTATAATTTACTTAATGCTATTATTGAAAAATTTAATGGTGGTCCAGTGGGAATTGATGCTCTTGCTTCTAGTATTGGAGAAGAAGCTTCAACGATTGAAGATGTTTATGAACCATATTTGCTTCAAAATGGCTTCCTAAAAAGGACTAATCGTGGTAGAATAGTTACTGAAAAAGCTTATGAGCATTTGAAAAAAACAACTAATTGAGGTGAAAAGTATGAAAGTGTCGGATTTTGATTTTGATTTACCTAAAGATTTAATTGCGCAAACGCCATTAGAAAAACGCGATTCATCGCGTCTTTTAGTGCTTGATAAAGAAACAGGAAAGGTTAGTCATAAATCGTTTTCTGATATTATTGATTATATGAATCCTGGAGATACGTTGGTTTTGAACGATACGAAAGTTATGCCAGCTAGACTTTATGGCGTTAAAGAAGAAACTGGAGCGGTTTTGGAAGTTTTGATGCTTAAGGAAAAAAGTGATGATGTTTGGGAATGTTTAACTAAACCAGCTAAACGTATTAAAGAGGGAACTATTATTAAGTTTGGTGATAAGCTTAAGGCTATATGTACCGGAGTTTTTGATGAGGGTATTAGACATCTTAAGTTTATTTATGAAGGAATTTTATATGAAATTTTAGATGAACTTGGTGAGATGCCTCTTCCACCTTATATTCATGAAAAACTTGAGGATAAAGATAGATATCAAACGGTATATGCGAAAAATGTTGGTAGTGCAGCTGCTCCAACAGCAGGTTTACATTTTACGGAAGATTTACTAAATAAAATTAAAGATAAAGGAGTTAATGTTGCTTATATTACTTTGCACGTTGGTCTTGGTACTTTTAGACCTGTTGCAGTAGATGATATTGCTGATCATAAGATGCATAGTGAATTTTATATGATGGATAAAGATGTGGCTTCATTGCTTAATAAGACTAAGGAAAGTGGGAAAAATATAATTAGTGTAGGAACTACTTCAACAAGAACCTTGGAAACGGTTGCCAGTTTGTATGGAAAGTTTAAGGAGTGTTCTGGATTTACGGATATATTTATTTATCCAGGTTATAAATTTAAAGGTGTTGATAAATTAATTACGAATTTTCATTTACCTAAGTCAACATTAGTTATGCTTGTTAGTGCGTTTGCAGGCAAGGAAAATGTTTTAAATGCATATAATGAAGCAATTAAGGAAAAATATAGGTTTTTCTCTTTTGGTGATAGTATGTTTATTAAATAGGAGGTAATAATGGTAATTGTAATAACTGGGCCAACAGCGGTTGGTAAGACTGAGCTTAGCTTATTTTTGGCAGAAAAATTAAACGGTGAAATTATTAATGCTGATAGCACACAAATATATAAGGGTATTGATATAGCAACTAATAAGGAGAAAAATTTAAGAGGAATTGTTCACCATTTATATGATGAAAAAGATTTTCAAACTGATTATACGGTTTTTGATTATCAAAAAGATGCAAGAAGAATAATTGATGATATTTTAAAAAGGGGAAAAACACCAATTATGGTTGGCGGAACAGGGTTATATATTAATGCAGCTTTATATGATTATAAATTTGAAGATAAGGATCACGAGGAATATGAGGGCATTAGTAATGATGAACTTTATAAGATGCTTTTAGAAGTTGATCCTGATACAACTATTCATTTAAATAATAGGGTAAGAGTTATAAGCGCACTTAATTACTATAAGGCTAACGGGAAACCTTATAGTCAAAAAGCCAAGGATGAAGTTTTACTTTATGATGCTTTATTTATTGGGCTTACTGCTGATAGGGATATTCTTTATTATAAAATTAATAAAAGAGTAGATAAGATGGTGGAAGAAGGCCTTTTAAAAGAGGCCAAGGAGCTATATGATTTAAAAATTCGTACTAAGGCAATAATGACACCAATTGGTCCTAAAGAATTATTTGATTATTTTGATGGGAAAGTTTCTTTAGAAGATGCGATTGAGTTAATTAAAAGTAAAAGCCGTAAGTATGCTAAAAGGCAATATACATGGTTTAATAATCAGATGAATTTAAAATGGTTTAAAACTGATTTTGAATGTTTTGAAAATACTGAAAATGAGGTTTTAGAATATATAAATAAAAATCTTTAAATTTTACTTTTTTTAAATTTGTGTTATAATAGCCCCTATGAATGGGAGGAATTTTATGAATATTAAAGGTTTGAATATGCTTATTCCTGATACATATGTTGAGAGCATATTTAATATTAAATATGAACTTTTACATGATAATGGGATAAAATATGCAGTATTTGATATTGATAATACGATACTTCCTTTTGATGATGTACAAGTTTTAATGGCGCATAGGTTACTTTTTGATTATATTAAAAATGATGTTGGTATGGAAACTGGACTTATATCTAATGGTAAAAACAGTAGGGTAAAACCAGTCGGAGATATTTTAAAGATTAATTATGTTTCAAATGCTAAAAAACCTTTTAGTAATTTTAAACTAATTAAAAACATGTTTGATGATAAATGTAATCCTGAAAATACAATGATGATTGGTGATTCATTTTTCTTAGATATGATATATGCTAGTAAATGTGGAGTTTATAAGGTTTTGGTTGATCCTGTTAAAGACGGATTTAATTTTAAGGAGCAAATCCTTACAATGGTTGATTATCCATTTTATGTGGCAGCTAAGAAGAATGGTTTTGAAAGAGGAAAGACATTTTCTAAGATTAAATAATTAGAGTTTAAACTCTAATTTTTTTTTGGAAAAATTCATGATATATCATTTATTTTCATCAGGAATAAAGCCGTTTAATTTTACTATCTTTTGAATATATTATAATTGAGATACTAATATATTTTAGGAGGTGATTTCAATAAATCACGATAGCGAATATAAAATTGATTTTGTGATACCCCAAGGCCCTCCTGGACCTAATCCACCAGTATGTTATATTGATTATGGTGTTTCTAGTAATAGATTTCTTACAATAAAAGATTATAAAATATTTAATTCAAATGGAGAATTTTCTGTTAGTAATAACAATATAATTGTTGAGCCAGGGACATATGAAATAACTTTTTGTGGGCGAGTAGATGTGAATAATGATTTTGAAAGTCCTATAACAGTTGCATTACATGAAGATTTAGGAAGTGGTTTTAGTCAAATAGTTGGTGATATGTCTTTCGTTTTACAAAAGGGAACAAAATTGATGCAATTTTCAGAGACTAAATTAATAACTTTTAATAATAAAAAAACTTTAATGGCATTTGTTTCAAATAATAATGCGGTTACAGTTACAGTGTCAATGGGCTCATTGATATTAAAAAAAGTATTAACAAGTTAAAATATAAAAATTATTTTAAATCTAAATTTTTTTGATGCTTGAATATTTAGTTAATGATAATGTAATTTTAAAAAACAAATATAAAAAATTAG
>CANATJ010000034.1 GCA_947364595.1 uncultured Bacillota bacterium | reverse complement strand
CACCTGAAATAATCAAACAAGGTAGTAGATATGGTATAAAACTAAAAGCAGTAGCGCCTTCTATTCACATGATTAGAGTAGATGTTGAAAGTACATTCGAACCAATTATAGGTTCAGAAATTCAAAGTAAAGAACTAATTAATTATCTAATGAAAGATAAAGAAGCAGGCAGTGAAAATATTTGGAAAAGTGAAATCTTTGGTCGTAGCTTAGATGTAATTGTTCAAGAAGGAATTCAAGCCAAACTATCACTAATGCCAGATACAGTAAGATTTAAATTACAACAAACATTGTCAAAATTAGTTAATAAAGGTTCAGGTAATTTATTTGCTATTGTAATATAAGGAATGATAAAAAATCATTCTTTTTTTATACCCCCCAAATCCTAATTTTACCGAAGAAAAACAAACGGAGAGTTAACTATTTTTTCCTTGACAATTTAAGGGGGGGGGGGGGGGGTATAATGAAGATAAATAATAAACTAGGAAGGAAATAAATATGAGACAAGATAGGAAAAAAAGAAAAATAGTAATAGGTTTAGTACTACTATTATTAATGGCCGTGGGATATGCCGTGTTTGATGCCAATTTAAATATTAAAAGATCAACAAACATTTCAAATAGTTGGGATGTAAGAATAACCAAGATAACAAGTAAAAATGTCGTAGGAGGCGCATCTAATTTAGAAGACCCAAGTTATACAAACTTAACAGCAACATTTAAAACAAACTTAGTATCACCAGGTGATTCAATAGAGTATGATATAACAGTAACAAATAAGGGTAGTATAGATGCAATATTAGATAAGATAACAATAACAGATTCAAACAATCCAGCAAGAATATTTACTAAAAGTGGCCTTACAGAAGGAGATACATTGTTAGCCAAAAAAAGTAAAGTATTAAAAGTAAAAGTAGAATATTCAAATTCAGTAACAAGTCAACCAGAAAATACAGAATCAAGTATAGAAGTAACATTAAATTTTTCACAAAATGATGGACATACAGTAAATCCAACGCCGCAAACCCAAACAGTAAATCCAACACCACAAACCCAAACAGTATATAGTTGGTCAACAAATATTTTAAAAAAAGGAGATAGTATAGAAGGAATATCAACAACGACAGATCCAAGCACTTTAGGAAAGATGTCTTTTCTAAAACATACAATAAAAGATGGAAAAATAGAAAGCTCAGAAGCATGTTTTATAAAAGATGGAAACACATATTGCTTAAAACCAAATGAATATGAAACAAGTAAAGCTAAATTATTAGAAGTATTTGGAAAAAGTGCGTGTGAGGTCTATGATTTCAATGTTCTTTGCGGTGATTCTAGTGTGGGCGCGGTTGCCGTTTTAGATGGCCCTGTGGAAGCAGACGGTGACCTTTCGCTTTGCCGCATCTTTTCTGATGGCACTTCGCGTTGTGGAGTATCTGAGTAGTCCCTCTAGAGCCATCTAGAATCTAATGCTTTCCAAAAGTAAACTATTTAACAATCAATTTATTAAAACTTAAAAATTTTATACATAATAATATCTCACAAAAAGATTACCATTAAGCAAATAAAATATTTACAAAAATAACATATGGTAAAAATTAACAATTTAAACGGTAAAAAATCAATAAAAACAATAAGTAAAACACTATAAAAACAAGCAAAAAAACCTTAAAATATGTTGATTTTTCTTATTAAAAATGGTAACATGTAATTGTAAGCAAAATAGCTTAACAAACAATAGGGAGGTATAACAAATGACTAAACAAAATTTAGTAAACTATATTGCAGAAGAAACTGGAATGACAAAAGCAGATGCTACTAGAGCATTAGATGCTGTTATGAATGGAATTGTAGAAGGATTAAAAGAAGAAGGTAAAGTAACATTAACTGGATTCTGCACTTTTGCAACTCAACACAAAGACGCTAGACAAGGACGTAACCCAAGAACTGGTGAAGCAGTTACTATTCCTGCTAGAACAGCAGTTTCTATCAAAGCTGGCGCTAAATTAAAAGACGCATTAAACTAAGGCTTTGCGCCTTTTTTTAATGCCCACATGGAGATGATAAAATGTATGATTCAGCAATAAAAGTTTTAGAAAAAATAAGTAGTTTTGGCTATCAAGCATATATGGTAGGAGGATATCCAAGAGATTTATATTTAAAAGGTTCCTTTACTGATGTAGATATATGTACAGACGCAACTCCAATGGAATTAATAAAAATATTTGATGAAAATATAATTGCTAATTCTGAATATGGATCCGTAACTTTAATGTTTGAAAATTTTAAATTTGAAATAACTACATTTAGAAAGGAATTCAATTATAAAGATAATAGAAGACCATCAAAAGTAGAATACGTAGATACCTTAGAAGAAGATATCCAAAGAAGAGATTTTACAATAAATACCTTATGTATAGATAAAAATGGTCAGCAAATAGATTTAATAGGAGCCAAAAGAGACTTAGATGATAAAATAATTAGAATGGTAGGAAATCCAAAGTATAGATTAAAAGAAGATGCTTTAAGAATTCTAAGAGCTGTTAGATTCGCTACTATCCTAAATTTTGAAATAGAACCAAAATTAAAAACATATATAAAAAAATATAGACATTATCTAAAAAAACTATCACAAGATAGAAAAAAAGAAGAACTAGATTTAATATTTACTAGTTCAAACAAAGAATATGGAATAAAATTATTAATAGAATTAAAGTTAATTGATTATTTAGACATTCAAAATCTTAAAAAAATAAAAATAACCCCATCAGCCATTGTTACTTGGGCTCAATTAAATGTTTTAGAAAAATATAACTTTAATGCTGTGGAAAAAGAAAGCATTATAAAATTAAATGAAGTTAAAGATAAAAACATTCTTGATAAAAAAATCCTATATCAATATGGATTATATATATGTACTATGGCTGGAGAGTTAAATGGAATAGATAAAAAAGAAATAAACCAAGTATATGCCAGTATGAAAATAAAAAGTAGACTTGATATAGCCTTAACCCCATTAGAAATATGTGAAATATTAAACAAAGAAGCTGGAAGCTTTTTAAAACCATTAATAATTGATTTAGAAAACAAAATATTAGAAGAATCACTAGATAATACAAAAGAACAATTAACTAATTATATTTTAAAAACCTATAAGTCCGATTAAAGGACTTTTTAATATATATCGACAAAAATTTATATTTAAGCTATAATAAATAAAAGGTGATTTTATGACAGGAAAAGTATTAGAACTAATAAAACATGGAAATATAAGTATTCCTAAAATTTTATTAACAAATTATAAAAAACTAAATATAACAGATCAAGAATTAATACTTCTTATATATCTAATATCAAATAACGACTTCAATCCAGAAAGAATATCTAAAGATTTAGACATAAAAATAGTAGATACCCTAAGTATGATAGATAGCCTAACAAAAAAAGATATTTTAAAAATATCTACAAAAGCTAGTAAAGTACGTGAAGAATTTATTTGTTTAGATGAATTATATAATAAACTAACCATGTTAATAATAAATAATAAAGAAGAAAAAACTCAAATAACAATCTATGATAAATTTGAAAAAGAATTTGCTAGAACACTAAGCCCAATAGAATTTGAAATAATAGGAGCATGGCTAGATAATGGCTTTACTGAAGAAACAGTTTCATTAGCCTTAAAAGAAGCAACATATAATGGTGTAACAAACTTAAGATATATTGATAAAATATTATCAGAATGGCAAAAAAAAGGAATCAAAACTAAGGACGACATAAAAAAACAACGAGAAAATCATAACAAAAAGAAAACAGGAGAAATATTTGAATATGACTGGCTCAATGAACAAGATTGAAAATTATCTAGATGAATTATTCCCAAACCCTCGTTGCGAACTAAATTATAACAAAGACTATGAACTTTTATTAGCTACCATGCTAAGTGCTCAAACAACAGATAAAAGAGTAAATACGGTAACAGCTATATTATTTAAAAAGTATCCTAACACTAAAGCTTTATCAAATGCCGATTTTAATGATATCGCAAACATTATAAGACCAATAGGAACATTTAATAAAAAAGCCCATAATGTTATTGAAATAGCCAAAAGATTACAAAAAGATTACAATGGTATTGTGCCCAATAATAGAGAATATCTAGAATCACTACCTGGTGTAGGAAGAAAAACAACCAATGTAGTATTAAGCAATTTATTTAACGAGCCATGTATAGCTGTAGATACACATGTATCTAGAGTAAGTAAAAGATTAAAATTAGCTGGTGAAAAAGACGATCCATTAGAAGTAGAAAAAAAGCTAACTAAGAAAATAAAAAAAGAGAACCTTTGTAAAAGACATCATCAATTAGTTCTCTTTGGTCGATACCACTGCACAGCTAGGAATCCAAAATGTGAAAATTGCAAATTAAAAGAAATATGTAAGAACAAGTAAACTTGTTCTTTTTAAATATCTATAATTTCAAAATCATAATTTAATTCATTCAAAACCTTAAACATATCATCTATACTAATAAATATAGTTGCAGTATTGTCATTTGGATGGAAAGTAATAAGATTTTCATTAATTATTTCTTTATCAATATAAACTTTTATATCATGTTCATTATTATTAAGAAGGCCAAATAAAGAAACCATACCAGGGACTAAATTCATCTTTTCTTTTAAATGCTCCTCTTTACCAAAGTGTAATCTATCACCAATAACCTCACTTAATCCCTTAATATCAAGTCTTTTATCTTCATCTAAAATAATCAAATAAAAGTTTCTATCCTTTTTACCAGCCATAAACATAGTTTTTGTACGCACTCCATCTAAACCTTCTATATATTTATCAGCATCATCAGTAGTCCAAGCAGCAGGATGATAAACAATATCATAATTAATATTTAGTTTCTTTAAAAAAGCCTTTACCTCATTCATAAATATCACCTATAAAAATTATAACATAAAAAAGATTTTAGGAATATACCTAAAATCTTTTAACTAACTACAATAGTTCTTGTTACATTAGCAACATGATCTCCAAAATATGAAACTTTATAAGTAATAGTATAAACACCAGCAGAATTACCAATTGAACTTAAATTAACAATATTCTTACTAGCATCTTGAACTGTAGTATTAATAGTTACATCGGAAGAATTAGTAAGATCTTCTCCGTCAAGACTAACACTAACACCTTCATCATTATAAGTTTCGCCAACTTTCAAATTAATTGTAGATTTACCATTTAAAGTAGCTGTAATATCACTAGAAGATCCACCATTATAAGAAACAGAGACTTCTACACCAGAACTTTCAGCACCTTTAAAGTTAGAATAACTAGCTTTTACAACAAACTTAGGTGAAGAACTAGAAAGTCTTACCGTTGCACTAGTTGTACTTACTGTAGTAGCAAGTTTTAAACCACTACCAGTTTTCTCATATACATTATATACAACAGAACCTAAACGACTCTTATTAAAGTTCATTAAGTAAGATAAATAAGTATTTCTATCAGAAGAAACTGTAAATAACTTATTAACAAATCCACCCCAATAACTATCACTTAATCCCTCTGGAGTAGCAATAGCCTTCCAAGTAATAGTGGCTTTATTACCTTTAACAGTAGCCTTTAAATCAGAAACATTAGATAAAGTATTAAATCTAGCTGAAACTTCAGTTGGTTTACTGCTTTCTTTAAATAACTCAGTAGTTTTCATATCATCAGGAGTATTTGCACTAGGAAGTAATGGATAACCACAATTTTTTTCAACAGTAACTTCTGAAACTCCACTAGGTTTTGTAAACTTAGAACCAGATTTAAAGAAGTTCTTAGCTACAGCTTGGAATAAACGAGAATTTTGACTAGAACCAAATCTATTATAGTATTTATTAGAATTTTTCTCATAACCATACCATACAGCAATTGAATAATCAGGACTAATACCAGCAACCCATAAATCGTTAACTGCACTACTTGGCAATCCTCTAGCTTTTAAAGTCTTTTCATCAAAGTTAGTAGTACCAGTTTTAGCACCAAATTCAGCCCCATTAATATTATTATATCTTCCTAAAGCATTCTTACCAGTATCAATAAGCATATCAGATACCATATATGCCGTTTCAGGACTCATAACCTTAGTTTTCTTAGGTTCATTTTCATAAGTTTTACCATTTTCATCAAATTCAATCTTTGTAAAACTATATGGTTCAATATAAACACCATTATTAGCAAATGCATTATAAGCAGCAGCTACAGTAAGAGGAGATTCTCCAGTATAACCACCAATAGCATGAGCCTCATGTAATTTACTACCACCAGTATCTTCAGGTGATAAACCTAAATTAGTAACAAAAGTTTTAATATCAGAATTTTTAACACTTTGGAAAGTTTTTAACGCTGGAATATTACGTGAATCAATCAAAGCTTCACGAATAGTAATAATTCCTTTATAACCACCATCCCAGTTATTAATAGGAGTTCCATCACTATATGAGTATTGGGCATCAATAATAGGATGATAAGTATTCCAATTATTATATTCAATAGCAGGACCATAATCGAATAACGGTTTAGCTGTAGAACCAATTTGACGCTTAATCATAGTAGCATTATTAAGTTGTTTAGCCCCATCACGTTTACGACCAGAACCAACAGCTGTAATTGCTCCAGTTTTTGTATCAATAGCTACAACACCAGCTTCAACTTGATCATTTTCCCATTTATAGTCTTTTCCGTTCATAATATTAGTAACTTTATCTTGTTTTTTTCTATCCATAGTAGTATAAATCTTCATTGAATATGAATAAGGATCATAACCAGTTTTCTTTTGAACCTCAGCTGCTACAGTATCAACAAAACCTTGATAATCAGCATAATTAGTTTTAGCACTGCCACCCTTAATAACAATTTTATCAACAGTCATTTTCTTAGCAATATTATATTCAGCATCAGTAATATAACCATGACGCTTCATAAGTTTTAAAACAAGTTGACGTCTATTTTCAGTATATTCAGGATAAAGATTTGGATCATAAGTAACAGGTGATTGGAACATACCAGCAATCATCGCTGCTTCAGATAAATTCAAATCCTTAGCATGTTTTTTAAAATAAGTTTGTGAAGCTTGCTCAACACCATATGCTCCACTACCTAAATAATATGAGTTAGCATAAAATTCAATAATTTGTTCTTTAGTATAATTTTTTTCAATTTGAAACATTGATAAATAAATATCCGTAAATTTACGTTTAATACCTTCAAAACCTCTAGAAGTAGTAGAAGTAAATTGGTTTTTAGAAACTTGCATAGTCAAAGTAGAAGCTCCACCAGCATTTCTATGAAGAGCTTGCCCTACAGAAGCCTTAAGGAAACGCGGTAAATCAAATCCATTGTGTTGAAAGAAACGCGAATCCTCAGTAGCCACAATAGCATTTACAAGTTCTTCTGACATATCATCATAAGAAATCTTTTGACGCATCTCAGATCCTAATTTAGCATATACCTCACCATCAGTATCATATAATGCACTAGCTTCTTTAGAGTATAACTTATTAGGATTAAACTTAGGAGCAGTTATTGCTACATAGAATAAAAATAAAATTCCAATTACAATAAACGCTAAAAATGCAATTAAACATCCTAACAATATTTTCTTTTTTAAACCCTTTTTTCTTTTAGAATTAACTTTTTTTGAAGTAGGCCTTTTTCTAGTAGCCATAGTCTCACTTCTTTCTAAATCATCTTTAGTTTCATTTCTTAGTTTTTTTCTTTGATTAATTTTAATTCTTCTTTGTATATAAGGAACAATCCAAATTAAATTAATTATAATAAGAATAAGTAAAGCAATTAGAAAATTTAAAGCATAGCAACTTATCAAAAAAATTACTAAACTTAAAATTAAAGTCATAAGATTAAACTTATCTTTTTTAATAAAATTAATAATATCTGTAAATTCTTTTTTCATTAATTACCTCCATTAAAATATAATGAATTTAATATTTCTATATAATCTACTCTAGGATTAAATTTATCCTTAATTATATAACCATTAGATTCAAAATATTCAAGCGGAATAGATTTTCGATCATTATTGTTTAAAAAATCTAAAAGACATTCAATCTGTAATAAAAAAGTTTTATTAATAGTTGTAAATCTAACAATTAAAAATCCAATACCACCATGTTTGTAAATTTTTTCTAAATGTTTAATTTGATGTGTATGTATATTACTTAGTGGGAAAGAAGTTTTTAATTTAGTTTCCTTAGCCTCAAAGTCAATGTATCTCCCTTTATATATACCATTATAATCCGTAGTAGAAGGAGTTTTAAAATAACCTTCCTTAATAACCGCCTCCATACGAGAAGGATAATTGACCTTAGAAATAGTTATTGGCGTTGGCTTTTTATATATAACTGCAATATCGTTAACTAGATAAAATGAATTAGTTGCTTGTAAATCAGCTTCTAAAGTCATTCCTCGATTTGCATAAGTATTTATATTATTAAAACTAGCTCTAGCCCCACTTAATTTTATCATATTAACACCAATATAATTATACTATAAAAAAAATAAATTTGCCATATATAATGAAAAATAATCAATATAAAAAATAAAAAGGTTCTAAATATATCTAGTATTGTCGAAAATAATGAACTAAAAAAAAGACCATGATATTATAAAAATGGTGATAATATGGACCTAAAAAAAATAAATGAATTATTTAATGACATGATAGAAGATATTAATTATATGAAAAGAATAACATACTATAAAAAATAAATATTTACATAATAAATTTAAAGGTGTTATAATTAAATAATAGGAGGGGCTTTAAATGAGGGAAAAATTAAATTTTAATTCATTACCAGAAACAATTCAAAGAATGGCTGAAGATAACGTAGGCGCAGCTGGTGTTATTGATAATCTTATAAATGCAAAAGGAGAAAATCTAGCACTAGGAATATTAATAATTTTAGATGATATGAATATTAGAGGTGTTCAAATAAATACCCTTTATAAACTATGCAATCAAGACATTGAAAAATTCTACGATAAAATCATAAACATAACAAAAAAAGATATTGAAACTCTAAATTTTTCTTCTGCTACCTTATGTAATTTTAAAGCCTTAATAGACGGAAATAAAGAAGACCGAAAACTAAATCCAAACAAATATATATTTACCGAAGAAGAACGTAATAAAATAAGAAATAAAAAAGGGAAAAATACCGCAAGAGATATACTAAATGGTAATATAAATAAGCAAAAAGAAATAGAAGATGACTTATATCCAAGCATCGAAACACCAAAAGCCTTAGAAATAATAAAAAAACAAGGTTTCATTTGTGGTTATGAAGTAGCTTATGAAAATAAAAACAAACAAAAAGAAACATATAGAGTTTTTTATAACAAAATGAAAGATATAATGTATACTCATAGCTTAGAAAATATATTTCTTTGGAAAAAATGCAAATTAAATGCTATAAGACAAAATAATAATCAAGAATATATCAATCAAAAACGTAACATATATAGAAATGTTGAAGGTATTATTGGTTATAACATTGATTTACGTGAAAACCCATTTAAAGAGTACAATAAAATATTAAAAAATAACAAACACTTAATAAATCAATTTCAAATAAAGCATTATGACGAAAACCTAATTCCTATTATTGAAACAATCGAGGGAATTAAATATAAAGAGCAAAAACATCATTATAATGATTTAATTGTTTCTAATTTGTATAACCTTTTAATGTTCAAAGAAACATATAAAAAACTAGATAAAGGATTAAAAGAAATCTATGAACCATTATTAGCAAACATAAAGCAAAAAGCTTATGATGAACTAATATATCACTTAAATTTCAAACAAGGAATTGAAATAGCTAAAAATCTTCAAAAATTAGGAATAACTTTAGATAAAGATGAATTGTTTAATGCTAAAGCTAGATATTATGAAAAAAATAAACAATCAAAAACAAAAACAAAATTTAAATTTTTAAGTAACTTGTTCTCTGACGATCCTTGGAATGAAGAAATAAGTAAAAGAATTAATAAAGTTTTAAATTAAAAA
>CANATJ010000033.1 GCA_947364595.1 uncultured Bacillota bacterium | reverse complement strand
AAAAACTTGAAACAGGAACAAAATCTACAATAAAACAAATATTGAAAAAAAATACATTACAAAAAATAATAAAATTACCTGAAAAATTATTTAGAGAGGGAGTAACAACATCTGTATTTATATTTGAAGCAGGAATTCCACAAGATTTTGATAGAGATATTTTTTCATGTTATATTGAGGAAGATGGATTAGAAAATGTAAAAAATCAAGGAAGACATGATATTAAAGATAAATGGCAAGGGATTGAAGATTATTGGGTAGAAGTAATAAGAAAACAAAGTGGTGATAATACGATTCAGTGGATAAGTCCTAAAGAACATTTATCATATCAAACTCCAAAAGTTCCATTATCATTAACAGAGGAAGATTTTAGAAAAACATTACTTAATTATTATTTTTACAAAAATAATATTAATGAAAAGGAAATAGATGAGGCTATATTAAATAATGCTTTATATAGTAGTAGTATAAAAGAAACTGATAAAGAAATAATAATTGGGATAAAAAAAGGTGAAAAAAATGATTGATACTTCAAATTGGAAGGAATTTAGGGTAAGTGTTTTATTTGACATTCATCCAACTAAAAATTATGGATTAAATAATAGCAAATTATTTGAAACAGAAGGGAATACACCTGTAGTGGTTAATTCAAGTTATAATAATGGTATAGGTGGTTATGTAGACTTGCCTGCGACTGAAGAGGGAGGTATTATCACATTTAGTGATACAACGACCTCAGATGCAATATTTTATCAACCTAAACCATTTATTGGATATTCCCATGTCCAAGGAATGTATCCAAGAAGTTTAATTTGGTCTGAAAAATCATTGCTGTTTTTCCTGGCGGTATTTAAAAAAGTAGCAAGCATAAATAAATTTGATTATGTTAATAAATTTAATAGACAAACTGCAAAAGAACTACTTGTCCCATTACCAATAGATAAATATGGGGAAATTGACTTTAAATTTATGGAAGAATATATTGACAACTTTAGAAATGAAATAAATGAAAAAATTAATATGTTAGAGAAAGTAAAAAATTATTCGGGCAAATCAATTGATATAAAAACATGGAAAAATTTCCATTTATATGATTTATTTTATATTGATAGTGGCTCAAAATTGGACAAGATTAAAATGAAGGAAATTAATCCGACAATTAATTTTGTAGGAAGATCAGGAATAAATAACGGAGTTACAACAAAAGTTGATAAAATTGAAGGTCTTGAACCTTATCCAAAAGGATATTTAACTCTATCCCTTGGCGGAGCGTATTTAGGTTCTTGTTTTGTACAAGAAAAGGAATTTTATACAAGCCAAAATGTTGTGGTTTTAATACCTAAGACAGAAATGAACATTTACGTTAAACAGTTTATATGTGCAATTGTTTTTAAAGAAGGTAATACTCATTATAGGGCTTTTATAGATGAATTAAATAAACACATTAAAAGAGATTTTGAATTTCCATTGCCAGTAAAAAAAGATGAAACAATAGATTTTAAATACATGGAAGAATATATTAAAACCCTACCTTTTGGTAAATTTATATAAATTTGAAATAATTAAGTTTTAACTAAAGTTATGAGTAGTAATGATTCATTTTCAAATATTGAATATTTATATTGTTTTTAGTATAATTCAGTTATCTAATAGCTTTACTATTAGATATATTGAATTTAGCGAACGAATGATGGCAACGTCCACAATTTGTCCACAATAGATAAATACTAAGAATACCAATAATATAGGAAAACAAATTAGAATGTGAACAAATAAAAGTTCATATTCTTTTTATATAAATTTTACTAGTGTTTTTTAAATAATTGCTGTATAATATAAACAATTTATTAGGAGGATTATTTATGAATGCAATTATAGAAAAATATATAGAAAAAGAAAACATAAAAAAAGAAAAAATTAAAGAAATGACATCTAATCAAAACTATATAATATGGTTAAAAGGAATAACAGAAGAATATAGCACTATTTTCGATAAGCAAAATACAAATAACCAATCAGATTTGAGCAAAGAAGATATAGAAAAAATAAGTGATTTAAATATATTATTTGAAGTAATAGAAAAATATGCTTGTATTAATCACATAGAACCATTATTTAGTAGATTTGGCATGCATTATTATATTTCATCAAATGACATTGATTATGAAATAGGGTTCACTCAAGAATCAGGAAATATCTTTTACTGTAGCCGTACAAATTTAGATGAAAATGTGAAAACAATTAATTTTAATGATATAATAAATAAAGAAAGTAAAAAAAGACATTCAAAAATATTAAAAAAATAGAAAAGAGGCATAGAGATGAACAATAGAAATGAAATTTATAAAAAAGCCTTAGAATTTAAGAAAAAATATCCATTAACAATAGCTTGGAGATTAAAAGAACATTGTAAAATAGCTGCTGAACATATTAATGATGATGAAGAAGTTTTATATGTTTTTGCCGCTCAAAAAGATCCAGGAGTTTTTAATCTTGTATCAACTTTTGTAGTAGTAGTTACTGATAAACGATTAATCTTAGCTCAAAAAAGATTAATGTTTGGCTATTTTTATTATAGTATCACTCCAGACATGTTTAATGATTTAACTTTAAATATGGGAATAATATGGGGAAAAGCTATAATTGATACAGTTAAAGAAACCGTTTATCTTTCAAATTTATCAAGAGATGCCATGCAAGAAATTGAAACAGTATTATCACAATACATGTTAACAAAGAAAAATGTAAATATTGAATTAAAAGAAAAATAGGAAAGTATTGCTTTCCTGTTTTTAAATAATATTGAAAAAAAATCTCATATTATATATAATCAATATAGGAGGATGCTTTATGAAGTACTTATTTAAAACATTATTAACACTAATTATAATATTCTTTTCCATTAAATTTTTATTTTTCCTATTCGATGATGGTCACCAAATAGGATATAATGTTAAAAACTTTCATGTTAAAGAAACATTACAAACAAAAGAGAATAATAATTATTATTTTGAATTAACAAATGATAAATTAAAAATAAATTTCCAAATAAATAAAAATTATAAAAAAGCCGAAAAAATAATCACAAAAATCTATCATAAAAAAATAGATTCTTATCAATGTGTATTGCCAGTGTTTAAAGGAAATACAATTTTAACAGATGTCATGTGCTTAAATAAAAATACAATAACATATGCTCATGATATAAATAATAAACAAGTACAAAAATATGTAAAAAATTTAAAACAAAAAAATTATGATATAAATAATTATAACGATCAAGCCAAAGCTAAAAAACTATCAAATAGTCAAACAATATACGAAGATAATCTGTTAGAAAATCATTATATTGCTATGGAAACATATAAAGGACTAAACCTATTCAATAATACAATAGGTAGTGTAAAAATATTTGACGAAGACGTATATAAAAAACCACTAAGTGTATTTACAGGTAAATACTATTTAGTAGCAGATTATAAAGAAAAATATAGTTTTAAAAATTTTACCCTTATAAATATAATAAACGGAAATAAGACAAACATAAGAAGTTATGATGATATTTCTTTTGATTCATATATTCAAGGCGTAGTTGATAATGATATATATTTATTTGATAAAGATGCCCAAACTCAGTACAAAATAAGTATAAAATATGAAAGCGTAGAAAAAGTAGCTGATAAAAATAATTTAAAATATTATAACGGAAAATGGATGGCCATGAGTTTATCAGATGCCTTAAATAATAAAAAATTCAACAATAATTATTCTGATAAAATAAAAGGTTATGATAAAGTAGATAAAATTGGAGATAAAACAGGTTATTATTATTTATATAAAAAACAAAATAATAAATATCAAGTATTTAAAGCCGATATACAAAATCCAAAACTAAAAACATATCTATTTGAAACAACCTCATTAGATAGCATTATATATTTAGATGGTGTAATATATTATCTAAATGGCAATAGTTTTTACTATTATACAAATAATGGAAGTAGAAAAATACTAACAAATAGTGAATTAGAATTTAATAGTGATATATCATTTGGAGTATATAAAAAGTAGCCTTAAGCTACTTTTTAATTTTTGTTGAAAAATTTATATCAGGGAAAGATTTTAACAACCTTCTAAAGAAGATAGAATTTTCCGCTAAAATTGTTTCCACCTTTTTACTTATTTCTTCAGTACAATCCTTTCTAATAGATTCCGCTGACAAAGTTAGTCTCTTAATTATATTACAAGAAACAATAAAATCAGTAAGAGATAAAGCAAAAACAATTCCTACACACAAATAAAGTATAAAATGTGGAATACCTTTCAAAAAAGGGATTATTACAGGATTAGTTAAATTTATAACAATAAACCCTGCTATTGCAAAGAATATTGAAGAACCAAGCCAAACACGACCATTAACATTAAATGGTAAATGTGAATAATCCCACCATCTAGCTTTAAAAATTTTTTCCATTAAATAGTTAACCACATATTCTAAAAAAGCACCAATAAACGCTGAAGATACCAATAAGTTGAAAATACTATCACTAGGTTTTAAAAGTAAAGTAATAAGTACTGCTCCAAAGCCCCAGATTGGAATAATTGGACCAATAAGAAAACCTCTATTTACAATTTTTTGATGCTTATATAAAGTAAGAAGCATTTCAATAATCCATCCAATAAAAGAATATATAATAAACATAGCAAATAAAAGAGTAAGTTTATATAAAATATCCATCATAATAATCATTCCTTCTAAAGATATTTTACCGTAATGTTTATCAAAAAGCAATAAATTGTTAAATATATCATAATGTAGTATAATTAAAAAAGGAGGAAAACTATGGAAAAAGTTGCACTAGTTTTATCAGGTGGAGGCTCAAAAGGAGCTTATGAAATAGGAGTATATAAAGCACTAAAACAATTAAGAAAACAAATAAATATTACTACAGGAACATCAATAGGAGCAATAAATGCAATTTTTGTTGCCCAAAATGATTTAAAAGGCGCAGTAAAGCTGTGGAAAAACATTAGTTTTAGTGCCATATATAGCGAAGAAGATTATCCTAATTTTGAAAATGCCAAATTATCTGAAATATATGCTAATCATGTAAAATATTTTATTAATGAAGGTGGAATGGATGTATCTAAAATGGATAACCTTTTTAATAAAGCATTTAAACCATCTAAATTTTTTAATTCCAACATCGAATATGGCTTAGTTACGTACAATTTAAGTAAAAATAAGCCAATATTAAAAACAAAAAAAGATTTAAATAAAGATAATATAAGAGATTATGTTTTAGCTTCCGCAACATGTTATCCAGCATTTAAACCACGTATTATAAATAACGAATTATTTATAGATGGTGGATATTATGATAATTTACCTATTAATTTAGCTATTTCCTTAGGCGCTACTGAAATTATCGCTGTTGACTTAAGAGCAATAGGTTTTAAAAAAGATATTACTGATAAAAGTGTAGATGTAACTTATATAGCTCCAAGAAACAAAATAGCATCCTTTTTAATTTTTGATAAGAAAAAAGCCAAAGAAACCATGAAATTTGGCTATAATGATGCTATGAAAACATTTGGTAAATTAGATGGTAATAAATTTACCTTTAAAAAAAGAAATTTAATAAAAAATTATAATAAATATAACAAAGATTTCGAAAAAAAATTAAGAGAAATATTTAATAAAGCAAATAATAATATTTTAAATAATATTTTTAAAACTAAAATTTTTGAAGAAATATTAAATCAAAAAACAACATATAAAAATTTTAATTATATTGTGGAAAAAGCTGGAAAGATTTTTAATTTCGAAGAATTTAACATATATAATATCAGAAATTATAATCATGGTCTTATAACTGCTCTTTCAAATACCAATACAATTGATATAAATAAAATAATTTCAAAAGTAAAAGAAAAAAAATTCAACAACTTAATTGATAACAGAAAAATAGTAAAATACTTTTATGAAGCCATAGAAAGTAAAAATGAAAAACAACTTTTAACACTTATACCATTATTTAATGATGAATTTTTAGTGGCTTTATATATTTATACAATAAAAAATAAAAGATTTCTTTATTAAAATATGATATAATCTTTATAGAAAACATTTAGAATTTAGGTGAATAATATGGAAAAACAAACAATTTTAAGCGGAATACGTCCAACCGGAAAAGCCCATCTTGGCCATTACTTTGGCGCATCTAGAAATTGGGTAAAACTTCAAGATCAATACGAAACTTATATTGAAATTGCCGATGTGCAAGCCTTAACTGATAACTTTGATAATCCAGAAAAAGTAATAACTAGTGTAAGAGATTTAACAATTGATTTATTAGCTATGGGAATTGATCCTAACAAAGCCACAATTTTTATCCAATCAACAATTCCAGAAATCGCCGAATTAACAGTATATTATTCAAATTTAGTAACAATAGCTAGATTACAAAGAAATCCAACCGTAAAAACAGAAATCAAACAAAAGCAAGAATTATTTGGTAGTAAAGGTGAAGGAATAACCTATGGATTTTTAGGCTATCCAGTAAGCCAAGCTGCTGACATAACAGCATTTAAAGGAAACCTAGTACCAGTAGGAGAAGATCAATTACCATTACTAGAACAATGTCGTGAAATAGTTCATAAATTTAATAGTATTTATGGAGATACTTTAGTAGAACCTAAGGCATATTTAAGCAAAGTTCCTAGAATTAAAGGCTTAGATGGTAATGATAAAATGGGCAAAAGTTTAGGTAATGCAATTTACTTAGCTGATGACGAGGAAACAATAAGAAAAAAAATCATGGGAGCTATAACAGATCCAGATAAAATTAAAGTTGATGATAAAGCTAATCCTGATGTTTGTATGGTTTATTATTATCACAAATTAATAGGTAATGATAATTTAAAAACAGTATGTCAAGAATGCAAAGCAGGCGCACGCGGATGCGTGGCTTGTAAAAAAGAATTAATAAATAAAATGGTAGAATTTTTAAAACCAATTCAAGAAAAACGCAAATATTATGAAGATAATCCACAAATAGTTAACGACATTTTAAAAGCAGGAACTGAAAAAGCTAGAAAAAAAGCTAAAGAAACCATGAAAGAAGTTAAAAAAAGTATGAAAATAGACTACTTTGAAGGAAGATAAAAATCTTCCTTTTTCCATGTAAAAAGAAAGCTAAAGCTTTCTTATATACATTCAACAATTGTGTCTTGTAAACATCTTAAACTACAAACGCAATTTAAATTCATTGTGAAAAATGAATTTGTTGCTACATATGGTCTAGTCACTGCAGCTTCAGCATCAGGATTTGGTGCTAAAACTCTAAAAGTTGCACAGTTTCCATCTACTTTTTCAACACGGAATACACTAGAACAACTTCCAGGAGTAACATTGCAGTCTATTGCTTCTTTCGTTGTTGGCATGCTCCATGGAGTACCATTTCCGCAGCAAGTATATAGCATAATTGGACGTGTGTTACATCCTATAGTAGATACGTTGCAGCCAAGAAATCCACGATCACAGGTATCTAAGCAAGCGTCTGAACATTCAGCATTATCTTGAAGAATATTGATAACAGTTAAAATTTCAGAAATGCATTTGCTATCGCCAGAATTGTTATTACACATATAATCCACCCCTTCTTTATTCTCAATATAACATATTCAAAACTAAGTAATAAGTGTAAACTAAATACCCAATTATGAAATTAATTTTATGTAATCATGAAAAATATATTACATAAAATTAAATGAGGTGTATATCATGAAAAATGCCATTAATTATTATTACAACTTATTTCCCAAAGATATATCACAAAACAAAGATGAATACTATTTCTTTGTTGATAACATCAGGTATTCATTAATAAAATATGAAGATGACCCTAAAAATGTGAAAAATATATATGATATGCACATAGATATATTAAAAAAAGGTATGTATGTTCACCCCATAATTTTAAATAAAGATGGGCAAATATTAACCACAATAAATAACAATAATTATATTTTATTACAAACAATATATTATGATTTTAAAATAACTATTAATGATATAATGTCATTTTCAAATATTATATTAGAAGATGATCATGGCTTAAATAGAAATAATTGGGGTGATTTATGGTCACAAAAAAATGATCATTTAGAATATCAAATAAGTATGCTTGGCATAAAACATCCAATTATAAGAGATAGTTTTAGTTATTTTATTGGTCTAGGGGAAACAGCCATACAACTAGTTAACTCTATAGAAAAAACAAAAGCTATAAAGGTTTGTAGTCATAAAAGAATCCGCAAGCAAACCAAAGCTTTAGAATTATATAATCCTTTAAATTTAATTGCCGATATTCAAGTTAGAGATATTGCTGAATATTTTAAACACAGTTTTTTTAAAGGAGAAAACATTCAAGAAGAATTGACATTATATCTTAATACTGCTAAATTAAGTTCATATGAGTACTTAATGTTTTTAGCTAGAATGATATATCCAACCTATTATTTTGATATTTACGAGGAAATAATTGCCGAAAAAAAAGCAGATGAAGAGTTATCAGAAATAATAAACAAAACATCTGCATATGAACAAATAATTAAAAGTATATATCATTATTATAAAAGCTTTTTAGTAGTTCCCCAAATTGAGTGGTTAGAATAATTAATTTAAATTCACAACCTCTTTAACACTAGGAACTTCTTCCTTAATAGCGCCTTCAACACCTTCTTTTAAAGTAAGGTCAATAAGATCACATCCAGCGCAAGCCCCTAGCATTTTTATATAAACAATATTATCTTCATATTTTACAAATTCAATATTTCCACCATCACTAATTAAAAATGGTCTCAATTTATCAATAATTTGTTTAATTTTTTCAATATCAGTCATTTTATCACCGACTTAATTATATAATAATTTATGTTAGGAGTAAACCTTTTTCTTTCATATAATATGTGTTATAATAATTAAAGAGGTGTTATTATGGCAAAATATGAGAAAGGAAAAGTTGTAAAAGGAACAGTAACTTATATTGAGTCATATGGCGCTTTTATGTCATTTGATGAATATTATAATGGACTAATTCATATTTCAGAAATATCAAAAGGTTTTGTAAAAGATATCCATGATTTTGTAAATGTTGGTGACAACATATATGTAGAGATACTAGAAGTAGATGAAGAAGAAGCCCATCTAAAGCTAAGTATTAAAAATATAAATTATAAAATTAATGGAAAACCTAAAAGAAGCAAAATAGTTGAAACTCCTAAAGGTTTTAGTACATTAGCTAGTAAATTACCTAAATGGACAGAAGAAAAAATAAAAATCTTAAAAAATGCCCAAAATAGTGTTGACAAGTAGAGCAATAAACGTTATAATTAAACTTGTCTAGAGGGATTATGGGCGATTAGCTCAGTTGGTTAGAGCACCTGCCTTACAAGCAGGGGGTCATAGGTTCGAGTCCTATATCGCCCACCATTTTTTTGCCGGAATAGCTCAATTGGTAGAGCAACTGACTTGTAATCAGTAGGTTGTGGGTTCAAGTCCTATTTCCGGCACCATCTTTATGGAGAGGTAGCGAAGTGGTTAAACGCGGCAGACTGTAAATCTGTTCCTTCGGGTTCGATGGTTCGAATCCATCTCTCTCCACCACTTTAATTGCCTCGTGGCCAAGCGGTAAGGCACCACACTTTGACTGTGGCATTCGCTAGTTCGAATCTAGCCGAGGCAACCACTTATTGTCCCGTTAGCTCAGTTGGTAGAGCATTTGACTTTTAATCAAAGGGTCCCGGGTTCGAGTCCCGGGCGGGACACCATTTTATTTTTTTTAAAATTATGTATGCCTGAGTGGCGAAATTGGTAGACGCACAGGACTTAAAATCCTGCGGGAGTCAAATCCCGTGCCGGTTCAAGTCCGGCCTTAGGCACCACATATTGGAGAAATACCCAAGTCTGGTTGAAGGGACCGGTCTTGAAAACCGGGAGGTCGGAAACGGCGCGGGGGTTCGAATCCCTCTTTCTCCGCCATTTAATTTATATCGCGGGATGGAGCAGTTTGGTAGCTCGTCGGGCTCATAACCCGAAGGTCGTTGGTTCAAATCCAGCTCCCGC
>CANATJ010000032.1 GCA_947364595.1 uncultured Bacillota bacterium | reverse complement strand
CTTCAATTTTTCTTATTAAATATTGTAGTAATACCAAATGAATTTTTATAAGCAAAATATAAAGGAGAATTAGTAATTAATTCAAAATCACCAATATATTCAATAACATTACAGTGGAAGTTAAGTTTAAATTCATTAAGGCCTTTATATTTATTATTAATTTGATTAATATTACTAACTCCGCCCAAATTAAACTTTTTAAAACCAAGTTTAGAATATCTAACCATTAATTTCCATAGCATCAAATGCTTGGCCCCAAAACTTTTATATTTTTCATCATATCCATCGTTAAGACAGTATACTTCGTCTTGCCATTTAATAATTAATGCTGAAGATAAAATAATACCATTAGGAAAGTTCTTTAAATAGTCAGTTGCCTTAGCTAATTGTTTTTTATACTTAGCTAGTAATTTATCAACACCCAGTTTGTCATTAATTAATTTTGTGTTGTTACCTTTATATTTAATTAACTTATTACTTATTTCATTACTTTTTTTATAAAGCTCATTATACTTATCTTGAGTATATTTTAAATAATCAGTAGTATCTAATTTACTATAATAAAAATCAACTAAACCATCCTTATCAAAAAAATTATAAATATCTTTAAAATATTTTAAATCTCTTGGATATTTGTCCTTAGTTTGAAAATATAAATATTTTAAATCATCAATACTTCCATGATATACCTTAATACCATCACGTTCAGCTTTACGAATTTTATTTCTAAAACTTTTATCTATATTAGCAAATAACTGAATAAAAGATAGTTCTAAATTAAGAAAAGCTTCAAATCTAGGCTTTAAAGCCTCAAAATAATTATTATATCCTAAATGAAAGTATCCTAGTTTTGTTAAACTTTGGAAAGTAGATTCATATAAACTATTATGACTAATTACTCGTTTATCTGGTCCGTAAACCTTACGCATAATCATAGGACTAATTTTTATTGCCACAATATTTTGTTTTCCAAGAAATTTTTTTAAAAGAACAGTAAAATTTTTAAGTAAATCTTCATCATTGTAATCTACTAATAAACCCCTAGGTGCCAACGCATATTTAAAACCATTAATTTTAGAAACTAAAATCAAACTAGCTGCTTTTAAAACATTACCATCCATAAGTCCAACAAACATCGAATCATATTCTTGCTCATTCATTGCAAAAGCATAATAAGTAGTTTGATACATAGATGAAGGTTTAAATTTTTTACTAAATTCTAAAAATTCATCATTAGTTAATAGTTTTATTTTCATATGGCACCTCCTCAATTAAACATTATATCATATATAATCCTTTATATCAAAAGAAAGTATAGCCATAAAATTATTTAATTTTTTTATAATTGTCACACATAGTTGATTCTTTTTCATCATCAGCCCTGCAGCAAGCAACTTTAATTTGTTTTAAACAGCAACAATCTCTATCAGGATCACAATGCTTACAATCATAAACCGTACAATTAATTTTTTGTCTTTGCATAAATTTCCCTCCCTTATTAGTATCCTACCTTTTAAAATGAATATTCATAAAAATAAAAACCGTTAATATATTTATATTGGTGATAATATGGACAAGATAGGAATTCCTCGTGGTTTGTTTTACTATTACTATGGTGATATATGGAAATACTTTTTTGAAAATTTAAAAATTTCGTATATAGTAAGTCCAAATACAAATAAAGAAATAATGGAAAAAGCATTAAAAGCCTCAGGTGATGAAATGTGTCTTTCATTAAAAACTTATTTAGGACATGTAGAATACTTAAAAGATAAATGTCAGTACATTTTAATCCCTAGAATTAGTAATTATAAAAAAAATAACCAAACATGTACAAATTTCTGGGCAGTATATGACATCGTTAAAAATCAAACCGATACCAAATTACTGCACTATAATATCGATTTAGAAAAAAGAAAAACCTTAAAAAAAGGCCTATATAAAATAGCTAAACAATTAGGGAAAGAAAAACATCAAATAAGAAAAGCTTACAAAAACGCCATAATAAGATATAAAAAACAAAGAAAAAAAGAAATATCAATAAACTTAAATAAACTAAAAAGTGATAAAACAAAAATATTAATTGTAAGTCATCCTTATAATACCTATGATAGCCTAATTGGAAAAGACATTATAAAATACTTAATAAAAAACGATGTAGAAGTTATTTACTGTGATAAATTTTCATCAAAAATAACAAACAAATTAGGTGAAACATTAGCAAAAGAATTATACTTTAAATATAGTAAAGATAATATAGGATCTATAGTCTATTGCAAAGATAAAATAGATGGTATAATTTTTATTTCCTCATTTCCATGTGCACCCGATAGCCTAGTAAATGAGTTAGTAACGCGAAAAATAAAAATTCCTAACATAAATTTGATTATCGATGATAACTCATCATTCACAGGATTAGAAACAAGATTAGAAAGCTTTTTAGATATGTTAGGAGGATTAGACAATGATTAATATAGCCTTTCCCCAAATGGGAGATTATTACGTACCCGCAAATTACTTGCTTTCACATATATTTAAAGCAAACGTCATAAAAGCTCCTAAAATAACAAGTAAAACAATTGAACTGGGGACAAAAAATAGCCCAGAATTTATATGCACTCCATTTAAATACACCTTAGGAACTATGATAGAATGCCTAGATAAAAAAGCCAATATATTAATTCAAATGGGTGGAGGATGTAGATACGGTTATTACGCTAATTTACAAGAAAAAATATTGCAAGATTTAGGATATGAATTTAAAATGATTAACCTAGTTACTAAAGGTGATACAAACTTTAGAAGAATAAATAAACTCTTCAAACAAATAGATCCAAAATATAGCAAATTAAAAACAATATATTATGGATTTATTTCCTTAAAAATGGTCAAATACATGGATAAAATAGATGATTATATCAGACAAAACATCGGATTTGAACAAAAAAAAGGCTCATTTGAAAACCTAAAAGCAGAAATGTTAATTAAATTTAGCAAAGTAAAATCATATATAGAATTAAAAAAATTATATAATAAATATCTAAAAAGGTTTAAAAATATTAAAACCCATAAACCAGATAAACCTCTTAAAATAGGAATTATAGGTGAGCTATATACTCTTATGGAACCCTTTTCAAACTATTACTTAGAAAAACAATTAGCTCAAAACAATATCGAAATAAAAAGGTTCACCAATGTTCATTATTTATTATTTGAAAAAAGTAAAAAACTAAAAAAATACCTAAAAAATAATGAATATGTCAAATACAATATGGGGGCAGACGCTTCAGACAATATAAATCATTGTAAATACTTATGTGAAAATGGTTATGATGGAATCATTCATATAAAATCATCTTTTTGTACACCCGAAATAGGTGCCATGCCAATAATAAACAAAATAGCTTCAAAATACGAAGTGCCAATATTATTTTTTAGTTTCGACTCTGCCACATCAGAAACTGGTATAAAAACAAGATTAGAAGCATTTTATGACATGCTAGAAATGAGGAAAAGAAATTGAAAGAATGTTACTTAGGAATTGATATAGGATCCATCTCCACTAAAGGAGTTATAATTGATGAAAACAATAACATAATAACCTCATCATATATATGGACAGAAGGTAATCCTGTAAACGCCGTAAAAAAATTAATAAACATCTTAAAAAAAGATTTAAGTAGTGAATATATAATTAAAGGAATAGGAACAACTGGTAGTGCTAGAAAATTAATCGGATTAATGCTTAAAGCTAATATCGTTAAAAATGAAATAACTGCCCATGCCGTTGGAACCTTAACTTTTTATAAAGATGCAAGAACAATTTTAGAAATAGGTGGTCAAGATTCCAAAATAATTTTACTTAAAAATGGAATAATTACCAATTATGCCATGAATACCTTATGTGCAGCAGGTACTGGTTCCTTTTTATCATCACAAGCCAAAAGATTAGGTATAGAAGTAAAAGACTTTGGTAAATATGCCTTAAAATCCAAAAATCCAGTTAAAATAGCTGCTAGATGTACCGTATTTGCCGAATCTGATCTAGTTCATAAAGCTCAAATAGGTTATAAAAAAGAAGATATCATTGCTGGATTATGCAAAAGCGTAGTTTTAAATTACCTAAACAATGTTGGTAAAGGAAAAAAAATAGAAGGTCCAGTTATTTTCCAAGGTGGAGTTTCCAAAAACGAAGGCGTAGTAAAATACTTTAAAGAAATATTAAATCAAGATATTATTGTAGATCCAAATAGTCATTTAATGGGTGCCATAGGAATAGCCGTATTAGCTAGAAAAAACAAAAATGGAAATACATATTCTTTAAAAGTTGATGACATAAAATTTGATACCAAACCATCAGAATGTAACCTATGTTCTAACAATTGTGAATTACTTAGAATTTATAGAAATGGCACTTTAGTAGATTCATGGGGCAGTAAATGTGGTAGATATTAATCATTTGACAGAAATAAGATATTAGTGTATAAATGGTATTAGCAAAAGGAAGTGGACTATGGGAAAAAAACTAGTTATCGTCGAATCACCAACAAAAGTAAAATCAATTGGTAAATATTTGGGAAGCGATTATGTCGTTTCCTCAAGTAAAGGCCACATCAGAGATTTATCAACAAAAGGTCAGTATGGATTTGGTGTTGACATTGAAAATAATTTCAAACCAGATTATAAAACAATAAAAGGAAAGAAAAAAGTAATCGACGAATTAAAAAAAGAAGTTAAAAATGCCGATAAAGTTTATCTAGCAACCGATCCCGATCGTGAAGGAGAAGCCATTTCATGGCACCTATATGATTGCCTTGGTTTAAATGAAGATAACTATAGTAGAGTAGTATTTAACGAAATTACTAAAAATTCAGTTATCGAAGCTTTTAATCATGAAAGAAAAATTGATAAAAACTTAGTTAATAGTCAAGAAACCAGAAGAATTTTAGATAGAATAATTGGATTTAGATTAAGTAAACTAATCCAATCTAAAACTGATGGAAGTAGTGCAGGAAGAGTTCAAAGTGTTGCCTTAAAACTTATCGTAGATAAAGAAAGAGAAATAAACGCTTTTAAAGCCGATGAATATTGGACAATAACTGCCGATTTTAAAGATTTTACAGCTGATTTGTTTGAATACAAACACAAAAAAATAGAAATAAAAACCGAAAATGAAGCTAACGAAATTTTAAATAAATTAACAAAAGCATTCGAAATTGAATCAACTGATAAAAAATTAAAAAATAAACAATCAAAACCACCATTTACAACAAGTACATTACAACAAGAAGCATCAAACAAATTAAAATTTTCATCAAAAAGAACAATGCGTATTGCTCAAAGTCTTTACGAAGGTATTGATCTAGCAAATGAAACCGTTGGTTTGATTACATATATGCGTACAGATTCAATTAGACTTGCAAGTGAATTCATCGCAAGTAGCTATAAATATATAGAGGGCAAATACGGTAAAGAATATACTGGAAAAGTCAAAATCAGTAAAAAAACTGAAAATGTTCAAGATGCCCATGAAGCCATAAGACCAACTAGTATTGAAAGAACCCCAGAAAGCGTTAAACCATATCTAAGTGATGAAGAATTTAAATTATATCGTTTAATTTATTATAGAGCTTTAGCATCATTAATGGCTCCAGCAAAAATAGAAGGAACAACCGCAATTTTAAATAATAATGATTATGGATTTAAAGCAACAGGAAGTGTTATTGTATTTGATGGATACTTAAAAGCTTATGGTGATTATGAAAGTACAAAAGATAATATATTGCCTCCATTTGATACATATAACTCTAAAGTAATTGTATCTAATGACATTACCAAAGAGCAACATTTTACTCAACCGCCAGCTAGATATACAGAAGCAACTTTAATCAAAAAAATGGATGAACTAGGTATTGGAAGACCTAGTACATATGCTACAATAGTAGACAACATCAAAAATAGAGGATATGTAAATTTAATAGAAAGAAAATTTTCACCAACAGAAATTGGATTTGAAGTAAATGACAAACTTCAAGAATGCTTTAGCCATTTAATCAACGTTGAATATACCGCTAATATGGAAACAGACTTGGATAAAATAGCTGAAGGTAATGAAATCTGGTATGAAGTTTTAGAAAATTTTTACAAAGAATTTGAACCATCAGTCAAAGAAGCTTTTGATAAATTGCCAAAAAAAGAAGCAGAACAAACTGGTGAAATGTGTCCAGAGTGTGGTCATCCTTTAGTAATTAGAAAAGGAAAATATGGACCATTTACTGCCTGCAGTAATTTCCCAGAATGTAAATATATTAAAACTGAAGAAAAACAAGAAAAAATAATTTGTGATTGTCCAAATTGTGATGGAAAAATAGTTGAAAAGAAAACAAGACGCGGAAAAATATTCTACGGTTGTAACAACTATCCAAAATGTAAAACAGCATATTGGGATAAACCAACTGGAGAAAAATGCCCAGAATGTGGAAATATGCTTACAGAGAAAAAAGATCAAATAAAATGTAGTAGCTGCGATTATATAAAGTAGCTACTTTTTAATTTGACAAAAATTTTAAAATCATTATAATAAAAAGCATTAAAAAAGGGGGAATTATTATGAATAAAAAAATTGTTGGAAGATATCAATTAGTTCAAGAAAACGAATATTATACAGCTGTTTTTGGACTTGGATATGAAGGTAAATTTGGTTGGAAAAGTCCATTAGCCATAATAGACACTTTAACAACAAATTATACAGATGAAGTAAGACTTAATGATCATCTCGCCGAACTTTATCCACAATTAGAAATGGGTGGAAATTTATCAGTTCAATATAATCATAAAGGATTAAAAAAAATACCAGTTATTTATAGCGATGAACAATTTTTAAAGTCATTAGCGCAAAGAACTCTTGAAAATTCAGAAATTAATGATGATCTAGCTTTAGGTGCTATCATTGCCTACATAAAACCATATATTAATCAATTAGTTTTAAATGATGATTATATGACTAGAATTTTTACTCAAATAATAGACATGAATCAAAATGGATTTTATACAAACGGAGCATTTATAGAATATGTAAATCATCACAATTCATATAAAACAAATAGAGATTACATTGTAAAACTTCACGCTTTAGCGCAAAATCAAAGCGTAGATATAAAAGAATCTGTAATTTCCCAGTTCATAAAACCAATAAATGAAGTTCCACAAATCAAAGTAGTTGATTGTAAAATTTCTCCAAAAAATCAGGTAAAACAACTAAAACTATTCTAAAGACAAGATTAAAACATTCTTGTCTTTTATGTTATAATAATTATGGTGATAACATGGATTATACTAAACAGTTTCTAAATTATTTAAAATATGAAATGGGTCTTTCAGATCATACTATCAAAAACTATAGTATCGATTTAAGAGAATTTATAGAGTTTACTAATAATAAAAATATAAAAAAAATTAATATTGATGATATTAGGAGTTTTTTAAAACAACTATATACTTTAAAATATAGTACCCGAAGTATTTCCAGAAAAATAAGTTCATTAAAAAGTTATTTCAATTATCTTGAAAGCGAAGAAATTATCAAAAATAATCAGGCAAGTTTAATAAGTAATCCCAAAATCGAAAAAAGTTTACCAAACTATTTAAATTATAAAGATTTAGAAAAATTACTAAACGCTCCAGATCTTACAAAAAAACAAGGAATAAAAGACGCCTTAATTTTAGAAATGTTATACTCTAGTGGCCTTCGAGTTAGTGAACTTGTTAATATCAAATTAAAAGATATAAACTTTAATGAAAAAAAGATTTTAATATTAGGAAAAGGAAATAAAGAAAGATATGTTTATTATGGAAATCCGTGTGAAAAACTTTTAAATATGTATTTAGAAAAATTCAAACCAAAAGAATATTTATTTATAAATAATAAAAACAATAAAATAAATGAAAGAACAATTAGAAAAATCGTTAGTGACATGGCAAAAAAAGCAGAAGTACCAGTTCATGTAACACCCCATACCTTAAGACATACATATGCTACCCACATGTTAAATGAAGGTGCAGATTTAAAAAGTGTAGGGGATTTATTAGGACATGAAAATTTATCAACGACTCAAATATATACTCATGTTTCCAACGAAAGATTAAGAAACGTTTTCTTAAAGGCTCATCCTAGAGCTAAAAAAAATTAAAATAGGAGGTAGGCATGACATTAAATGAAGTGATTTTCCCTTACAGTTTTCCTAAAATAGATCTTCACGGATTTGATCGTGATAGTGCTAGAGTAGCCATCAACGATTTTATAAATGATAATGTAAAAATGAGAAATGAAATTATTGTTATAATTCATGGTATAGGAACTGGTATTATTAAAGAGCAAACGTTTAAAACTTTAAAACAAAATAAAAATGTTTTAGAATTTAAAAGTGATAACTTCAATAGAGGATGCACAATAGTTAGACTAAAATGCAATTAAAGATAGTGTTTGACAAATAAGTACTAATGTGTTATTATATCAGGCATATTTGAAGGTGATATATATGTATAATGAAGATAGAGGATCCTTAAAAGGCGTATTTATTAAAATATTATTAGTAGTAGTTATCTTATTTATCCTAATGACATTATTTCCAACTAAAGGATTTTTAACTAACTATGTTAATAGTAAATTAAAAACAAATAATGATAATTTTAATAATAACTTATTAAGCATGGCCACAGTCGCTAGTGGATATTATACAGGATCTAGATTACCTAAAAACACAGGTGATAAAGTCAGCATGACTTTAGGTGAAATGCTAGACAAAAAAATGTTAGTAAACTTTACTGATGAAAACAATAAAGTTTGTAATAACAAAAAATCATATGTTGAAATCACAAAAAATCAAGAAGATTATACAATGAAAGTAAACTTATCTTGTACAAACAAAGAAGATTATATTTTACTTCATATGGGATTAAATGATACATCATTTCCCAGTACCAGCACCGAAAGGTGCGAATTCGTAAAAAATCTTGACAATACTGTTACCTATAGTAATTGGTCAAATTGGAGTACTAAAAAGGTAAGTAATACTGATACTCGTCAAGTACAAACAAAAGTTAATAAAGTTAAAACAGGAACCAAACAAGTTAGTAAACAAATTATAAATAAACAAGAGCCAACCAAATATATAATTAATGGCAATAAGACAATATATATTTGTTCTTCTAACTATGACAATGCTGGAAGATATAATACATATACACAATGTGTAAAAAAATCAGCTATATATGTAAATGAACCAGTATATTCAAATATAACTTATTATAGATATAGAACTAAATTATTAAGTAGTAATCAAATAGATACAAAATGGGCAAACTGCAATGATGAATCACTACTTAGTCAAGGTTATACATTAACTGGAAAAAAAGATAAAAGGGGTTAAATAAATTATTTTTAAGGACATATAACTGCTTTTATATGTCCTTTATTTTGGAAATAGAAATTAAATATTTTGTAATATCTGCAAAGAAGCTGTCAAATTTTTTCTAAAACAAGAACTATGTTTGATTTCTAAAAATAGATATGTTACTATATATAGTAGGAGACTATATAGTAGAAAGGATGGCAACAATGGTTGAAAAATATATATTTGGCTACATAAATGAAAATGAATTCAAAAAGTTAGAAAGTGCTTTAAAAAAATATAATATGTTAGCCTACAAAAAACTTTATTTTGAATATTATCCAAAAATTAAAGCCGGCGAATTTGTTGGTACAGTTGCCAGCCAAGAAGGTAATATTATAAATTATGAAGCAAAACTTCCAACAGATGCTTTATTTGCCAAAGTTCATGGCGAAGTAAAATTGCATTATCAAGTAAATGAAGATGAAAAAATAGTAACATTATCTACATTATCTCCAAAAGATATATTAAGCGAAGGACATCAATCAGAATTAGTTACATATAAAGGTGTAATGGTTTCAAAAGAACATTCTGATAAAGATATGTTTAAAATTAATTTACTAAATATGATAAAAAAGGTATAAAATTTATACCTTTTTAAAATATTTATAAAAAATAATTTTTCAAAACATATTGCATAAACTTGTTTAATATGATATTATATAGGAGTCAAATGAAATGGACCCTTAGCTCAGTTGGTTAGAGCATCCGGCTCATAACCGGACGGTCGATGGTTCGAGTCCATCAGGGTCCACCACATGCGGGCGTGGCGAAATTGGTAGACGCGCTAGACTTAGGATCTAGTGCCTTACGGCGTGGGGGTTCAAGTCCCTTCGCCCGCACCATAA
>CANATJ010000031.1 GCA_947364595.1 uncultured Bacillota bacterium | reverse complement strand
GCATTGATATGTTACAATGTTTCCCTTTTTTTAATGAAGTTTCCTTCACTAATTAGAATATACCATATTTGTTTTTTTATGACAAGTAAATTTTTAATAGAATTTGTTAATTTTATTTTTTTGATTATTATTGATGGCAAATTAGAAGTTTTCTTATATATAAATTACTAAAATTGTTAATTATAAGTATAACAAATATACTAAAATAGTCGTTTGTATTGTTTTTGATATTAGGATATATTTTTTCTGGGGAACATTGTAATAACTATTAATTTATAAAATTTTCTTTTATTAATTTTTTGTATTTTTTTCTAACATCATAATCTTTCTCGTATTAGTTTGTTACAATGTTTCCATTATTTTATTAGTTATAAATTTTATAAATAGTTAAAGTGTTATAGAGGAGAGTATATATGGAAATATTGAGTGTAGAACATTTAAGTAAAAAATACGGTCAAAAGGATAATTGTTTTTTGGCTTTAGATGATATTAATTTTAAGGTAAGAAAAGGGGAATTTGTTGTAATTGTTGGTAAAAGTGGTAGTGGTAAAAGCACTTTGCTTCATTTGCTAGGGGGGCTTGATAGTCCTACTTCAGGTGCTGTTTATATTAATAATAAAAATATTTATGATTTAACTGATCACGAACTTACGGTTTTTAGAAGAAAAAATGTTGGGATAATTTATCAATTTTATAATTTGATTCCATCTTTAACTGTTAAGGAAAATATTTTGTTGCCGTCTTTATTTGATAAAAGAATGGTTAGTAATCAAAGATTAAGGGATTTACTTAAAAAGTTGGGGATTATGAATAAAATTAATAATTTTCCTAATGATTTATCTGGTGGAGAGCAACAAAGAACAGCAATTGGTAGAGCTTTAATAAATAATCCAAGAATAATACTTGCTGATGAGCCTACTGGTAATTTAGATAGTCGCAAAAGCCTTCAGATTATGAAGTTATTACAGTATTATAATAAAAGATATAAGCAAACTATTATTATGGTAACTCATGATGATTCTTTAGCGAAACGTGCTAGTAGGGTTATTACGATGAAAGATGGAAAAATTATAAGAGATGAGATAAATGTTAAATCTAATAATTCGGTATTTAACTAAGAATAAAAAAAGAACTTTTGTTAGTATATTTGGAATAACTCTAGCTTCTTTTTTACTGATTAGTATAGGAATTTTATTTTCTTCTTTTCATCATTATTTGGTTTATAAAGTCGAATCTGAAATTGGAGATTATCATGTTATTATTGATGGAAATTTAAAAAAATATAATGATTATAGTATTTTGAATATCAAATATAAAGAAAGCAGATATTATATTAAATTTAATAACATAAAAAAAGTTTATGATAATACTGAAAAGATATGTTTCAAAAGAAATTGTAATAGTATAACTTATAATAATCAATTACTTTCTTTATATGGTTTAGGAAAAAATAATCTTTTTAATACTTTTAAACAAATTCTTATTGTCTTAGTCTGTTTGCTTTCTTTTGCAACCTTTTTAATTGTTTATAATTCGTTTAAGATTTCTTTAAATTCAAGAAAAAGGCAGGTGGCTTTGTTAAAAGCTATTGGTGTTGATAATTATAATTTATATAAGCTTTTTTTCTTTGAGTCGTTAGTTATTGCGATATTTGGATTGATATTGGGGTTTATGTTTTCAATTGTTTTTTGTAAATTATTGATTTATTTAGTTAATCATCTTTTGTTTGAATTATTTAATAATGAACTTTGTTTAAGTTTTTATTTTGAATTTATTTTTATTCCTTTTTTATTTATTGTTTTAATTATTATTTTTTCTTCACTGTTACCTCTTAAAAATATTAAAAAATATAAGGTTATGCAGTTATTTAAAGATGATGATATTTGCTATAAAAATATTAAGTTTAATTCTAAAATTCCTTTTGAAAGATATTTAGCTTATTTAAATTTTAAAAGAAACAATATTCAGTATAGGAGTGTTATTGTATGTATTTTTATAAGTGTATTACTATTTAATTGTTTTTCTTTGGTTTTAACTTATGGAATAAAATCTATTAAGGAATATGTTAAAATTCCTAGTTATGATTTGGTTATAAATGTAGATGGGAAGGATTATAATAAACTAAATGATATAGCTTCAGATATTGGTTTTACTAAGAAAAATAATTTTAGATTTTGTGAATTTAAAACACATATTCCACGCGAAAATTATTTAAAAAATTATAAGGATAGTTTAAATGTGATTTTAACGGATTTTGGTGGTAATAAGATTATTAATAATTATGATGAAATTGATGAATCTTCAAAAATTATGCGTAGTAAATATAAAAGGTTTAAAAATTTAAAGAAAATTGTTTTAGATGATTTTACGCTTTCTAATTTATCTTTAAGTGATGAAGTTCCATTTGGATTTACAGATTTTGTTAATAAGGACAATATAGTTATTAATGTTTCTTCATCTAAATTTGATGAATTGTGTTTTAGTTATAAAGGAGCTTTATTTTTAAAAACTAATTATAAAGGTTTAGATAAGTATTTAGATAATTTAATTAAAAATGAAGATTATAAAGATATTGCGTATATGAATGTTAAAAAGGCTAGGGAAATTATTAACAATATAGTTTTATCTATTGAACTATTTTTATATGGTATTACTTTTCTTGTTATAATTATTTCAATTAGTTCTGTTGTTAATATTGTTTCGACTAATATTAGTTTTAGAAATAAAGAGTTTGCTAAACTTAAGAGTTTAGGTTTATGTGATGATAAAATAATTATGAGTTTATTTTGGGAAAGTTTAATTATTGTTTTTAAGGGGTGGCTTTATACAGTTCCATTTATTTTTTTATTTGATAAGTTTTTATATGATGGAATTAAAGAGGTGATTGATTTTAAAGGTATTATTGTTAATTATGATATTTTATTTTTAAGTTTAATTGTTTCTTTATTGGTTGTATTTTTATCAATTGCATTTACACATTATAAGCTAAAAAGTAAGAGTTTAATTAAAAATATTATTGATACAAACATTTAATTATTTCTAAATTCTTGCAGGTGCATATAAATATGATATAATGATAATAAGGATGTGATTACATGCGTGTAGTAATTAGTGCTGGTGGAACTGGGGGACATATTTATCCTGCTTTGGCAATTATAAATAAAATAAAGGAAAAAGAGCCAAATAGTGAATTTTTATATATTGGAACTCATAATAGAATGGAAAAGGACATTATTCCTAAACAAGGTATTCCTTTTAAATCGATAGAAATGTATGGATTTAATAAAAAAAATTTATTTAAAAATTTTAAGACTATTGGATGTGTTTTAAAAAGTTTTAAAACATGCAAAAAATATATTAAGGAATTTGATCCAGATGTTGTTATTGGGGTAGGTGGATATGTAACTGTTCCAGTTATTGTAAGTGCGAAAAAATTAGGTTATAAGACGTTTTTGCATGAGCAAAATAGTTTGCCTGGCAAGTCAAATCGTTTTTTAAGTAAGTATAGTGATATGATTGGTGTTTCTTTTGCTTCTTCTTTAAAATTATTACCAAAGGATAAAGCTGTTTTAACCGGAAATCCTTGTAGTGAAGATGCTCTTTCAAAGAAAGCTATATTAAAGTCTGAACTTGGTTTATCTGCTAGAAAAAAATTAGTTTTGATTGTTATGGGATCTTTAGGGGCTTCTATGGTAAATGATTATTTGGTAGATAAACTTTCTAAACTTGAAGGAAAGCCATATGAAGTTTTATTTATTACAGGAAAAAGTTCTTATGAAAAGGTTATTTCTAATAAATTTCCTTCAAATGTTAAGGTACTTCCATTTTATGAGGGCTTAACTAGTGTTATGAAAAAAACTGATTTGATGATTTCTAGAGCTGGAGCTTCCACTTTAAGTGAAATTATTTCTTTAAAAACTCCATCAATTTTAATTCCTTCACCATATGTTGCAAATAACCATCAATATTTAAATGCTTTAGATTTGATTAAGGAAGATGCTGCTTATATGATTGAGGAAAAAGATTTAGATGGCGATATTTTATTTGATAAAGTTGATGAATTAATTAATGATGATAAGGTTTTAAATAAGATGAAAGAGAATTTAGGCAAGTTAGCAGTTGCTGATAGTGCTTCTATTATTTATGATAATCTTAAATCTTTGATTAAATAGTATTAGAATAAAAGGTGATTTTATGGCGCGTAAGGCGAAGAAAAAAAGAAAGTTAAAAATGAAAAATGTATTGCTGTTTTTCTTGCTACTTATTATTGTAGCTTTAGGACTTTCTGTTGTTTCGGATATTAGGATAAATAATATTGTTGTTAAGGGTAATTTATTTTATAGCGATTGGCAAATTATTAATAAGGCTGGTCTTGAAAATTATCCTAGTAGTTTTCAAAATTCTTCTTTGAGTATTAAATCAAGACTTGAAAAGGATATTTATATTAAAAAAGTAAGTGTTAGTAAACCTTTATTTACTAAGGTTGTTATTGAAGTGAAGGAAAATTTACCATTATTTTATTATTTACCTAATAATAAGACTGTTTTAAATGATAAAACGGAAACCGATGATAATTTTATGGTTCCAACAGTTATTAATTATGTGCCTGATAAAATTTATAATGGGTTACTTTCTAAAATTTCTAGTATAAATTATGATGTGGTTAAAAGAATTTCAGAGATTAAATATGATCCAAATGATGTTGATGATGAACGTTTTTTCCTTACGATGAATGATGGTAATTCGGTTTATTTGACTTTGGAAAAATTTAATAAAATAGATAAGTATTTGGAAATTATTAAGGAGTTTAATAATAAGAAGGGAATCTTATATTTAGATTCTGGAGAATATTTTGAGGTTAAGGAATAAATTTGATTTTATTCTTTTTTTCTACAAATTTTGATAAAATTTCTTATTTTTATTTACATTTACTTTTCATTTAGATAAAATTATAGTATAATTAATAGTAAACTGTAGGAGGATGATGATATGGAGCATGTATATGCTAGCATTGATATTGGAAGCGATTCAATAAAGTTAGTTGTTTGCGAGCTATTTCGTAATCACTTAAATTTATTAGCTGCTACTAGTACTCCTTCAAAGGGAATTAAGAAGGGTCTTATTGTGGATCCAATCTTAGCTAAGGAAAGTATAACTGATGCTTTTAAAGAAGTAGAGGATATGCTTGGCATTAGAATTAAGAAGGTTATTGCTAATGTTCCTATTTATCTTGCTGAATATAAAATTATTAAAGGCGAAATTACAGTTGATGGAGAATTGATTACTAATAAGGATATGACTAATTCTTATAAGGAAGGTATTAAAAAAGAATTACTTCCAAATGAGGAGTTTGTAAATGTTATTCCAATTGATTTTAAAATTAATGATAAGACAATTATGAAAGATCCAAAAGGCTTTCCTGGTCAAAAGTTGATGGGAAGAGCTATGATGGTAACTGCTCCTAAGAAAAATGTTTATTCTGTAGCGAGTATTATTGAAAGCTTAGGGATAGAGCTTGTTGATATTTCTGTTGGAAGTATTGGCGATATTAATTGTTTTAAAAATGATGAGATAAGTGATGGTATTGGTCTTGTCTTGAATATTGGAGCTCAAACTTCTGTTGTAACTTTATATAGTAAAGGTATTCCTATTAGGACAAAAGTTCTTGGTACAGGTGGTAAGGAAATTGATAGAGATTTATCTTATATGTACCGTATTGATATAAAAGAGGCTAAAAATTTAAAGGAGAAATTTGCTTTAGCGCATAAGCGAAATGCAAATGCCAATGAAGTTTATGAAACAGTAAATGTTCAAGGAGAAAAAATTAAAATTAATCAACTTGAAGCTTCTGAGGTGGTAATGTCAAGGATTAATGATATTTTATCTTTGGTAAAAAATGAAATAAATGACTTAACAAATAAGCCAATTCAGTATATAATAGTTACTGGAGGAGTAAGCAATATGCAGGATATTGAATATTGTTTACATGATAGTTTATCAATGTCTGCTAGTAAGGGCAATGTTAAATTAATTGGTGTTAGAAATAATAAGTATAGTACAGTTATTGGAAATATTATTTATTTTCTTAACACTTTAAAATTAAAAGGTTTAGATTATTCTATGCTTAGTGAAGATGATATGGACATGCTTTCTTCACCAGATAAGCAATTTTTAAACACTTCAAACGAAACAATGTTAGGGAAAGTATTTAGTTACTTTTTTGGCGAATAAGGAGGAAATTTAGATGTTTGGATTAGAAATGGATCAATTAGCAAAAATAAAAGTAATAGGTGTAGGTGGCGGGGGCTGCAACGCAGTTAATCGAATGACTGAATCAGTAGAAGGAGTAGAGTTTATTGTTGCTAACACAGACTCACAAGTACTTAATAATTCTTTGGCTGAACATAAGATACAAATAGGTGAGGAACTTACTCATGGACTTGGTGCTGGAGCAAATCCTCAAATTGGTAAGGAAGCTGCTTTAGAATCAAAATCTGAGTTAGAAGAAGCTTTAAAAGGTGCAGATATGGTATTCATCACTTGTGGTATGGGTGGTGGAACTGGTACAGGAGCTGCACCAGTAGTAGCTGATATTGCTCAAAATTCAGGTGCTTTAACTATTGGTATTGTAACTAAACCATTCTCATTTGAAGGTAAAAAAAGAATGGAACAAGCTTTAGCTGGTATTGAAGAACTTAAAAAACATGTTGATACTTTAATTGTTGTACCTAACGATAGATTAAGAGAAATTATTGATAAATCAACACCTCTTTTAGATTCATTTAAAGAGGTAGATAATGTTCTTAGAAGAGGAGTTCAATCTATTTCAGATTTAATTGCTTGTCCAGGACTTATCAACTTAGACTTTGCTGATGTTAAGACAGTTATGGAAAAACGTGGAAATGCTTTAATTGGTATTGGAGCTGGTGTTGGTGAAGATAGAGCTGTAGAAGCTGCTAATCAAGCTGTTCTTAGCCCACTTTTAGAAACTAGTATTGATGGAGCTACTGATGCTATTATCAATGTTACTGGTGGACCTAATTTAACTTTATTTGAAGTAGAAGAAGCTGTAGAGGCTATTAGAAAATCTGCTAATACTGATATTAATACTATCTTTGGTGCTGTTATTAATGAAAACTTTACTGATGAATTAATTGTTACTGTTATTGCAACAGGATTTGATCAAAAAGAAGAGAAGGAAAAGGAATCTGAATCTTTAGGACCAATTGCTGGTTTAGATGATGAAGATACTGTTATTCCAGCTTTCTTAAGAAAAAGAAATAATTATTAAATAAGGTTTCAAGATTTATTCTTGAAGCTTTTTTTGTTATAAAAATGATGGTCATGTAAGCTTTTTGCATACTTTCAGACATGAAAATGGTGCGTTCGAACAAGGTTTGAAAAAACACTATTAAAAAAATATAAAATAACCAATCGTAGTAGGCGGTTGGTTTTATGTATTATTCTTTTAATTGTAAAGAATATATATGGGGCTATAATAGTTATTTTAAGAGTGTGCAAATCTATATTTTGTATATAGTTTTTTGCGCTCTTTTTTTGTTTGCTTTTTGTAGATCACCACCTTTTATCAACTGAAATTTAGTTGATAGGAGGTATATGATGATTAAAAGAAGAAAGGATAAATATAATCCTTATACTTTAATGGTTGAAGAAGGTATTTATAAAGTAGAGTTTAAGGATAGTAAGGGGAATAATCAAGTTATAGAAATAAATCAAAATATATATAAGGCATTTAATGAATTTGAACTTAAAGATTTATCACATATGAATGAATATGATAATCATATAGAACATAGTGAAATTTATGAATATTCTTTATATAAAAGAGCTGTTTATAAAGAAATAAGCGTTGAAGAAAAGATAGAAAAGAATATTAATTTTGAAAGATTGAAAAAGGTAATAGATAGTTTACCAGAAGTTCAAAAAAGAAGAATTAGAATGTATTATTTTGAGGATAAAAATCTTGAAGAAATTGCTAGGTTAGAACATGTTTCTCATCAAGCAATTAGTAAAAGCATTAAAAATTCTTTAAATAAAATTAAAGAAAAATATAAAATTTAGGTTGCAAAATCTTTAATTACTTAGGAAACAGATGAAGGGAGATATTAAATCCTTTCATCTGCTTTTTTTAAGCAAATAGTTCTTTGACAATTAAATATTTAGAATAATCAGATACGTTCTATTACATTAAGCACATTAACAAGTACGCTTGCGATTAATACTTGGTTATAAATATTAAGTGGCTCTTAATAATGCGATGATGTGTAATAGGAATAATGATACTTCTTGAAAAAGTTCTGTGAAAATCAGGAAGGTGGAAACCTATGGAATTGATTAGCTATCAATCGTCTGATTATTGGTAAAAAAATTAATAAAGAAAGGTGTGAAATTATGAATTTAGAAAATGAAAAATTAATTGGAATAAATGAAGTTCATTTGCTTGATTCTTTAAATGCTTCATTATTAGAAATCAAAATTAAAAACAACGAAAATACCGTTATCCCTAATACAGATGATTTGTTTATTTATGTAGATCAAAATTCCAAAGAGAATATTACTGAAAATAGAAAAACATATCTTTTTAATTTAAATTCTAGTTTAAAAAACATTGGTGAGATTAGTGATGAATTTCATTTGAAAATTGTAGTAGAAAATAATGATGCTATTATGAAAGCTACTGTTAAAAGAATGGTAGGTACTACTGAGGAAGGTAATTATGCATTGGAAAGTCCTGTACTAGAAGAGTTAGAAGGATATCCTTTGACTTTATTTGAAGGTGAAAATTATATTTATACTAATTACGAAAACGCTACTATCGAATTAGTCTATCCTCAGGATAATGAATTTAATAGAAGATATTTAAATAATACAATTTATTGTGGACATAAATTAAGCAATAGTGGTGAATTTTGTTTAGATGATATTTATTTTAAAGATGCTTTTACAAAGACAGAGGATAAACTAAATATAGAAGTTAACAATGCAAACATTGATTGTTTAACTTCAAAAAACAATAAATTTAGTTTGGATAAGGATGGAAATTTAGTTGTAAATAGTATTGCAGCCAATTATATTGTAGGAAGCACTATCAATGATAATCAGGATAATAATATAGTTGGTGAAATTGTTTTAGAGAATAATGCATCTATAATGAAAATTGATAATTTAGATGCCTTAAATGATGGTGGTGTATATGAATTTTTAGCAATATGTTATACAAATTCAAATACTGCAACAAATATCCAAGTTAAAATAAATGATTTATCAACAGGATATCATCATTCATATATTAATTCTACTGGTGCATTAACATCTAGTGGTTCGATGACTTCTAGATCTAATTATGTTCAAAATACTACTAGTATTAATGAATATTTACAAACAAATGGTTCGTATAATGTATTTCCAGTAATTATTGAAGGAAGAATGTATATTTCTGAAAATTCTGATGGTCAAAAGAAAGTAAATTATACTTTAAGATTTTATAGAACTGTACAAGGAGGTCAGTCAATATGGCTTGGTGGTGGAGTATTTTCTCAAAATTTTGAAAATATCAACTCATTAAGTTTATCATTAGCTAACGCTAATATTCAATTTGCAAAAGGATCTAAACTGACAGTGTTTAATCCGTTAAAAGGTTTGCAAGGGGCCAAAGGTGAAAAAGGTGATACTGGAGCAACAGGACCATCAAATAATTTAGTAATTGGATCAGTAACAAGTGGTGATGTAGCAAGTGCAACTATTACAGGTGAAAGTCCAAATCAAATATTAAATTTAGTATTACCAAAAGGTGATGCGGGAGAAGATGGTGGTAATTTTACTGAATCTGATGTACAAGCATTGATTGATAATAAGCTTGGAACAATTTATCCTGTTGGAAGTATTTATATGTCTGTAACTGATACAAATCCATCTACATTATTTGGAGGAGTATGGGAACAAATAAAAGATACTTTTTTATTAGGAGCTGGTGATAAATATGTCGTTGGATCTACAGGAGGAGAATCAGAGCATAAGTTAACAATTGATGAAATGCCATTACATGGACATAACTTTATCTATGGATATGGATGGACATCTGGTGGTGATGGTGGCCAATATTCATTTGCTGCCGAAAACAAACAAAAAGGATATTCTGGAACAAATGAACCGGTTAGGCCTATTGGTGGTGATCAACCGCATAACAATATGCCACCATATTTAGCTGTTTATATGTGGAAACGTATTTCTTAAAAATAAAAAATAAATAAGGAGGTGAAATAATGGAAAATAAAAAACAAGAAAATTTAAATTTTAATAATGTTTCAGAAATAGAAATATTATCGAAAAGAGGAAAAAGGGAAAAACATTTTCTTCAAAAAGATGGTACTATTATTGCAAGAATGTATTCTGATAATATTCACTTTAAAGAGAA
>CANATJ010000030.1 GCA_947364595.1 uncultured Bacillota bacterium | reverse complement strand
ATAATTTAATAAAGGAAAAAAATCCTAATGTTTTAGAAGGATATACTAAAGAAAATAGGAAAATAATTAAAGAAAAATATAATGTAAATATTTAGAAACATTATTAATATAATAACATTTCAAAGTGCTTTTAAAACTTTATTTTTTATAATAAAATGTAGGTGTAGAATTATGAAAAATTATAATAAATTATTAAATAGAATAAAACGTAATTTAATTATTTATATTTGTTCTTTTATATTAGCTAGTATTATGTTCATTATATTTGCCAAAGTGAATAATTGGCACTCATTACTTTTTGTTATCATAATTATAATATATATATTTGTTGGACTAATCCAAGGTATGAAGAAATTTATAAATTTTAAACAAGGTGTTTCATCAAAAACAAGAAAAATAATTGATGAAGAATTGAAACATATTTTGTTTGAAGGTACCCAATACATTTTAACTGATAATTATATTATTGATATGGCTAGGTATTTGTTTATTAATTATCAAGAAATTTTACTTATTAAGAAAGTCGAAAGATTTGAGGGGAGTAAACCAGCATCTTTTTGCCATCGAATATATGTTGTAACTAAAAATGGTAATTATTCTTTTCTTTCTTATTGTAATATAGAAGTTAATGGTGAAAAACACTTTAAATATGATCTTTATGAATTTCTTTGTGAAAAAAATCCTAAGGTTTTAAAAGATGATACACAAACAAATCTAGAAATATTGTTAAACGATTATAATATACAATTAGAGAAAAATTGGATTAAAAAGTATTAGATTGTATATTCATATTGATAATTTTATAAGCTGTATAGTTGGTTTATAGAAAACTATAAAATAAGGGAAGATTTATATGATGATTATTAATGAAATAAAAAATGAAGTTTATAAAAAATTAATTGATTATGCCTTTGAAAAATGTGATGCTATTATGTTTGTATTTAGAAGAGATGGCTTTAATCAACAGGAAATATTAGAACTTGAAAATAATTTAAAACATTTAAAAAATCTTTTATCTGATTCTTTACTTAAGCATCGCAATGGAGCTCATTGGGTTTATACTAAGGTAGGATATAAACAATTAGGTATTGAAAATTATTATGATCCTCCAAACTTTGACAAAAAATTTGATATTTTATTTTTTAAGTCAAGTAAAGAGGTTAAGGATTATTTATTATGTAATAAAAATTTATATAATTGGTTGAATCCGCAATATCCAGAAGATATTTCGTTTTTTAAAAATGGGTATTGTTGGTTATACTCTGTGGCACACGAAGAAATGTGTGATATATATTGTGAAAGTAATGAAGAATATGAGTATTTAAAATCAATGGGGATAGAATTCTTTGAAAAAAAGTTTGAACCAACACTTAAAAAATATTTATATTACGAAGATTATGGTTTAGATAGTATTAAAGATGATAGTAATGAAAAATAAAGAAGTGTAATAATTAAATTTAATATTTTAAAATATGATACACAAACAAACCTAGGAATATTGTTAAACGATTATAATATACAGTTAGAGAAAAATTGGATTAAAAAGTATTAGATTGTATATTCATATTGATAATTTTATAAGCTGTATAGTTGGTTTATAGAAAACTATAAAATAAGGGAAGATTTATATGATGATTATTAATGAAATAAAAAATGAAGTTTATAAAAAATTAATTGATTATGCTTTTGAAAAATGTGATGCTATTATGTTAGTATCTCATCCACTTGGATTAACAGATGAGGAAGTAAAATTATTAAATAAAAACATAAAAGAGTTACAAGAAAAATTTAAATTATCAATTTATAAAATACGTCACGATAATCATTGGGTGTATTCGGCAGCGTATAAAGGTCCAGGGAAATATTTGCCTTCAGAAATGAAAAATCAATTTAATATAATGTTTTATAAATTAGACAATTCTATAAAAGAATATTTATTAACAAATAAAGATTTATATAATTGGATTAACCCAGATTATCCAGAAGATATTTCGTTTTTTAAGAATGGTTATTGTTGGTTATATTCTGTGGCACACGAAGAAATGTGTGATATATATTGTGAAAGTAATGAAGAATATGAATATTTAAAATCAATAGGGATAGAATTCTTTGAAAAAAAGTTTGAACCAACACCTAAAAAATATTTATATTACGAAGATTATGGTTTAGATAATATTAAAGATGATAGTAATGAAAAATAAAGAAGTGTAATAATTAAATCTAATATTTTAAAATATGATACACAAACAAATCTAGAAATATTATTAAATGATTATAATATACAGTTAGAGAAAAATTGGATTAAAAAGTATTAGATTATTTTTTGTAATATATTGAAATATTTGAAAATTTATGTTGTAATTAAGAGGGTGTTAAATATGAATTATACTAAGTTAGTAAAGTATCACATGAAACATGAACAATTTAAATTGCTGGTTTGTTTTTTAATGTTAGGTTTCATGGCAGGTATTGTAATATATAATAAATATTCTGTTTCTGGTTTTTTGGTTATAGCTGTTTTATTTTTGTTTTTTGTTGGTAAATATTTTTATAAAAAGTTTATGCTATCATCAAATTATTTTCAATTATCAAAAAATGAAAAATTAGAGTTGGATAAAGCTTTGCAATCATCGCTTATATTTAATGGAAAGGATTATGCTATATCCAAGAAATTTATTATTGATTATAAAAATTGTTCAATTATTAATTTAGATTCCGTTTTAATTATAGAACAGGTTAAGGGTAAATATTTTCCTAGTGTTAAATCTCATAATATAGCAGATGTTGTATATTTGTATACAAAGAGTGGAAGAATTTATCGTTTGATTAATCGTTCATATCAATATTATTTATATGAATCTTATTATGAACATTTATATGATTATGTTAAAAAGCAAAATCCTAATGTTTTAGAAGGATATACTAAAGAAAACAGGAAAATAATTAAAGAAAAATATAATGTAAATATTTAGTTAATATAAAAAATTAGTTTAACTAATTTTTTTACTTTTTTAAAGTAAATTAAATAGAGTGAGATTCAATTATAAAAATTAGGATAATTTAAATATATAACTATTGTTTTAAATAATTATTTATGTTAAATTTATTATAAGGAGTGTGTGATATGAAAGGTAATAAAAAGTTATTTGCTATATTTATAACTGAAATAGTTATAGTTGTTTTAATGGCTTTAGGAATTGTTGGTTATTATAATAAACATTTTGAAAATAAGGCTGCTGATATTAATGAATTTAATGAATTATTAAATAGTAAGAATTATAAGATTGAAGATGTTTCTAAAAATTATGTTAATAGTTCTATTAATAGTTATTATTTAGCTACAAAAGATGGTGATAATTTAGGCGTTCATTATATTAAGGCTATTGATAAAAAATCTGCTGATAATGTTTTTAATAGTTTAGAAAATCAATTTAAATCAACAAGATCTGGATTTTCAAGTACTATTTCAGTTAATTTATTTAATTATGGTTATTATTCTTTAGAAACTGGTGGCAGTTATTTTGTGCTTATTAAAAATAATGATACAGTTTTTTCAGCAACTGGAGATGATAAATATAAAAGTGAATTTAATAGTATTGTAAAAGAACTTAATTTTGATTATCCAGTTTCATCATTTTATGTAATTGGTAGTGTAATTTTCATTATTTATGTTTTCTTTGCAATAGTAATGTGGAAAATATTTGAAAAAGCTGGAGTAAAGGGATGGAAGTCATTGATACCAATATATAATTGTTATTGGTTATCAAAAATATCTTTTAATAAAGGTTGGTACTTTATATTTATGTTAATTACTCCAATAAATATATTATTTATACCTGTTACTAGCTATCAATTGTCTAAGAAATTTGGTAAGAGTACTTTATTTGCTGTACTTAGTATATTTTTCCCTTATATAACTACTCAAATAATAGCTTTTGATGATTCTAAATATATTGATTAATTTTATACTTAATAACTCAGGTTTTTGAGTTATTTTTTTTATTAAAGAGGAAATTTATTATAAATGTAGTATATATTTATAGAGTATTATTTTCATTAATCGACAAAAAAGAATTAATTCTTAGGTTAATATGTATTTGGTGATAGTATGAAAAAGTATATATTTCCAATAACTGTTTCTTTATTATTAGGAATATTTATGTCTTATTTTATTATTAGTCAGTATGAAACGAGTGAATCAATAGCTGTTTCTAGTAATGCGACTAATTTATATTATATTCAAAGAGGAGTTTATTCTACTAAAGAAAATATGAATAATAATATGAAAGACTTTAGATATTATATATATAATGTTGAGGATAATATGTATTATACATATATAGGAATTAGTAATAGTCGTGATAATGCGCTTAAGATTCAAAAATATTATAAATCTTTAGGATATGATACTTATATTAAAGAAAAAATGACTGATAACAAATCTTTTATAACGGTTTTAAAACAATATGATCAATTACTTTCTAGTACTAATGATGGTAATACGATAAAAGTTATTTGTAATCAGATTTTGGCAAAATATGAGGAGCTTGTGAATGGAGAATATTAAGATAAAAGAATTACCAATTAATGATAGGCCAAGAGAAAGACTTATTAATAATGGAGTTCAGAGTTTAAGTAATGAAGAACTTTTGGCTATTGTTTTAAAAACTGGAACTAAGGATATGTCAGCAAAAGTTTTATCTTCGATGATATTAAAGTATGTAGGTGATATTCAGAATTTAAAAAATATTACTTATCATGAACTTATAAATATTAAAGGAGTAGGGACAGCTAAGGCATGTATGATTTTGTCCTTTATAGAACTTAGTAAAAGAATTAATAGCAAGATGGAAACTATAAAAGGTATAAAACTCAATTGTCCTAAACTTGTTTTTGATTATTATCAATATAAAATTAATACTAATCAGGAACATGTATATTGTATTTATTTAGATGCTTCTAAAAGAGTTATTAAAGATAAATTACTTTTTGTTGGAACGGTTAATCATAGTTTAATTCATCCGAGGGATATTTTTAAGGAAGCTTATTTACTTAATGCTTCTTCTATTATTTGTGTACATAATCATCCTAGTGGTGATGTTCATCCTAGTAGTGAGGATATTAATGTCACTAATAGATTAAGGCAAATTGGTATTTTAATGGGGATTAAATTAGTTGATCATATCATTATAAGTGAGACAAAGTATTATAGCTTTTTAGAAAATGGAAAAATTTAGTTGGTTTTCTTTAAGAAATATATTATAATTAGGAAAATTAAAAGTTCATTAGATAACCTTACTACTAAAATTATATTTTTTGTAATATGATTAGTAAGTTACACAAAATGTAACATAAAAATAGATTTTTGTGATATAATGAGTTCAAAATAAAAGTATGAAAGAAGTATCAAATATGAGAAAGAAATTAACAAGGAGAAAGAAAAGGAGTAAAATAAATAAGGCAATAATAGTATCTGCAATATGTTTATTGTTTGTAATAACAATAGGCTATGCTGCTTTTCAAACAAACTTAAGCATAACAGCTAAAGGAAATATAATAGAAAGAAGTCGTGTTATACAAAGCTGGGGTCAATATAGTAATGAAGATTTTCATACTGCTTATTATAGGGAAAATATTGTAAGTATAAGTTTTTTAGACAGTAATAATGTACCTGATAATGCCACTGAAAATTGGGACGTTTCAGAAAGTAAAGATAAAGGTGTTATGGCTTGGGTTGTTCCTAATGTTGAAGATAATACCAAATATGATTTATATATAGGTGCAACCGATGGGGTTATAGCTAATACTGATAGTAGTTATTTATTTTATAATTTTAGTGGTATAACAGTTATAGATTTTAACAATAATTTTGATACAAGTAACGTTACTAATATGGCCTGTATGTTTGCTGGTTACTGGAATTCACATAGTGATTATTTTGTAAGTTCCTTAAAAGAAATAAAAGGTTTAGAAAATTTTGATACAAGTAATGTTACTAATATGTCCAGAGTATTTGCTAGATGTACCAGCCTTGAAAATGTTAATTTAAGTAGCTTTAATACTAGTAAAGTAACAAATATGCAAAGTATGTTTTCTTACTGTCTTAGTTTAAAAATTATTGATGTAAGTAATTTTGATACTTCTAATGTGGTTAATATGAGTACAATGTTTGATAACTGTACTATAACAAAACTTAATTTGTGTTCTTTTGATACAAGTAAGGTTACCAATGCCGATTGGATGTTTCAAATGATGCCAAATATAGAGGCAATTTACGTATCTGATAGTTGGAATCTTAGCAATGCATCGATTGATGGCTTGTTTATGAATTGTAATATATCTTCAGTAACAACCGGTCAATGTTAATGCTTAAATAAGTATTATTAAGATAAACTTTATTTATACAATAAATAAGGTTTGTTTTTTTGCTCGAAGTATTTACAAGACCAGTTTAATATGAAAAACCGCAACTTACTTATAAAAAGCGAAAAGAGTTTTTACTAATTATTAAAGTATAATTTTTATATTTCTTCTTTGGTATATAACTTTTTGCCATATAGTAAGTGGCGAAAATTAAAAGATAAGCTTTTTTGTGTAATGCAAAAAACAGTTAATATTATATTTAATATACTTTCAAAGAATATTTATTATAAACAGATTGGAACTTAAAAAAGTTTAGATAACATATCAAAAAATGAGCAAAATGTGATATAATCTTATGGAAAGGTATCTCTTGTTAGGTAATATAATTTTATTTAGCAAAAGTTTTAATGGGTGAAGACTATGTATAATAAAAGAAGAAAATTTGATCCACGTTATTTATTAATACTTATTATAGTAATTATTGCCCTTATTTTAGTTGTTTTAGCTTTTGCATTAAGGAAGGATAGAAATTTAAGTCCTATTGAAAAAATAGGTAAAGATACGTCTACTATGATATTAAAGGTTGTAGGAGCGCCTTTTGATTTTGTTAAAACTAAGCTTACTGAAATTAAGGAAAAAGATAATTTGTATAAAAAATATAAAAAATTACAAAATAAAGAAAGCCAAATAAATAATGTTATTTCACAAAATGAAAATTTAGAAAATGAAGTAAAAAAATTAAAAGAACAATTAGAATTAAATACTATTTTGAGTGACAAAGTTTTTTTAAACGCAACAGTTGTTACAAGAAATGTTGGTTATTGGTATGAGGAAATTACGATTGATAAAGGTAAAAAAAATGGTATAGAAAAAGATATGGCGGTTATTAATTCTAAAGGTTTAATTGGAAAGATAACTAAAGTAAGTAATTATTCTAGTAATGTAAAATTACTTTCAAATAGTAATATGAGTGATAAGATTAGTGTTAAGATTAAAATTGATGATGGTTATGTGTATGGTTTAATTTCGAAGTATGATTCTAAAACAAATACTTATACGGTTGAGGGAATAAGCCAAAATGTAGATATTCCTAAAGGTGCGAATGTAGTTACTACTGGCATGGGAGCAACATTTCCAAGTGGTATTGAGGTTGGAAGTGTAAATAAAATAACTACAGATAATTTTGATTTATCTAAGGTTGTAGAGGTAAAGGCATCTGTTAATTTTAATGATTTAGATTATGTTACAGTTTTAAAAAGGAAAGGTAAGTAATGAAAACAATATTTTTAATAGTTTCTTTTTTACTAGATGGCATTTTATCTAGATATTTACCTATACATGGACTTTTTACTCCTTTATTTACACTAATATCTTTAATTACGGTTTACCCTTTATTTAATGGTGATAAAACTAGTTATTATAAATATGCTTTTGTAATGGGCCTTGCATATGATTTATTATATACTGATACTATTATTGTTCATGCCTTTTTATTTTTGGTAATGGCATTTATAATAACTAAAATGGTTATTGTTCTTTCTGATAATTATATTAATTTAACTATTACATCTATTATTTGTATAATTATATATCGTTTTTTAGAATATGGTCTTTTACTTATGACAGGAAATATGGTATGGAATTTTTCATATTTATTAGCTAGTGTTTATAATAGCCTAATTTTAAATATTATTTATAGTGTTTTATCATCAATGATTATAAGTTTTATTAGTATGAAATTAAAAGCTAAGAGAAGACGATTTATATAGATCTATTCATTTGAATAGATTTTTTGTTCTAAATTATATTTTATGAAAATATGCTATTATAGGTGAATAATATGGCAAAAAAAGTAGAAAAGAAGGTTAGTAAGTTTTCTAAATTTTGTAGTAGATTTTTAGTTTGTGTGGTATTAGTTTTAATTGGGTTAATTTGTTTAAAATCGAGTCTCTCATTAAGGGAAAAACTATATAAGGGTGTATTTCAAAACAATTTAAATTTTGCGAAAATAAATGAAGTTTATAAGAAATATTTTGGTTCTTCTTTACCACTTATTGATGATATACCTGAATCAGTAGAACTTGCTTCTTCAAATAAAATAGAATATACAGATCAGGTTAAATATAAAGATGGTGTTAAATTAACTGTGAATACTGATTATGTGGTTTCAGCTATTAAAGGTGGTATTGTTATATTTGCTGGTGAAAAAGAAGGTTATGGGAATACTATTATTATTCAGCAATCTGATGGAATAGAAGTTTGGTATTCTAATTTAAAAGAGATAAAAGTAAATATGTATGATTATTTAAAACAAGGTGATATTATAGGCCAAGCTAACGGTGAAAAATTATTTTTAGTGTTTACTAAGGAAGGGAAACCGTTAGATTATCAAAAGTATATTTAAAATTCATTTATTTTATTATCTGACAGCTTTTATTGCGGTTATTACTGGACACTTTAAAGGCTTTTTAATCTTTACAGAAATTATTATTATTCATGAGCTTGGACATGTACTTATGGCAATAAAGTATAAATGGGCAATTGAAAAAGTAATTTTATTACCGTTTGGGGCTTTAACTGTTTTTGATGAGGATATTAATAGACCACTTAAGGAAGAATTTTTAATATTAATAATGGGACCATTATTTCAAATTGTTTTTGTAATAATTCATAGTTTGTTTTTTTATAACAGGGATCTTATTGACTATAGTAATTTAATTTTAATTTTTAATTTGATGCCAATATATCCACTTGATGGTTCAAAACTTCTTAATATTTTATTAAATAAGATTATTAGTTTTAAAAAAAGCCATTTAATTACTATTTATGTTTCTTTTTTAACGATTTTATTTATATTAAAAGTTCGTTTTAATCTGATATTACTTTTGATAATAAGTTTTGTTTTTATAAAGGTTATTAAGGAATTTTTAATGCATAAGAATTTATTTAATAGGTTTTTACTTGAAAGATTTACTAAAGATTTTTATTTTAAAAAGGGTAAGACTATTAAGAATATGGATTTAAGAAAAATGAAACGTGATTACCGTCATACTTTTTATAATGGTAAAAGGTATGTTACGGAAAAGGAAATACTTGAAAAAAGGTTTGACTTTAAAGGTAAATTGTGATAAAATTTTTTAATGTGTAGAGCTTCCTCTACAACCGCACAAAAAAGGTTATAAAACTTTATGTTACCTTTATGGCGAGTCTTAGATTTTAAAGGAGGTTAAAAGTATGAAAGCAGTTATCGAAACTGGAGGAAAACAATATTATGTTGAAGAAGGTACAGTTTTATATGTTGAAAAATTAGATGTACCTGCAGATTCTACTGTAACTTTTGATAATGTATTAATGATGGGAATGCAAAGTGGTAACCCATATGTTAAAGGTGCTAAAGTAGAAGCTAAAGTATTAAAACATGGAAAAGCTAAAAAAATTAAAGTTTATAAATACAAACAAAAGAAAAAATATCGTCGTACTCAAGGACATCGTCAACCATATACTAAGGTTGAAATTACTAAGTTATCAAAATAATGATTAAAATTAATATTAGAAAAGATTATATTAAAATTAGTGGTCATGCGATGTTTGATGATTATGGAAAAGATATTGTTTGTGCAGCTGTTAGTAGTATTGTTATTACAACAGTAAATGGAATTTTAAACGTTGAAGGTGATTTGATTGCTTATAATCAAAATGATGGCCTTTTGGAAATCAAGATTTTAAAGCATTCTAAAGTAGTAGACGGACTAATTTTAAATATGATTAATTTATTAAAAGATTTACAAAAACAATATGAAAAAAATATTCAAATAATCGAGGAGGTGTAATTATGCCAATGTTAAAGTTAAATATCCAATTATTTGCTCATAAAAAGGGACAAGGTTCAACTAAAAACGGTCGTGATTCAGAATCTAAACGTTTAGGTGCTAAGGCTGCTGATGGTGAAGTTGTTAGTGGTGGATCTATTTTATATCGTCAAAGAGGAACAAAAATTTATCCAGGTGTAAATGTTGGAATCGGAAAAGATGATACTTTATTTGCAAAAATTACTGGACGTGTGAAATTTGAACGTTTAGGTAAAGATAAAAAACAAGTGAGTGTTTATCCAGAAGCTTAATTGCTTCTTTTTTTTATAAATAA
>CANATJ010000029.1 GCA_947364595.1 uncultured Bacillota bacterium | reverse complement strand
TTAATTATAGCACAATCTGGCTGTTTAAAACAACCCTTTCTAATTTTACAACATACTACGATTGTGTATTATAAACCTTTTCTAATTTTTGTCAAATTCAAAAAAAAGACTATTTTTAATAGTCTTTAAAATTTTTATAAAATTATCATTGCGCCAGTTAAAATAACCATATTAGCAAGCATAATCAAAAGGATTAATTTCCATGCCCATTTTACCCAAGTTGTATAATCAACTTTAGCTAAAGCAAGACCTCCCATAATTGCTCCACAAGTTGGAGTGATTAAATTAACTAAACCATTAGCAGCAACAAATGTCATAATTGTTCCTTCAACACTATAACCAACATTGGCAGCTAGTGGTCCCATAATTGGTGCTGATAAAGTTGCAAGTCCTGAACTAGATGGAACTAATACAGAAAGTACAACATGAAGTAAATAATTAAGTGGTCCAAAAATAAATGCTGGAGTATTTTCTAAAAGTTGTGATGCATTATAAATAATATAATTATCTAAATGTGTAGTTTGCATAAGTACACTAGCACCTCTAGCAACTGCAATAATTAATACAACAGACATCATATCTTTAGTACCATCAACAAAAGTATTTACAAATTCATTTTCACTAGTACGATTAATAACAGCAATTACAATTGACATTAATAAGAACCATAATGATGCTTCATTAAAATACCAACCACCAAGTGGTGTACCTGTAAGCCATCCAGTAAATTTATCAAATACTGTTACATTAAATTCACCCCATGGGATAAATCCAATAATCATAATGACAAATGTTAAAGCAAACAATACCAAAGTAGCTTTTTGTTTTCCAGTTAAACTAGCTTTTTCTTGTTTAGCCTTTGTTCCATAAGTTTCTTTCATTGCGTCTTGTTCACGAAGACTTAAGAAAGTTGAACCTTTTTCTTTTTGTACTTTTTTCGCATATTTCATAACAAATATAATTGAAATAGCTAAAGTAGTAAGCCATAAAATAGCTCCTAAACCAATAATAATACCTTGGTTAACAACAGTTCCTTCTGGAAGTGCACTAACTGCTGCACCAACGGCAAATGGATTAACAGTTGATCCTAAAACTCCTGATCCAGCACCTAACAATACTACTGCTGCACCAACTATAGTATCCATACCAGCAGCTACCATAGTAGCAGCTAATAAAACATAAAATCCTACAGTTTCCTCAAGCATTCCATAAGTTGTTCCTCCTAATGAGAAAATAAACATTAAAATTGGAATTAAAATTACTTCTCTTCCCTTTAATTTTTGAACTAAAACTTTTACCCCTGTCTCTAAAGCTCCAGTTTTTGTAATAATTGCTAAAAAGCCACCTAAAATAAGTACAAATATACATACATCAATAGCATCAGCAAATCCAAGAATTGGTGACAAAAGCACCTCTGATAATTTAGCCCCTACTACTCCACTACCATTAACTATTTCGTCACCAACAAATTTAGCCTCTGGTAAAAGATGTGATATGATTCCTAAAGCAAAAATCAAAATTAGAATTATTGAAAATGCTGAAATCATAAATTTAGAATTTTTTTTCTTATCTTTCATTCTACCTCTCCTTAACTAATGTGCCTGAATTTCCATTCATAGCCTCATATGCCTTTTCCAAAGAAGTTATAATGGCCTTGCCATTTTTTTTAGTTTGCACAAAATTCATACATGCCTCTATTTTAGGAAGCATACTTCCTTTAGCAAACTCATTATCGCCTATATATCTTTTAGCATCCTCTAAAGTAAGCTCATCTAATTTTATTTCATTAACAGTATTAAAATGAATACTTACTTTTTCCACAGTAGTCAAAATAAGTAAAATATCCGCATCAATTTCTTTAGCAAGTAATGCGCTAGATAAATCCTTATCAACTACAGCATCCACACCTTTTAATCCGCCATCTCTAACTACAGGGATTCCTCCGCCACCAGTTGCAATAACAATAGTGCCAGATTCTAAGTTTTTCTTAATAGCAGATTTTTCAATAATATCTATAGGCTTTGGTGAAGGAACTACTCTGCGATATCCTCTGCCTGAGTCACTAACAAAAGTATATCCCTTATCCTTCATCATAAGTACTTCTTCCTTCGTGTAAAAAGCACCTATTGGTTTCGTAGGGTTTTCAAAAGCTGAATCATTTTTATCGACCAAAGTTTGTGTAACAATTGTTATACAATCCTTATCAATATTTTGCCTTAGCAATTCATCTTGCAAAACTTGTTGTAAATGATATCCAATATATCCTTGACTCATACTACCACATTCAGCAAAAGGCATAAAAGGTGACTGCCCATTTGAAGCTGAATACTCCATAGCTAAAGCAATTTGACCAACCTGAGGACCATTACCATGAGTTATTACAAGTTCATGACCATCTTTAATTAATTTAACTAAAAATGGTGCAGCAATATGAACTTTTTCTAACTGCTCTTCTGGGTTTTTGCCTAAAGCATTACCACCCAAAGCTACAACTATTTTACTCATTTGGATTGCCTCATTGTCGCATATATAACAGCCTTAATAGTATGCATCCTATTTTCAGCTTGATCAAACACTTTTGATGAATTTGATTCGAAAACATCGTTTGTAACTTCCATTTCCTTTAAACCAAATTTCTCATTTATTTCATTACCAATCGTTGTTTTTAAATCATGAAACGATGGTAAGCAATGTAAGAAAATAGCATTTTCACCTGCATTTTCCATTACTTCATCATTAACTTGATATGGGCTTAATAGCTTAATTCTTTCTTCCCATACACTATCATCTTCACCCATAGAAACCCATACATCAGTATAAATAACATCAGCATTTTTAGTTCCCTCTGTCACACTCTCAGTAAGTGTAATCATACCACCTGCAAAACTACGACATGTATCTACAAGTTCTTGCTTAGGCCATAAACTTTTAGGTGCAACACAAGTAAAATTAAGTCCCATCTTTGCACAAGCAACCATAAGTGAATTAGCAACATTATTTCTAGCATCACCCATAAAGACAAAATTAATACCTTTTAAATAACCGAAATGTTCTTCAATTGTCATTAAATCAGCCAGCATTTGCGTCGGATGAAATTCATCAGTAAGACCATTCCAAACAGGAACACCTGCATACTTTCCTAAAGTTTCAACCACCTCTTGGCTAAAACCACGATACTCAATACCATCATACATTCTTCCAAGTACTCTAGCAGTATCTTCAATACTTTCTTTCTTACCCATTTGTGAACTTCCTGGTTCCAAATAAGTAACGCCCATACCTAAATCCATACCAGCAACTTCAAAAGCACATCTAGTTCTAGTAGAAGTTTTTTCAAATAGTAAAACAATATTTTTACCACTTAAATAATTATGAGGTTGACCCTTTTGTTTTTTCTCTTTAAACTTTATAGATAAATCAAGTAAAAATCTTATTTCTTCCTTAGAGTAATCCAAAAGTTTTAAAAAATTTCTTCCAGATAAATCCAAAATTAATCCTCCCTTCTAAGTGGCATACTCATACAACGTGGTCCACCACGTCCTCTTGAAAGTTCTGCACTACTTATTTCAATTACCTTAATTCCATATTTTCTTAAAATTTCATTTGTTTCAGTATTTCTATCATAAACAATAACAACACCTGGCGCTACAGCTAAAGTATTAGATCCATCATTCCATTGTTCACGGGCTGAAGCAATTTTATCACCACCTGCACAAGGTATTAAAGTAATATCAATTCCTAAATATTGTTCTAAAATTTCTTCCAAACTTCCTTTAATTTCTTTAACATTTAAATCCTCGTAACTATCAGGATCATTTCCTTCAGTTATCTCAAAAACTTGTAAAGTATCCATAATACCTGGATGATAAGTGAATTTATCAACATCAATTTGTGTAAATACAGTATCTAAATGCATAAAAGCTCTAGATGAAGGAATATTAAAAGCTAAAATAGTATCAATTTTACAATCTTCATTTCTAAAAACATTTTTAGCTATTTGATCAATAGCTCCAGCTTCCGTTCTTTGTGAAATACCAATAGCTAAAACATGATCATTTAAATTTAAAATATCTCCCCCTTCAATATGACAACTTTCATATCTGTCGTAATATTTAACCATATTATCTTTAAATTTAGGATGATAATTAAATATATACTCAGCATAAATAGTTTCTCTATTTCTTGTAACAGAATACATTTTATTTAAACTAACACCATTTCCAATACTAGCAAACGGATCTCTTGTAAAATATAAATTAGGCATTGGATCAGCTACAAAGAATGACTCTTCACTAACTAAATCAACCAAAGATTTTTCATCTTTCTTCTTAGCTAAATCAAGATCAGTTATTCTTATGCCTTCCATTGTCTTTAAAACAAGTTCCTTGTTATCATCAATACTCATTAGAAAATCATAAACTAATTCTCTATATTTTGGCGTATTAACACCAGCTTCTTTAATAAACTGTTTTACAAATTTATCCTTAATATCTAAATTAAAATCCAAAACCTCAGTCATTAAATCTTCCAAATAATAAACCGTAACTCCTTGCTCTTTTAATTTAGCCGCAAACTCATCATGTTCTTTTTGCGCAACCTCAAGAAAAGGAATATCATCAAATAATAATCTTTCCAAACTATCTGGAGTTAAATTTAAAAGTTCCTTACCTGGTCTATGAAGCAAAACTTCCTTTAATGGTTTAATTTCACTTGTAACATTTATCGCACCCATATAATCCTCCTATCTTATACCTACATCATATCACTTTTAAAAGTTTTTTTCCACTTTTTTCATCTTTTATTTACAAGCAAAAGAAAAAAAGTACTAAAAAGTACTTCCATTAATTATTAAGAGCAATTTCTACCCTTTTATACATTCATCTCTTAAATAAAAATGAGAAAATATTTTAACTATTTTCCTCATTTAATTTTAATATAGCTTTATTTATTCTTGCTAAAGTTTCATCCTTACCAAGTAAAAATGCAAGTTCTACTCCACCACCTGGAGTTTTTTCTTTACCTGATAAAGCAGTTCTAAGTGGCCAAAGTACTTCTCCATTTTTCATACCAAGTTCTACAGGTATATTTAATAAAACATTATGCAAATTATCAAAATTATCAAATTCAGTTTGATTTAATACCTCGTAAATTTTATTTAAACTAATCAAAGATTTCTCTTTATTTGATTTCATTCTTTTATTAACAAAAAGTTCAGTACTATATTCTGGTAATTTTTCAATAAAATCAATCATTTCAGGAATTTCAGTAAGTAATTCAGTTCTGTTTTGTAAAACCTTACTTAATTCTAAAATATTTATATTATTTTTAATAAAATCACTATAATATGGACTAGCAAGATTACAAAATTCCTCTAAACTCATATTCCTAATATACATGCCATTCATCCATTTTAATTTATCAATATCAAAAATTGCTGGAGATTTACTAATACGATCTATAGAAAATACCTTAATTAACTCATCCAAACTATATATTTCCTTCTCAGTAGGAGATGACCATCCAAGTAACACAATATAATTTAAAATTGCTTCTGGTAAATATCCTTTTGCAACTAAATCATTAAATGAAGCATCACCATTTCGTTTACTAAGTTTATTATGTTCATCTTTCATTACCGCAGGCAAATGAATATAAGTAGGAATATCCCAACCAAACGCTTCATAAATCAAATTATACTTAGGAGTTGATGATAAATATTCATTTCCTCTAATAACACAATTAATATCCATAAGATGATCATCTATTACATTTGCAAGATTATAAGTAGGATAACCATCAGACTTTAATAAAACACCCTCATCTAATAATTTCTTTTCTGTATCAATACTTCCATAAATAGCATCTTCGAATGTAACAATTCCCTTTTTATCAATTGTTTGTCTAATAACATAGCTATCTCCGTTAGCCAATCTTTTTTCAACTTCCTCTTTGCTCAAATCACGACAAGGATCATAATTATCATCAGAAAAATCTTTATCAGCATCTTTATTTTGACAAAAGCAATAATGAGCTCCACCTAATTCAACTAATTGTTTAGCATACTTTTGATACAAATCTAATCTTTCAGATTGTACATATGGTCCATATCCTCCGTCTTTATCTGGACCCTCATCATACGTAAGACCAACTTGATTTAATGTTTGATAAATAATATCTAAAGCACCTTCAACATATCTTTTTTGATCTGTATCCTCTACTCTTAAAATAAAATCACCATCAGAATGTTTAGCGATTAAATAAGCATATAATGCTGTTCTTAAATTTCCAATATGCATATAGCCTGTAGGACTAGGTGCAAATCTCGTTCTTATTTTATTCATGTTATTCCTCCTGTTATTTATTCTATCATATAAATAAAATCTGTCAACGAAAAATACTAATCACCTTTAAATATTATAAAAAATAAAAGCAAGCAAAAGCTTACTCTTATATTAATCCAGATCCCATATATGTATCGCAATCACATCCATCACTTAAATCAACTGCACAACTGCCATCTGGATATTCAGAATAATAGCCACATGAACTACATAATACAAAATTTTTTGATAATTCAATTCCATCAATCAACACTTCCATTTTTTCACCTCCTTTCAATTATTTCAAAATATTTAACTGTAATTCTCGTTTAATATTATAAATATATATAGGACATTCGTTTTCACCATTTCTAACACAGCCTCCCTGACAAACAGGAAGAAATACACAAGCCTTACATTTATCACTTAATGGAGACTGTTTTTTTCTTTCTAAATACCTATTATAATCAAAATTTTCTATATTACATATAACTTGCCCTTTGTTCCATATATGATGCTCACATAAATATAAATTACCATAAATATCAATAAAATAAGAATCCTGTTTTTGGGCTCCACAGAAATTATATCTTTGTCTTGGTAAAATTAAAGATTTATTTTTAATATCAAAAACACTATCAAATAATACGTTAGAAAACTTTTCCCTTTCCTTATCAAAAATTGCAAAATCATTGTTTTCTGAAATAGATGTAACAAGTTCATAATAAAATTTAAAATTTTTAAACGTTCCGAATCTTTTCTTAAAAAATTTCATAATTTCTCGCAATTCATTAGCATTATTTTTAGAAATATTAACCCTAACTACAACATTAATTTGATTTTTTAATAAATATTCAATATTATCTACAATAGTTGAAAAATTATCATTTTTATTATAAAATCCTTTCCTAATATCGTGCTTTTTAAAAAGGCCATCAAAAGTTACTTGAATTGAATTTATATGTATAATATTTTTCAAATCATTAATATCAAGCGATGAAAGCAATAGACCATTTGTAATTATATTTGAAATATAATTAATCTTTCTTTTTTCTAAAGCTTTACAAATATATATAATTACATTCTTTTTTAACAAGGGCTCTCCACCAAACCATACTAACTTAATTTTTTTGCCCTTAGACATATCACATAAAAAATCAACAATTTTATCATAGTTAATATCAGTAACATTATGAGTTGTTGATTTACATTCATTTGCTTGATAACAATAATAACATCTAGCATTACAATCTTCAGTTAAAGCAATAGTAAATGTAGCAACTTCACTATCCATTGATAACTTATTTTCTCTTTGAATATAGATATTTTGCCTTTCATCAATTTCATCAGCAATTATAATTCCATTAGCAACTAAAGTTTTTACATCTTTATCACCTAATTTACCTAAATTCAAATTTTCTAAATCATGAAAATAATCATTTTTAAACCGTAATAATGCCCCGCTAGCAGTATTCCAAACCACTACCTTATCTTTTCCTTTAATCACATAATTATAGTAAGATAATTTCATATTAATTCCTCCTCATATTACAATTTTCATCCATTAAAATTCCTTAATTAATCTTTTTGCTCTTGTTGTATGAGCTTTTTCCTGCCATTCATTTCTAGGACCAAATGACAATGGATCAGTTAATATTTTAACCCTATCCTTATTTTGTAATATATAATCAATCGCAACAGGATTATCATTTATGATTGCTCCTACCATAGTATTTCCCACTTCAGTATGTATTTTATATGCAAAATCTATTGGAGTACTACCATAAGGTAATTCAATAATATCTCCCTTTGGAGTATATACATATATATTGCTATTAAAAAGTTCTTCTTTAACTTTACAAACAAATTCTTGATTATCTGATGTTAATGCATTTATCTCTGAAAGCGATTTAAAAAACTGAAACTTCGTTCTTAAATCTTCTTGCATTGTTACTTCCGCATTTTCTTTATTTAATTCCCAATAAGCAGTTAAACCATGTGTGTCAATTTGATCCATATAATTTGTCCTTAATTGCATTTGTATTAATCTATCTTGAGGTCCAAAAACAGTAGTATGCAACGAACTATACATATTTGTTTTTGGCATAGCAATATAATCTTTAAATTTACTATTGATAGGTGTATATTTTGAATGAACAGCACCTAAAGCCAAATAACAATCTTTAATATCATTAACAATAATTTTTATAGCTAACAAATCATGAATATCTGACAATTTTTTACCTTTTGAAATATTTTTATAAATACCATAAACATTTTTAATTCTCGACTGTAATTCACATGGTATTTCTCTATCTTCCAATACCTTTTTCATATCATCCAAAGCTTCCATTGTAATTTCTTCTAATGGACTTTTAGCTTGATTCAACACTTCACTAATTTCATGATATAAATCTGGTTTTAAATAACTAAGGCTTAAATCTTCTAATTCATTTTTTATCTTATATGCCCCCAAATAATAAGCAAGAGGAACAAAAATTTCCATAGTTTCTAAAGCATTTTCCCTTTGCTTCAATTCTGATTTAAATTCTAATGTTCGCATATTATGCAATCTGTCAGCCAGTTTAATAATCACTATTCTTACATCTTCATCTAAACCGTTAATTATTTTTCTAGTATTAGTTGCATTCATTTCATCTCTTGTGGAAAAATTCATTTTACCAATTTTAGTTACACCATCAACTAAAGTAGCAATATTATCATTAAATAAAACAGCAATTTTTTCCTTAGTCATACCTGTATCTTCAATAGTATCATGAAGCAATCCAGCACATATAGTATCTGCATCAGCTTTCATTTCAGATAAAATAAAAGCGACAGAAAGAGGATGACTAATATAGTCTTCTCCACTCTGACGCTTTTGTCCCATGTGTAAATCGCGAGCATAAGAAAATGCTTTAGTTATAATATCTAAATCTCGGGAATTGTTAATATAACATTTTATGTTTTTCAATAAATCTTCATAGCCTATTTCTCGCATACTTACACCTCACGTTTTTTTAATATATTGAACCTAATGTACTACTTTTTATAATTAAATGCAAGGACTTTTTGGAAATTTTTGGTAATTTTATTAAAAAATAAGCCATAAGTAAAAAAATCAATTATATTAATTGATTTTTCATAAAACTTTCAAATTATTCAGTAGTTGTAGTATTATCAATATTATCTGTTTTAGGATTTTCATCATCTTTATCTGTATCAGATGGTAAAACTCCTGTCTTATCTAAAGTATCCTTTTCCTTTTCATCAGGCTCCTTAGTTTGAGTCGTTGTTTTTTTATTAGTATTATTAGTTTCACCACCAACAGTTAATGTAATAGATTTAACATCTTCAACATTAGCTCCAGCTGCCACACTTTGACTAATAACATAACCGTTGCCACCTTTAGCATTTACCTTAATACCGTGGCTACTACAGAATGAATTAGCATAACTTAAAGTTTTTCCAACAAAACTAGGAAGTTGTACTAAAGAACTAGATCCTCTTGTATTTTTACCAATAATAGTTTCCTCATATGGATTATTAATATCAAAACTAAATGATTTAATTACTTTTACCTTCTTAAGACCTAAATTTTCTTTCATAGCATTACTAACTTCTTTAACACTATTATCATACAAAACATAATTATATAAAGATAAATTAGTCCCACCATAATCAACAATTCTAGCATCATGTCCATTTAAATATAATCTTTGTAAACCTAAAGCACTAGAAATATTTTCCATTCCTTCACTTTTAGTTGCTATATCCTTCATAACATTATATAAAGATAGAATTTGATCAGTACTCATATTTGTAGACATACTTGAACTAATAGTATCAAGTAATTTATAAACTGTATCCAAACTATTTACTGATTTAAATTTATCTAAAAGTGCCATTACCACTTCTTGTTGATGTTGTCCTCTAATAAAATCATTACTATTATAATTTGTCCATTTAGCTGAACACATAGATGGATTTGGATGACGGTTACGAGAATAAGCTAAAGCTTGTTCACCATTTAAAGATTGCATACCCTTTTCAATATAAACAGTATTAGCGCCCCATCTACGACTACTATCTTGTTCACACAAATTGTAAGGAACATCAATATTAACTCCACCTAAAGTATCAACTAATTTAACAACACCTTTAAAATTAATCTTAACAAAATAATCAATATCTACATCAAGAAAATTTTGAATAGTATCAATCATACAATTTTCGCCTTTCCAAGCCGCATGAGTAATCTTATTTTTTCTTTGTCCTGGGAAACATGCGATTGGTACATAAGAATCACGAGGAATACTTAAAATTGTCGCACTTAAAGTTTTAGGATTAAAAGTAATAACCATTAACGAATCACCATTAAATGATCCATTTTGAATATTCTCTTCCTCAGAATCTACACCCATTAATAAAACTGTAAATGGTTCAGTAATTGGCTTAGAAGAATTTTTAGAATTATTCTTCTTATCCTTAATCTTCTTTTTTTCTGTAAAAATTATCTTAGTCTTATCAGCTATATCAGAATATCCATCCATACTACCAAACATAACAGCATAATTAGTAGGAACAAATATATAATCAATATCACCAGCAACTAAAGCATCAATCATATTAATATAACTTTCAAACTCTTGAGTTTTATTTGAAATATTTTTCTTTTTCATCACTTCATTAGGAATTACATATCCTTCAACACTAGATTGATCAGACAAAATACCTAAAGTAGAATCTTTAATATCATCTATAGAAGTTGCCTTATTACTAGATAAAGTTACTAAACTAGAAGAATAAGTAGTATATCCTTCAGTATCACTAACTTGCGCTAAAGCGCCATATACCTTTTGTATATTATATCCGGCAAAGCCTTGAATAAGGCCTAATAAAATCATAAAAATAATTACCACACTAAGTTTAGCCCTTTTATATTTATTTAAATATCTAATAGCTAAAATAGTTAAAACTAAAAATAATATAACTAAAATAACGCTTCCAATAAGACGTAAAGTATTTTCAATATTATTAAGTAAAGAAAGCGTATAAATTAAATAGCCACTAGCTAAACCCATACCTAAAATACTAATTAAAGTTATAAAAAATGCAAATTTATGACGAGTTAATTTCTTCATACAAATCCTCCCTCGAATACTATTTAAGTATAACCCATATTTAAAAATTTAACAACCCATCTTAGAAAATTTCCAAAAATTAACCACAAATATCTTACAAAATTTTACTAATAAAAATCTTTAAA
>CANATJ010000028.1 GCA_947364595.1 uncultured Bacillota bacterium | reverse complement strand
TTTACTTTTGTTTTATCTTCTACAGCATTACCTTTTATTACTTGTTCTCTTTCAGTATTTTGTCTTATTTCAGCATTTACTAGATATCTACTTATATCTTTGTCTATAGTTGCTAATAAATTATCAAACATTTCATAACCTTCTGCTGTATATGCACGTAAAGGATCTTCTTGAGCATATTGTCTTAAGGTAATTCCTTCTCTTAGTAAACTCATTGCATTGATATGATCCATCCAATGGGTATCAATTACTCTAAGTGAAATAGCTTTTTCAAATTCATTTTGAAGTTCTTCTGGAAATTCTTGAATTTTTTCTTCGTATTCTTCTACAACTTTTTCATATATTGTATTTACTAAACTTTCTGGATCTAATTGTTCTAGTTTTTCTACTTTTAAATCTTCTTTTAGTAAATTTTCATTAACTGTTTCTAAAATTTCACTAACATCTAAACCTGTTAGTTCATCACTTTCAATTAAGTGACTTTTAACAATATTATCTATATGATTATAGAAGTGTTTTAGGGTTAATTTGTGAATTGAATCACTATCTAATATATGATTTCTTTGTTTGTATATAATAGTACGTTGATTATTTATAACATCATCATATTGTAGTAAATGTTTACGAGTATCAAAGTTATTTCCTTCAACACGTTTTTGAGCAGATTCAATTGAACGAGATAATGATTTACTTCTAATTGAAAGTTCACCATCAAATCCTACTCTTTGAAGTAAAGCTTTGGCACTATCTGTACCAAATCTAACCATTAATTCATCTTCAAATGATACACAGAATTGAGTCATTCCTGGATCTCCTTGACGTCCAGAACGTCCTCTTAATTGGTTATCAATACGTCTTGATTCATGTCTTTCAGTACCTAATACGCATAAACCGCCTAATTCTTTTACACCTTTTCCAAGTTTAATGTCGGTACCACGACCTGCCATGTTAGTAGCAATTGTTACGGCACCTTTTTCTCCAGCTTTGGCAATGATTTCAGCTTCTCTTGCGTTGTTTTTAGCATTTAATACTTCATGTGGTATTTTTACTTTTTTAAGCATACTACTTAAAAGTTCACTACTTTCAACAGCTACTGTACCTACTAAAACTGGTTGCCCTTTTGCATGGCGTTCTTTTATTTCATTTACTATAGCTTTATATTTACCTTCGGCTGTTGCAAATATTAAATCGCTATAGTCTTCACGAATTATTGGTTTATTTGTTGGTATTTGAATAACGTACATGTTATAAATATCTCTAAATTCTTCTTCTTCAGTTTTTGCTGTTCCTGTCATTCCAGCTAATTTTTTATACATTCTAAATAAGTTTTGGAATGTTATGGTTGCTAAAGTTTTTGTTTCTTCATTTATTTGTACGCCTTCTTTAGCTTCTATTGCTTGATGTAATCCTTCTGAGAAGTTTCTTCCTGGCATAAGACGTCCTGTAAATTGGTCAACAATAACGATTTTTCCATCTTGAATTACATAGTCAAAATCTTTTTTCATACTATAGTTAGCTTGTAAAGCTTGATTGATAAAGTGCACTAATGTTGCGTGTTCAATATCATAAAGATTACTGATTTTAAAGTGCTTTTCAGCTTTTTTTATACCTTCAGCATCTAATGATGTTGCTTTTGTTTTTTCATCATATATATATCCATTATTTTCTTTTAAAGTTTTTACAAATTTATCTGCACTAATATACAAATTAGCAGATTGCATTTGTCCACCTGAAATAATTAATGGTGTTCTAGCCTCATCTATTAATACTGAGTCAACTTCGTCAATGATAACAAAGTTTAATGGTCTTTGTACTCTTTCTTCAGCTTTTACTACCATGTTATCTCTTAAATAGTCAAATCCTATTTCATTGTTTGTTGAGTACATGATATCGCAGTTATAAGCTGCTCTTTTTTCTGCTGAACTATACTCACGGTAGTTTACGCCTACTGTTAATCCTAAAAATTCATAAATTTTACCCATCCAGTTGGCATCACGACCAGCTAAGTATTCATTAACTGTGATAATATGAACACCTTTACCTGTTAATGCATTTAAATATGCTGGTAATATAGATGTTAATGTTTTTCCTTCACCAGTTTTCATTTCAGCAATATTACCATAGTGAATTGCTAATCCACCTACTAATTGTACAAAGTATGGTTTTTCACCTATTACACGATATGCGGCTTCTCTTGCTACAGCAAAGGCTTCTACTTTTATATCTTCTAAGGTTTCCCCTTTTTCTAATCTTTCTTTAAATTCTTTTGTTTTAGCTTTTAGTTGTTTATCTGTTAATTTAGACATTTCATCGTCTAAATTATCTATTTCTTCAGCTATTTTTTCGAACTTTTCTAATTCTTTATATTCATGATCAAATATTTTTTTTAAGAAATTCATGTTTTCCATCCTTTCATCTATATAGTATTTTACCAAAATTTATAGAAAATTCATAGTATTAATGTAAAAAAAGGCAAAATAGGGGCAAGAAAAAATCGCGATATGCGACTTTTTCCTATTTCTCGGCTAGTGTTCCGTAATTTCCGTCTGTTCTTTTATAAACAACTTCTACTTCACCACTTTTTGAATTTCTGAAAACGAAGAAGTTGTGATCAATAAGATTCATTTGTAAAACAGCTTCATCTTCACTCATTGGTTTTAGTTCAATTGTTTTTCTTTTTACAACTTTGCTTTTATCTTTTTCTGTTTTATCAACATCAAAACTTGTATTTAGACCTTTTAATTTATCTTTTGTAGATCTTTTACTCATTCTTGTTTTATTTTTTCTTATTTGTCTTTCTAGTTTGTCTAAAACTAAATCTATAGCTGCTAGTGGATCTTTATGTCCTTCCTCTGCTCTTAAGATTATTTTTTTAACAGGAATTGTTACTTCTACTTTAGGATCAGTTCCTGCATTTCTAATAACTACTGTAGCAGTAAATTCTTCAGGATTATCAAAGTATTTATCTAGTTTAGATAATTTCTTTTCAGCATAACTTTTCATGTCATCTGTTACTTTGATTTTCTTTCCTAGAAATTTATATTTCATATTATCACCTTCCAATTATATTATACCATATCTTTTATAATAATAGTATATTATTATTAGCTCAATTAAATGAAAAAAACTACACTAGGGCAGTTTTGATTTCTACTACATTTTTAGCTTGTAAGCCTTTGTCAGTTCTAACAAGTTCAAACTCAACATATTGTCCTTCAACTAGCGTTTTATAGCCAGGTGTAAGAATGGCTGAGTAATGAACAAAGATATCTTCTGTTTCGTTGTATTCAATGAATCCAAAGCCTTTGTCATTATTAAACCATTTGACTTTTCCTTTCACTCTTACATCTCCCTTCTAGTAACTCTTATTACAATACTAATATACAACATCAAATCTTTGTTTTTCAATTAAAACTATAGTTCAAATTGCGACAAAATTTTCATGCGCTCTATCAACCGGCAAAATTAATTCTACTATATTTGACAGCAAATGACATAAATCTTGTCCGAACGCTGCAAAATTTTGTCTGAATGCTAACTAGTGTCACGAGTAGTATACTTTTTTGTCGTTTTAGCTGGCAAAAAGGCAATTTGAAACAAAAATTATTTTTTTGGAATTTTTTTCTGATATGATAGTCATGTCAAATAGGAGAGTAGTAAGTTGTATGAAAAATTTTATAATAAATAATTCTTTAAACCTTATTAGGAAATATTATCCTGATTATACAAAAGAAAAGATTGCAGAAATTGAATATGGCTTAGTCGGCCTATATTTGCTGATTTCAAAATCTATAATAATATTTACTATTGCATACATCCTTGGAATATTTAAAGAATTATTTATTTTTACTATTATTTACAACATAGTAAGAGCACCTTCGTTTGGCGCACATGCCTCGAAGAGTTGGATTTGTTTAATTATATCCTCATCACTGTTCATTTCTGCAACTTATTTATGTAATAGTGTTACTCTTCCTATTTGGTTTAAAATTGTATTTGGAATTATTGGTATTATTCTTATTTGCATTTATAGTCCTGCAGATACAGCTAAAAGACCAATAATTAATCAAAAAAGAAGAAAGATATATAAATTAACATCGACTATAATTGCTATTTTATTTGTATTTCTTTCCCTATACATTAAAAATAATTTTTTAGCAAATAGTTTTATAGTAGCATTATTGTTGCAAGATTTCTTTATATCTCCAATTTCTTACTATCTATTAGGTCAATCATATAATAATTATAAAAAATTCGGTTTAAATGATAGTTTAAACATAGAAATATGAAAGGAGTGTGCTGTATGAATTTTGTTGCATCTTTATTGGCTGGGCTAGGTGATATGTTTGCAAACGCGGGAAGTCAAGCATGTTTTTATTGGTTTCTTGATGAACCAGAATGCCCAAAAAGTTTAATTAAATAAATTAAAAATGTAGATTTTTTATAATCTACATTTTTATTATTAAAGTTTGAGAAAAATTATCTTTGTTTATTTCGGTTTTATTTTCTAAAATATGTTTGTTTTCATCAATAATTTGTTTTACTAATGATAATCCATAACCATGATTATCACCATTTTTAGTAGTATAACCCGTTTTCCCTATACTTTCAATATCGATAGGACCTTTAAAATTATTAGTTATTTCTATATGGATATTACCATCCATAATATATATTTCAATTCTAATGTTCTTTTTTCTTAAATGTTCAACCGCTTCAATAGCATTATCTAAAAATACACCTAAAATTTTACATATATTTAAAGTTAGTTCATCACCTAAATCAATTAAATCAGCAGTTCTAATATCATTTGATATATCTAGGTTATATTTAATTTTTAAGTCATCCATTTTACAAAGTTTTGAATAAATAGTAGCTCTAAGTCCACCTTCTGGAATTTTCGCTGTTTTATACATGATTTTTTCGTTATCTTTAATTTTATCATCTACTAATTTATCTATATAATCTATTACTTTATCTTTCTTTGTTTTATCTACAAGCATACTTCTAATAATTAGAAGTTGATTTTTATTTTCATGATTATTTATTCTGTTTTTATTAATTAATGTCTCATATTCTTTTAAACTTGTAATACTAGTTTCATATTTGTTACTTATACTATCTAAATTGTTTTTAGTATTCATAAATTTTAACATTAAAACAATAAATATAAACACAATTATCATATTTATAGTTAAAACAAGCATTGAATCCCAATTTAAATAACTAGCAGTAGTAGTTGTAATAGCTAAGGCAAACAATAAGCCAACTGAAGTAAATAATTCTCTTTTTTGAATATTTTGAGCAGATTGAACTATAGACATATAAACTTTAAATTTTGTAGTAACATTAAATAAAATAATTGCAATTATAGTTATACAAGTATTTATCATGACTTGTCCACCTGCTGAATTAGTAAGTTCTTGAATATTATTGTTTAGTAAAATGGTGCCTAATATGGCAAAAATAAATTCTGAACTCATTATAATAAGTTGAGATATTGTTACAGTAATTACTGCATCTTTTATATTTTTACTAAAAAGAAAATAATTTGTTAAAACCATTAACAACAATGTCAAAGTCATTTTAAATAATTGTGGCAAATATAAAGTCATAACAATTGTTGATATAGTTAAAATTAGCATTGCAAGTATAATATTTTTATATTTGTTATTAATTTTTTGCTTTAAAAATGATATCCATGACCATATAATAAACGATGTAATTATTATATTTGCAAAGCAAAATAATAACCAATCAAAAAAAGTTGGATTTTCTAACAATTAAATCAACTCCTTGTCAAATCTTGTAGATATTAAATCTGTTGAATCTCCGTTATCAAATTCAACTATTCTTTGATTTTTATCGTAAGATATAATTCTTGTTTTATTTATATAACAGGCTCTGTGAGTTTTAACAAAATTATTATCTAGCATATCTTCTATTTCAAATAATGACTTTCCTGTTTTAAAGGTATTATAATCAGTTACAATTATACATTTTCTATCAACACTATCTCTTGTAATATATAAGATATTATCTAATGGAATTGTATATAAAATACCATTTTCTTTAAATCGAACTATTTTTTTAATTTTAAATAGTTTAAGTGCATGATCTAATGATTTTCTTAATCTTCTTTCACAATCATCAAACTTATTAATAAATGACAAAAATAAAAAGTCATTCTTTATAACTATCTGACTTAACTCTTGATGACCAGTTAAAAATATTAATATACTATCAGGATCTTTCTTTCTGATAACTCTAGCTATATCAATTCCTGATCTTGTTGGTGTTTCGATATCTAGAATATAAATTTTAAATGGTAATTTAGATTCTATAATTTTAATAAAATCATCATTATAGTCACTATAAATATGAGTTTTGTATTCTAATTTATTTTTCATCATATAAGATGAAATTATGTTTTCAATCATGTCTCTATACTGCTTGACATCATCACAAATGATAAAATTTAGCATAAATCTTTCCTTTCGTATTTGTATTTTCTGTTTTTTTGCCATGTAAAATATATCATATTTTGTCAAATTATACAATGCTTTACACTAAATAAAAACAAAAAAAGTAGAATTTTTATCTTCTACTTTTTTTATATGTCATCTGATTTGTTTTGCTTTGATTATATTTGTCAATAACATCATCGCGCCAATCACCGAAATTCTTTTGGCAATTTTCAAGGGCATTTAATCCAGATGCGCCTTTTTCAACGCTCCAAGCTCTAAATCTTTCTAAATAATCATCGCCAATCATTTCTTTTAATAAATTATCTAATTTATTGAATGTATTTTTTATGGTGTTTTTACCGCTTTCTGTTAAATCATTAAATTTAAGTCCACTCATTTCTTCATCATTAAATAAGAAACCTAATAATTTATCAAATTCTTTATATAATTTTTCTTTTTCATTTTGTGTTGATTCGCTATTCCAAGCATCTTTGGCAGCATCTTTTAATTTTGAAGCGCCATCTTTTAAAACATTTAATCCTTCTTCTATTTTTGTATCTGATTTTTCTTCAACTGAATCTAAGTACTCATCTAATTCTTGTAAGGCATCTTTTTCGATTTGTTCACTTTGAGTTTCATTATTTATTTCTGCTTTTTGATTATTAGGTGTGGTAGCGCACCCATTTAGTGTTGCGACTAAACTTAAACTTGTAATAACTACAGCTATTTTATTTTTATTATTTTTTATAAAATTTAAGCATCCAGGAAGTAATTTTATTTCATATTTCATTTAAACCACCTCTTTGAGGCTATATTATAGCAGATTACTAAAATTTTGCAAATTAAACTCCTCCCATTTCACCTTTCTTTCGAAGGTATACTTTTCTTATCCAATCTATTGGCACAACTGTTAATGAAAGTAAAATCATAATTTCAAATTCTAGGGGTGTTAAGCCATAGGCTCTAAACATATTGCCCCCATAATATATTAGATATATTTGTACTATTAAAATGAATAAAATTACTAATAAAAACACTTTATTTTTAGATAAATTAGAAAATAAGTTTAATCTATGAGTTCTGGCATTAAAACAGTTGAAAATTCCCATAAATATAAACAATCCAAAGAAGGCTGTCATTAAATATTGATCATTAGTGCTGTCTCTAAATATACTGTGGATAAATGGTGATTTTAGGAAAAATATACACATTAAGGCTGTAAAAGTCCCAGTAAAAATTATTTCATCTTTCATATATTTATTTATAATGTTTTCATCTTTTTTCTTTGGTTTTTCATACATATATTCTTCTAAAGCTGGTTCAAATGAAAATGCTAATCCAGCTAAGGTGTCCATAACCATATTTATCCACAGCATTTGTATAACTGTAACTGGAGTTTCTACACCAATAAATGGTCCTATTATTGAGATGCCTACAGCACATATATTCATTGTTAATTGAAAAATGATAAATTTTCTAATACTTTTAAATATTGTTCTACCATATAATATGGCATTTGAAATTGATAATAAATTGTCATCTAAGATAACTATATCACTAGCTTCTTTTGCTACTTCGGTACCTGAGCCCATGGCAAAGCCAACATCAGCTTTTTTTAAAGCTGGAGCGTCATTGACACCATCTCCTGTCATTCCAACGACTAATCCGCTTTCTTGAGCTATTTTTACTAATCTACTTTTATCTTGGGGAAGTGATCTGGCTAATATTTTTAAATTAGGCAATATTTTTTTTATTTCTTCATCACTTTTTTTATGAAATTGTTCACTTGTTAAAATTAGATCATTAGATGTTTTAATAAGTCCTACTTCTTTACCTATAGCTTTTGCGGTATCAATATTATCTCCAGTAATCATTACGGTATTAACGTGGGCATTGCTTATTAGTTCTAATCCCTTAATTGCTTCTTTTCGTACTTCGTCTTTTATATATACTACCCCTACTAATGAAAGTCTACTAATACTATTTTCAAATTCCGAAACAGCAACGGCTAAAACTCTAATGCCTTTTTCGGTAGCTGTTTTTATTTCGGCTTTTATTTTATTTTTATTACATAGACTATATTTTTTTCCGTCTTCATAATAATGTGTACAATTATCTAAGATTACTTCTGGGGCACCTTTTATTAAATTAATTTTGTTTCCTTCATAGTCTACTTTGGTTAAAGAATATTTTTTTTCACTTGAAAAAGGAATTTGCTTTAATATATTGTAATTTAAATTATCTGTTGAAAAGAAATTTAAAATTGCTCTATCGGTAATATTTCCACCTATGGCTACTTTTTTTTCATCAAACTCACTGGCATTATTAGCAATTAGTGATAACTTTATTTGTTTATAAAATGCATAATTGGTTTTTAAATCATCTTCACTTCTATACATGTTACCTTTAGCATCACTTATGCCAATTACTGCTAATTTACCTTTGGTTATTGTTCCTGTTTTATCGGTAAATAAGATGTTTATATTTCCAGCTGTTTCGATACCCATTAGTTTTCTTACTAAAACATTACTTTTTAACATTTTTTTCATGTTTGATGATAATACTAGTGTTATCATCATTGGAAGACCTTCTGGTACAGCAACTACAATTATTGTCACGCTTAATGTTAAGGCGTGCAAAATATGACCAAACATTAGGGGAAAATTAGTAATTGTATTTTTTATAGCCATGATATCAAAATTATTTTCAATTACTACTACGGAAAATAAATATGATATGCTGACTAAAGCGGCTCCAATATAGCCTATTTTACTGATTAATTCGGCTAGTTTGGCTAATCTTATTTTTAATGGACTATCAGGATTTTTTTCACTTACTTCTTTAGCTAATCCACCATAAAATGTATTATCTCCAACTTTTTCGACTTGCATAGTGGCTATTCCTGAATAAACTACTGATGAACGATATACTGCATCGCCAAATTTTTTTTCGTTTTCTTTCATTTCACCATTTAGATTTGATTCGTTAACTAAAATATTTCCTGAGATTATTTTTCCATCTGCTGGTATTTGATCTCCTGGTTCTAGATTTACAATGTCTCCTACAACAATATCATTAATTTCTACTTGGCATATTTTTTTGTTTCTTTTAACTTTACTATTAATTTTAGAAGCATCTGCTTGTAATTGTTCAAAGGCTTTTTCGCTTCCATATTCTGATAGTGTTGAAATGAAAGAGGCTAAAAAGATAGCAATAACAATTCCTATGGTTTCATACCAGTCAAAGTCTTGAAATAGAAATAATGTTTTTATTGCTAAGGCAATTAATAATATTTTTATAATTGGGTCACCTAGAGTAGCTATTAATTTTCTTATAAAACTTTCTTTTTGGGTAATACTTATTTCATTACTTCCATATTTTTTTCGATTTTGTATTACTTCATTGTCTGTTAGTCCGGTTTTCATAGGCACCTCCTATCAAAACCTTATTAGACAAATTGGTATTTTAGTATAATTGTTAGTCGACAAAAAACTACCATATATTGGTAGTTTATTTTAATAGATTATTTTCTTTTAATAAATTATATATACAAGAGTAACTACGTTTGTTGTAAAAATTACAAAATTTACGAATACTAACGTTACTTTTTTTATAAAGTCCTATTATTTTGGCTTTTTCTTCTTCACTCATAATGTTAGCTGGAATACGGTTTTTATTTCCATGAACGAAACTTATATCACCATTAATAACATCTCTTTTTAATTTTAATATATACTTTGGATGATAACCTGTAATTTCGGCAATTTCTTTATAACTTAGAAAAGTTTTTTTATTTAATTTATCTTTTATTAGTTTTACTGCTTGTTTTTTCTTCTCCATATTATCACCTTTTTACTACTTCTGTGGTAATATTTTTCAAAAATAACCACGTTTTACAATTGTTTTACTAAAAACTTATCTGAACGTGTATTATTATATCATATTTTAAGCTTTTTATAACATAATTTGTCTGAATGCTGAAGTTAATTTTTTTTTAGTTAAATAAATGTTAAAAAGTGTAATATTTTATGTCCTTATTTCAATATATTTTTTGCCATAATTTAGTATTTCTTTTATGAATAATGAAGGATTGTCTTTTTTTACTATAAGGTAATTGTTGTTTTTTGTTCTAGTAATAGCCACATAAAATAGTCTTCTTTCTTCTTCTAAAGGAAATTGTTCTTCTATTGTTGTGACATATTTTAGGTACTCATCAGTTCTTATTTTACTTGGAATACCTGTAATACTATTTTCTAAATTAATAATAATTACGTTTTGAGCTTCTAAGCCTTTGGACTTATGAATAGTCATATATTTCATATTTTGATTTAGTTTTGGAAGAAGTTTTATGTCTTTATTATTTCTTCCTAAAATTAAAATTTCTTTATTCCCAATATCACTGACAAGTTGTGTCCATATTTCTTTTATATTGTTTTTATAATAGTAAATTTTAAATGGAGCTTCATTTTGCTTATCTGAAAGTAATTTTTTTGATAATTGATGGGGATTTTTCTTTATAAAGTGGGTTGCTAAATTTAATAATTGTTTTGAATTACGATAAGTTCTTTTAAGTTTTATAATTTTAGCGCGTTTAAAGTATTTGTTAAAATTAGTAAATATTTGTAAATTACTACCAGTAAAACGATATATGGATTGCCAGTCATCACCAACAGCAATTAATGTAGCTTTTGTTTTTTCTTTTATATTTTTAATTAATAAACATTTGTTTAAAGAGGTATCTTGGTATTCATCAATGATTATATATTTATATGGATATATTCCATTTTGTTTTACTATTTTGCTGGCGATATTAATCATATCATGAAAGTCTATTTTATTATTTATTTTTAATTGTTGTTGATAATCTTTAATAATTTTTTCTACTAAGTTTAAAAAATATTTGTGATGTTTTTGTTTGTAATATGGAGTTGTTTGTTTATTTATAATATAAAAATCTTTAAATTTATCTAGTTGATAATTATTACTTTTAAATAAATTAATAAAGGTTATAATTGTATTTTTTATTTTTTCTTTATATTTTGTATTTAAAATAATGTTATTTTTTATGTCGTTGATATTTCCTTTACCTATTTCTATAAAGCTAGCTTTACAAATTAAATATAGGTATTTATTATTTTTTAAATGTTTGTCAATTATGTTTTCTAACAAGTTATTATCTATTAATTTATAGTCGTAATAGTCTTTTATTATACTATATCCTAGACTATGAAATGTTTTTACGTTTATATAAATATTTTCTTTTTCTAGCTTTTTTTGTAAGCTTGTGGCGGCTATTTTTGTAAATGATATACAAAGAATTTCATCATCTAAAATTCCTTTATCAATAAGATATTTTATTTTACCAACGATTGTTAATGTTTTTCCACTACCTGCACCTGCCAAAACTAATACATTGTTAGCTTTTGATTTTACTACCTTCATTTGATATTTGTCTAAATTATTACCGGATACTATTACTTTATTTTTTAATATATATAATCACCTCTAATTATATATACTATATTTATTTTATTTTTCCTTTAAAAAAACTGCATTAAGCAGTT
>CANATJ010000027.1 GCA_947364595.1 uncultured Bacillota bacterium | reverse complement strand
GCTATTATGTTATTAATTTGAGCTTGATAGGCTTTTTCATTTCCTTTTTTTAAATTTGTTGATACTAATGGAACTATTATTAATACTAGCAAAGATAATATTACAATTACAGTTATCATCTCTATTAAGGTAAATCCTTTTTTATTTGATTTGTTCATTTTATCACCTTTATTTTAAAGTCTCTTCTATACGAAGTAATTGATTGTATTTACATACTCTATCGGTTCTAGAAAGTGAACCTGTTTTTATTTGTTTTAAATTAAGCCCAACGGCTAAATCAGCAATGGTTGTATCTTCAGTTTCACCACTTCTATGGGATATTATAGTAGCATAACCATTTTGCTTAGCTAATTTTATGGTTTCAATTGTTTCTGTGATAGTTCCTATTTGATTTACTTTGATTAAAATAGCGTTTCCAGCTTTTCTATCTATACCTTTTTGAAGATATTTTTTATTTGTAACAAATAAATCATCACCTACTAGTTGAATTTTATCACCTAACTTTTCGGTTATTTTGGCAAATCCTTCCCAGTCATTTTCATCTACTGGGTCTTCAATTGATACTATTGGATATTCATTAACTAGATTTTCATAATATTCAATTAACTCATCAGTTGTTAGTTTCTTGTTTTCGCCTTTTAGATTATAAAGACCATTTTCATATATTTCACTAGCAGCAACGTCTAATGCCAAAGATACATCGTCTTTTGGTTTATATCCAGATATTGTTATTGCTTTTAAAATAGCATCTAAAGCTTCTTTATTTGTTTGAAAATTAGGAGCAAAGCCTCCTTCATCACCAACGTTTGTATTATATCCTTCTTTTTTTAGAACATTTTTTAAATTATGAAAAATTTCACTTCCCATTCTTAATCTTTCTTTAAAGGTATCTGCCTTTGGTATAATCATAAATTCTTGAAAATCTAAATTGTTATCGGCATGTTTTCCTCCATTTAAAATATTCATCATAGCATATGGCATAGAAGAATTTTTACTTAAATATAATGGCTTTTTTTGATATAAACTGGCTGCCTTTAAATTAGCCATTGATACTCCTAAAATAGCATTAGCGCCTAATTTAGATTTAGTTTCTGTTCCATCTAAATAAAGCATCACTTTGTCGATTACTTCTTGATCTAAGCAACTTTGTCCAATTAAGGCATTTTTAATTATTGTATTTACATTATTAACGGCTTTTAAAACACCTTTGCCCATATATCTATTTTGATCATTATCACGTAATTCTAAGGCTTCTCTTTCACCTGTTGAGGCTCCACTTGGAATTGAAGCTCTTCCAATAATTCCGCTTTCTAAAATAACATCTACTTCAATTGTTGGATTTCCTCTTGAGTCAAGTATTTCTCTAGCTTTAATATCTTTTATTTTAGGCATATGCATTCCTCCTACTTTTATATAATTATAGCATAAGGAAATGTATTTATCTACCAGTTTTATTTATATATATTATATATTTTTTAATTTTTTTCAAAAAAATGTTGATGTTTTTCAAAAAATATAGTATACTTATATTGTTGAGTTAGATGTCTCCGTAGCTCAGCTGGATAGAGCAACGCCCTTCTAAGCGTTTGGTCTATCAAGAGTTATCAGTTGACAAAAGCATTGTAATTACTACGATTTTGTGATATAATCGTTAGTGTTAATTAAGAAATTAGTACCCATTTTAGTACCCACATTTCTTAAATTAATTAAAATTGATTTAAACTATTTTTAAATAGTTTAAAATAGATTTCTTGCTAAATTTTAGTGAGAATTCCTTATGTCCCAGTAGCTCAGCTGGATAGAGCATCGCCCTTCTAAGGCGAGAGTCCGGGGTTCGAATCCCTGCTGGGACGCCATTTAGGTAATTAAAAGTCTTGAACTTCAAGGCTTTTTTCGTGCATAAAAAAACAACTCTGTACTAGCAGTTGTTTATCATTTTTTTCATTTTTATATAATCATCAATTAATGATAAATATTGAAATTGATAAAATTCTACTGTTCTATAATAAATATTATCAAAATAATAAATACCTTTCTTTTTCTCTACTTCATAATCAATATTAAATTTTTTTGATTTTTTTCTTTTTTCGACTACTGTATTTATATTTGAAAATATATATGTGAGTACAAATTCATCATCAAGATTACATATTCCTATTTTTTTAAAGAAATTTGCTATATCACATAATTCTATAACTGAATATTCCGAAATTTGTTTTATTTTAATATTTTCTCTTTTTAAAATGTTTTTCACTTCTGACATTTCTTGAATATTATTTATAAAATTACCAAAAATAATTTTATAATTATTCTCTTTAAAAAAATTTATATATTTATTATCTCCAACGTAATGTTTAGATAATAAGTATTTTTCTACATTTTGTTTATTACCATTAATTATATCTTCCATGACTACTTTTCTAACTTTATAAAGTGAGGGAAATATTTTTAAAAGAAAATCAAATAACCTAGTCAATAGCATTAAAAACTGTTCTTCAGCACTATATATTTCACTTGGATTCGCATTACAACATACTATTTTATTATCTAATTTTAAAATTATTTCATCTAATATATCTGTTTTAAGCAATTTATAAATGATTAAATCGTAATCATGTGGACTATTTAACAATATATTACACATTTTTTGCTTTTTCTGTATCAGATCCATTATTAGTCCTTTCTATTTTAATAATTACTTAACTATATAATTCTTCGTTTTCCTTAATAGCAAAAAATACCATTTCTATACCGTTTTCAACTGCTGTCATAAAGATAGACTTATTATAAGGTGTTAAATACCAATAATACTTTTTTTCGTCCTTATCTTTAATAATCCCAAATTCATAATTATTTTTTGGAGCATAAGCCACTAGATGATCCTCTACCAGATGAAATTTAATACCAGCATTAATATATGGTTTCACATATTCGTCAAAATCTTCTCTTGCAAAAAATCTATCCAATTCATCCACTAATGGTTTAGCACAATACTTCTTACTTCTTATTGCTTTCACTTCCTTTCCTAATCATTTTGCATATTCACCCAGCAAATCTTTTACACTGTTACTTACTGGAGTATGTTATTTAAAAATCGTATCATATTATTAGTGGTAAAGTTGGTGATACGATTGTGAAATTAAACAAAGTATTCGGCAACAATGTGAAATATTTTAGATTTCGGAAAAAATATACACAAGAGAAAGTTGCTGAACTAACCGATACTAGTGTAACTTATATAAGTCAACTAGAATTAGGTCATCATACTCCGTCTTTTGAGAAGCTGGAACTTCTTTCAAAAGCGTTGGGTGTTGAGCCTTTTGAGTTTTACGTCAAAAGGGACTTTAAAAAGTTACCTGCTAGAGTGGATATGACAAATACTGATGAATAACAATTACGGTTGTTATTCTTTTTCATTATATCACATTTTTTAATATCAAAGTTAATTATTTTGCGTGCATTGGGCAAAATAGCAAATACACCTGTTAAAATGCGACAATATTTTCAGGTGGTAACAATGTATTTTAATAATTTACAATATTTAAGAAATGAGAAAGAATTAACTCAAAGAGAAGTATCAGAAATATTGAATTGCAAAAGAAGTACTTATGATAATTGGGAACATGGTAACGTTATGATCCCTCTTGATATGGCTGATAAGTTATCTTGCTTTTATAAAGTAAAACTATCATACATTTATGGTATTGATAAAGAACTAATTAAAGTAGAAAATATCAAAAGAATTAATTATGATAAAATGCTTACTACTTTAAATGAGAAAAAAGAAGAATATAAGCATACTTATACTTACATAGCTGATAATATAAAATGTAATGTTTCAACCGTATATAGATATTTTAAAGGCGAATTTTTCCCACCTATTGATAGACTAGTCGCTTTAGCTAATTTATATAATATGGAGCTTGATGTGTTGTGTGGTAAACTGTAAAATTTTACCTGTTTTCTTATTCGTAAAACAATGCTATAATAAAAACAACGAAAGGTCTATATTAGTTTATGAATAATAAGTATTTAGAATTGAAAGAAAAATTAACATCGCAAAGCAATATTGAATTACAAAAAAAGTTTTTTGAATTAGCACAAAAATTTACAAATCCAACTGATAAAGTTAAAAGTGTATTAAATGATAACCTTGTTAATCAATTTGAAGAAAAAAAAGATAATATTACTTTTGGAGCTTTTATTAAAAAACAGAATAGTAATTACTATGTGTCTATGATTATTTTTGATACCGATTATACGTTTTCAAACTTGAACGCAAAAACTTATAACAATTTAGAAGAAGCAAACACCTATTTTTCTTCCTTAAAAGATTTAATAAAAAATAACGATCTTGAAAGTTTATCTGCTAGTTTATTAAAAAACTGTCAATGACGAGCAATAATTACACAATAGCACTTAAAACTATGATATAATTATATATATCAATGATATATGGTAGATAAATTTTACTTGTAATTATATATAATATAGATGGTAGTATTAGTCTATAAACAGATTAGTTCTACCATTTTTCATTTGATAACGTGTTTATGAAATGGAGGTATATAATGCTTGTAAAAGAACAAACTGGGGTTATTGTTATTGATTTAAAGCCTATGCTCGAGTTAAGAAATATGACACCATATAAATTAAGTCAACTCTCTGGAATTGATAAGGATACCATTTATAAATATGTTAATGGACAAGTTTTATATAGAGTTGATTTATTTAATCTCGCTAAAATCTGTCATATTCTTAAATGTGAGTTACACCAAATTATGTGGTATGAAGAAAATGGTAAATAAATAATTTTATATTTTTATTATATTTATTTTATATTTTTTTTAGGTATTGGCTTTTATAAAATGCGTGGTACAATGTGTATAGTAGTAAAAACTATAAGCAAATGAGCCTATGCTTGTTGTTACGACTATTCCCTGTAAAATGGGAATAGTCTTTTTTACTACTTTGTGCTAACATATAAGGCAATTTAATTGTTTTATATGTTAGGGGGTGATTTGTGAATGCACTATTGCAAATTTTCAAGCGATCATAAGGGATACTTTCCCCCAAAATCCAAAAGTTACGGCAATAAAACATTTTACTTATCACTTAAACATAAGAGTAATAGCTTTTTTATCAACCGATAAACTGGCTGTTGCTCTTTTTTTCATAGTTGGAGGGAATTGTTATGAATTACACACACGTTTTAACTGATTTTATGATTAAACAGTTTGATGTAAAAAAACTAGAAGAAATAGTAAAAGCCTTTTTGGAATTAGTAGAAACGGCAACCCTAATACTTGACGATAAAGATTACTATATCCGAATTACGCCTACTTATGAAGTGGAACTTGCTGGTAAATCTAGTGTTCGTAATACTTGTAGTAAAATCGAAACATTTATGATTTATGAATATGATAGCAAAGATAAATTAAGGGATTTAATAGTAAAATATCCAAGTGCTTTGGAAAAACTTACTAAAGAAGAAAAGGAACTATTTATTCGTTGCTTTATGAATAAGGAAAAAAAGACTTATATACAAGAAGCTATGATTTTACATCAATACCAATATGATCGTTTAAAGAAAAGTGCTATTATCAAATTCTGTGTATTTTTAGGATTAGATAAATATATCAATAATTTTTAAAGGCTCATAAGGAGGTATATTATGACTTAATTCTGCACTTTTGACAAATGATTTAATAGATGTTATAGTGCTGGCAAGAGGTGGAAAAATATGTCTAGGAAGAAGATAATTTTAATTTCATTACTTGCTATTACTGTTATAGTTTCTAGTTTTGTCGCTTTTCATTTTTTTAGTAACGATAGTAGCTCAAAAGTTGATACATCTAAACAACTTAAAACTAATTTAAAAGAAAAAGAAAAAAAAGATAAAACGGATAACAAAGAAACAGAAAAAGAAGAAACTAATTCTGAAAAAACAACTCCCCAAACTAATGAAACAGAAAAACAAAATATAGAAGAAACACCAAAAGAAAATCCGAATAATAATGTTCATACAACACCACAGCCACAAACTCCAAGCAATAATCAAACAACTACAAAACAGCCTACTACTCCACCAAAAGTAGTAGAAACACCGAGCTGTACTCCAAAATTATTTTATGTTGTTTTTAGAGCTGACTTTGACAGTTTAGATAAGTTAAAGGCTACGGCAGAACAGTATAAAGAAATCTACGGTTTTGTTGGTTATGAATATATGGACGCAACTGATGACTGTGGTGATACTTATTATCAATTAACAATGAAAACAAAAGATGATAAACTTGTTGAATATTCGGATATTCCAAAGCCTTAATAGGCTTTTTTCTTTTGGCTAAAATTAAGGAGGAATTTATTATATGAAGAATTTAAAAAAGAAAATAATTAATGGCTTTCTTCTACTTTTAGTTGGTGTATCATGTATTCCTAGTATAACAGTACAGGCTAAAACATATAATGATACATTTAATGAAAAGTCCCAGTATATTAAAGGCGATTATATTTTGAAAGTAAAAGGAAGTACAAGGAAATATCAACAAATGACCGTTATCACAAGAAATAGCGACGGTCAGTTTGTATATTGCATCGAGCCAGGTACTCCAATAACTAGTGGATCAACTATTTATCAAGGAAAAGACTTCAATCAGTCATATATTGCTAATATGACAAACGAACAATGGCGAAGGATTAGTTTACTTGCGTACTACGGTTATGGATATGGTAATCATACTGATATTAAATGGTATTCTGTAACACAGTTCCTTATTTGGCAAACAGTCCCACATGGATACGACATTTATTTCACAGATAAATTGGACGGAAATCGTATTACAAAATATACTGATGAAATTAATGAGTTAAATCGTTTAGTTGCTGAACACGATATTACTCCTAAATTTGATAAAGATACTATCGACATGACTATTGGCGAAACAATAGAATTAACTGATGCTAATAACGTCTTAAATAAATTTGAAATTAAAAGTACTGATGGTGTAAGTGCTAGTATTAATGGTAACAAATTAAGTATTACTGCTAATGAAGTTGGTAACGGTAATATTACTATTACTAAAAGAGATAAAAATATGTCTAGTCCTGCTATCGTATATGTCCATCCAAAAAGCCAAGATTTAATGTCAAGAGGATATTACGATCCTATTGATAGAGATTTAAAAATAAATATTGTTGGTGGTAAGGTGTCAGTAAAAAAAGTTGATGCTGACACAGGTTTAGGTATCGCACAAGGCGACGCTACCCTAGACGGAGCTATATTTGGTATTTATTCTATGGACGGTAAACGTGTCGGTCAAATAGAATCAGTTGGTGGCGAATATGTCATGAGCGACTACTTACCAAGTTTAGGTACTTTCTATTTACAAGAAGAAAAAGCATCTACTGGATACGAATTAAACGAAACAAAGTATTACTTTGAAATCACGAAAGATGACTTATATCCTCTTGTTGACGTAAGTGAGAAAGTTATAGAAAGAGATTTAAAAATATTTAAGGTTTACGCATCAGATCAAACTGGTTTCTTAACTGGCGAGGCTAACGTAACTTTTGATATTTATTTAAAATCTAGTGGCGAAAAAGTAACTAGTATTACTACTGATGAAAACGGTTATGCTACTGCAACACTTCCTTATGGTACATATACTATTAAACAAGTTACTAGTACTCAAGACCATGAATTTGTAAAGGATTTTGAAATTACAGTAAATGAAAGTGCTGATGATCCTATCTATAAATTGCTTGCAAATGCTGAAATTAAAGCTAAATTAAAAGTTGTAAAGGTAGATAAAGAGACAGGTAATATCATTGCTAGAAGTGGTATTAAATTTAAAATATTTGATGTTGATAATAATGAGTATGTTTGTCAAACTACCGACAAAGTACAATGTGAATTTATGACTAATGAAGATGGTATTTTAATGACACCACTTCCATTAAGTGCAGGTACTTATAGATTAGAGGAAGTCGATCAGTCTTTAGATGGTTATTTATGGAATAAACAGTCTAAAGAATTTACTATCGGCGAGGATTCAGAGTTAATTACTGATCCTACTTATGGAGTTATTTTTGAAACTCAATTTGAAAACGAACAAGTCAAAGGACAAGTCGAAATTTATAAAGATGGCGAGAAAGTTGTTTTTGAAAATGGTAGTTATCACTACGAGAAAATAAAACTTGACGGAGCTGTTTTTGAATTAAGAGCTAGTGAGGACATTATCGCTGGTGGTAAGAAATACTACTCAAAAGGCGAATTAATTACAACTTTAATTACTGATAAAAATGGATATGCTTCTTTAGGCGATATGTTATTACCTTTAGGAAAATACAACCTAAAAGAAGTTAAATCTAATCATAATAATGTTATCGATCCGAACACTTACGAATTTGAATTAAAATATAAAGACCAATATACTGGTGTAGTATATCAAACATTTACTTTAAATAATGAATACGGTAAAGGTACTTTAGAATTTACTAAAACCGACCTTTCAACTGGCGAGCCACTTCCTGACACTAAAATAGAAATATTTAAAGAAGATGGCACAAAGGTATTCGAGGGATATACTGACAAAGACGGTAAAATCGTTATTGACGATATGCCTATCGGTAAATATTATCTAATTGAAAGTGAAGCTCCAGAGGGCTATATCTTAAATACTGAAAAACAGTTCTTTGAAATTACAGAGGATGGTCAAATCATTAAATCTACTATGACTAATGAAAAAGAAATCGAAGTACCTAATACAGGAGTAAATGCTATTGATATTACTTACGTTTTAGGTGGTCTTGCTATTCTAGGTGGAATTGGAGCAATCATATATGAAAAAAAGAAAAATAAAAAATAGAAAGTTGAGCCGAGTTTTTATTATCGGCTCTCTTTTCATATTATTAGGTATAATCCTTATCTCTTTAAAATTTTTTTCTAATTGTTATTTAGATAAACAAGAAGATAAAGCTATACAGGAATTTTTAGATTATAAACCTGATACAACGGTTATTGTTGAGGAATCTTCTTCTACTTCCGAAGAATCACAAAATACAAATTTTACTTATGATTATATCGCTGTATTAGAAATTCCTAAAATCAGTCTAAAACGTGGCTTATTTTCTATTAACGATAAAAATAATAATGTAGATAAAAATGTAGAGATATTACAAAATTCTGATATGCCAAATGTTACAAATGGTACACTTGCACTTGCTGGACACTCTGGTAATTCAAGGATTGCTTATTTTCATAGGTTATACAAATTAAAAGAAAACGATCAAGTATTTATCTACTATCAAAACGAAAAATACATTTATCAAGTTTCAAAAATTGAACGACAAGATAAAGACGGTACAATAAATTTTACAAAAACAAAAGATACTACCGAATTAATACTAACTACTTGCGACCAGCAAAACAAAGGTAAACAAATTGTAGTTGTCGCTAAATTAGTAGATAAAATCCCCTACTGAAAGGAGGAGCTATATTGAGGAAAAAACAATTTGATAAAGACTTCGAGTTTGTTTTGAATAAGAAACAGAAAAATCATTTAATAGACAAATCAAATGCTCTTACTGTTAGTGGAGCTGAATACATAAGACTACTAATTGAACAAGATATTTTATTAGAAGAACTAAAAACTACTAAAGAAAAATCAGTTGAATTAAGTAATAAACTTCTTGCTGTTCAAGATAAGCTGAAACGTAAAGATAAACCCTAATGGCTGATAATCATAAATATTATTATTTAAAGCTAAAAGACAACTTTTTTGATAGTGAAGAATTGATTATACTTGAATCACAAGAAAACGGTTATATTTATTCTAATATTCTCTTAAAACTCTATCTTAAAAGTTTAAAAAATGATGGTCGATTACTTTTCAATAACAAAATTCCATATAACCCTAATCTAATTGCAAAAGTAATAAGACATAATCTAAATGACGTTGAAAAAGCCCTTAAAATATTTGAGGCTCTAGGGCTTATTGAAATCTTACAAAATGGTACTATTTATATGTCTGATATACAGTCATATATAGGTAAAAGTTCTACTGAAGCTGACCGTAAACGAGAGTATCGAAAACGTATTGAAATGGAAAAAGGACAAATGTCCGTACATTGTCCACTAGAGATAGAGAAAGAGTTAGAACTAGATATAAATTAGCCAATAAAAAAAGGAGTGATATATATTATAGATAATATTAAATTATTACATGGAGATAGTAATTTATTAATAAAAGATATTAAAGATAATTCTATTGATTTAATTATTATAGATCCACCTTATTTATTAAATATGGATGGTGGTAAAAAAGGAAAAAGCCGATTAGCTAAAACTCTGTTATCACTAGAAAAAGAATTAACTGATGCTGATCTAATTGATAACTATGATTTATCTATATTAAATGAGTTTATCAGGATACAAGATAAAGTAAACATCTATATATGGTGTAATCTTGCTCAAATAAGACAATATTTAGATTTTTTTATCGGCAAGCATAACTGTTCTTATGAAATTATTATCTGGAATAAAACTAATGCTATGCCACTTTTTAATAATAAGTATCTTAATGATAAAGAATATTGCCTTTATTTTAGAAAACGTGGTTATTGTAATCCAGCTAATTATAAACTTGCTAAAACAGTATATTATTTACCAACTACTCAAAAAGAAAAAAAGCTATATAAACACCCCACAATTAAACCTTTAGAAATCATAGAATCATTAGTGCTAAATAGTTCTCGTGAAAATGAAACCATACTAGACTGTTTTATGGGATCAGGTACTACTGGTATAGCTGTTATTAATGCTGGTAGTAATCGTAAATTTATCGGTATAGAAAAAAATAAAGATTATTTTTTAACCGCTAAAAAAAGAATTGAAGATACTATAAAAGATAAGGAGGACAAGTTATGAATTTAACAAATGATTTTAAAAAAGAATTTGATAATTATGTTATTAGTGTTGCTAAAGAATACGACTGCGATTTATCTAAAGACGATTTACAAATAATCTATGACAGTTTCTTTCATAAAGACGTAGGAATTATCCCACCAATGATTAGTAGTAAAGTTCAAGATTTTAAATATAGTAAAGAACAAGAACTTATTCAAGATCAAGATATGGAAAAATAATGAATAAATATGCTAAAGAACAATTTGATAAAATTAAAGAGTTAAAAAAACAAATTCCTACATCTGATAATAAAGAACAATTAGAAAAAGATATTTTATCTATTACCGAAAATTTAAAAAACAAAGCTATTGAATTATTTAATAATCCATCTAATATTAAACTATTTTTAGATAATATAGGAAAATTTAATAATTACAGTCATAATAACATTTTACTTATATTTCTACAAAAACCTAATGCTACTTTTGTAGCCCCTTTTCAAACATATAAAAAGTTAGGATATTCCGTTAAGAAAAGCCCTGATTCTATTTCTATTATTGTTCCTAGATTTAGTACCATAGTACAAGATAACCGAGATAATACTTTAAAGTACTATAATTCTCTTTCTGATGAAGAAAAGCAAATGTATAAAGACAAAGATAACGATACATTTACCTTTCATCATAAAAAGTTATCATATTTTTCGTTAGGTACGGTTTTCGATATATCTGATAGTACTATGCCTTATGAAGATATTAAAGAAAAGTTGCACCCCTCAATAGATAATGAAAATGCAAAAGAATATCTTAATACCCTAGAAGAATTAGTTAAAGATAATGGCTTTAATCTAAAATACAAAAAAGGTATTAAAGAAGATGGTTATTGCAATTTTCAGGATAAAGAAATCGTTATAGGTGCTAATCAAACTAATCTTGTAAAATTTAAAACCTTACTTCACGAATTTGCTCACTCTCTAGCTCATACTAATTTAGAAAACAATTATAAAGAATATCAAAATAATAGAAATAAATATGAAACTGAAGCTGAATCGATCGCTTATGTTGTATCTAATTACTTTAATCTTAATGTTCCAGAATTTAGCGAAACTTATCTTTATAGTTGGTCGAAAAATAAAGATTTTAAAGAAATTGATTCATCTTTAGAAACTATTTGTAATTATAGTCAAATGATTATCAAAAAAATCAATGACAAAATGAAAAATAAAGATTTAGATTATCTTATCAAAAAGTCAAATGAAATAGCTATCTAAATAACCGTATCTATGGTATAATTATCTAAATGACAAATAGTAATTTACCAAAAAGATTGTCAGTAATGACAGTCTTTTTTGTACGACAGGCAGTTATACAAATAAATTAGTTCAGTGCAACTAATCTATTTTTTT
>CANATJ010000026.1 GCA_947364595.1 uncultured Bacillota bacterium | reverse complement strand
CCAATTAAAGTAAATAGGGCCATAAGGTCCTTTTTTTTGTTTGTTTGACTTTCTGGAATTAATTCTTCGACAACAACATAGATCATTGCTCCAGCAGCAAATGCTAATAGAAATGGTAATAGTATTTGGATTTTCATTATTAATATAGCGCCAAATATACCTGCAATGGGTTCGACGATTCCACTTAATTGACCAATGAAAAATGATTTATTACGACTTAAACCTTCTCGTCTAAGTGGCATGCTTACTGCTGTACCTTCTGGAAAGTTTTGAAGTCCAATACCTAGTGCTAGGGTCCAAGCGGCGATTAATGTGGCACCTTCTAATCCATATATTACAGAGCCAAAAGCAACGCCAACTGCCATGCCTTCTGGAATATTATGCAAGGTTATGGAACTTACTAACATGATACAACGTTTTTTATTAAAGTGTTCATCTTTTTGAGGATGTTTTTTTTCATATATGTCATATATTTTATCACCTATGAATAGTAGTAATCCTCCACTAAAGAAGCCTATAAATACTATTAGCCATGGAATTAAATTTAAATTTTCGGCCATTGTTATTGCGGGTGCGATTAATGAGAAAAATGATGCGGCAATCATTACACCACCAGCAAACCCAAGCATACCATCCATGAGATTTTTATTTATTTTTTTGAAAAAGTATACTAGTGATGCGCCAATGGCGGTGATGCTCCAAGTAAATAAGGTCGCAAGTCCAGCTTGAACAACAGGATTTAAAGAAAGAATTTGATTTATCATATATACCTCCACTAGTTTATAGTTTATTCTTTTGTGTTTTTGCTGGCTGGGCTTTTTAATTAGATTGCTGTTGTTTATAAAAATATATTATATTTTGTTAAGTAATTTATCCCTTTTTTAGTCTTTTTACATATACTAAATTGGGGTGAAAATATGTATAAAATATATCAAGTTCAAGGTGGCGATACGTTAGCTTCAATAGCGGAAAAATTAGGAGTAGATACAGAGGAGTTAGCTAGATTAAATGGTTTAATGGTTGGTGCTGTTTTATCTGGTGGTGATTATATTGTTATTCCTAGTAAGGGTAATGAAAATTCTTATTTTAGATATTATAAGGTAAAAAAAGGCGACACTGTTTATGGGATTGCTAGAGAGTATAATCTTGATCCTACGCAATTACTTAGACTTAATGGTCTTGGGGAAAATGATGTGATTTATCCAGATCAAGAATTGGTTTTACCTAATAATGGCGTATTTTTTTATGTAACCGGAATGGATGATACTTTAAAAGATGTGACTAATAAACTAGGAGCATCTGCAAATGACATTTCTAATCAAAATGATGTTATTTATTTAACTACTGACCAACTTATTGTTTACAAAAAATAAAGAAATCTTAATCTTTATTTTTTATTTTCTTTTTTTTTGTGCTTTTTTGTTATATAATTATGTAAGGTGGGATATTATGAAAAAGATTTTGATATTAATTTGTGCAATATTTTTATTAAGTGGATGTAATTCAAATAAAACTTATCATGAAATCAGTTATAAACGATTAAATGAAATGATTGATAATAAGGAAAATTTTGTTTTAATGATTGGCTCAGAAACTTGTAGCGCATGTAAAAATTATAAAGTGACTTTAAATGAAGTTATTAGTGACTATAATGTTGATGTTAAATATATTGATTTAAGCAAACTTTCTGATGAGGAAGAATCTATTTTAATTAGTACTTTTTCAATCACAGGAACGCCAACTACAGTATTTATGACAAAAGGTAACGAAGAAGATAATTATAATAGAATTGTTGGAAATGCTAAATACAGTAAAATTGTTTATAAGTTGAAAGAAAATGGTTATATAAAGAGGTGATAACATGGATGTAGAAAACTTGTTTGAAGAAAACAATAATTTAAATATAGGTTTAAGTGCAGAACAATTTCCAATTATAACTAATTATTGTGAAAATTTAACTACTAAAAAATATATTACAAATCCAGCTATTGCTAGAGAAGAAGAAATAAAAAAAACGATGTTAGTTTTACTTACTCCAGATAAATCAGCTTTACTTATTGGTAAACCAGGTATAGGTAAAACAGCTATTGTTGAGGGAATTGCTTATAAAATTCAAAATGGTGATGTACCAATGGCTTTAAAGGGTTATAATATTTTGAAAATTAATTCTTCTTCAATGTTAGGAACAATGGTTATTAATGGCAAGGAAGAATCAGTTACTAATCTAATTGTAAATGAACTTAAAAGAGCACCTAAAACAATATTATTTATTGATGAGGTTCATACTTTAATTGGTGGTAATGAAGATGGCCCAATGGATTTGGCTAACATTTTAAAACCAGCTTTAGATAGAGGAGATATTAAAGCTATTGGAGCAACTACGACTATTGAATATGAAACTTATATTGTTAAAGATAGAGCCTTTTTAAGACGTTTTGATAGAATTGATGTTGAAGAACCTGACAAAAAGGCAACTATTGAAATTTTAATGGGAACTATTCCAAAAATAGAAAATAAAACAGGTATTAAAATGATTAATAATCATTATATTACTTCTTTACTTATGGAATCTATTGTTGATGCTACTTCTGAATATAAACGTGTATATGGATTATCAGCAATGTATCCAGATGTTTCTTTGTCTGTTTTGTCTTTGGCATTTTCTAATGCACTTTTTGATGATAAACCTGAAGTTGGAATAATGGATGTTTATATGGCTATTCGAAATAGTAAGCGTATTTATCCAGATAGCAGGGTTAAAGAATGTAAGGCATTTAGAGAAAAATTTGAAAAAATATGTGAACAACAAAACATTGTTTTACCAGAAGTTACACTTGAAGAAATTGATACAGGGAATGACCTTTAATTAAATTTCATACACTTATATAGGATGTTTGAAAATAGTAGGCATTTGTGTTAAACTTATAATAAGGAGGCCAGAAAATGGAAAAGAAAATACCAACTAAAAATTATATTATTTTGTTTGTTGTAGTGTCACTTACAGTAATTGGAGTTTTTTATGCTCGTGGATGGTATAATACTACTAAAGAGTATTATTCTAGAAATTCTGTAATGAAAGATGTAGTTAGTGAAATAAAGGAAGAGGAAATTCAAAACTATAGTTTAGAAAGTCCAAATTTTATTCTTTATGTGTCATCTGGCCAAGATGCTTTGGTAAAACCGTTTGAAAATAGTTTTAAAGGTATTGCTCAAAAATTATCAATGCAAAAAGATATTTTGTATTTAAATATTGATGGTGTTGATAAAAATTCATTTACTAATAGTTTAAAAAATAAGTTTAGTTTAAATAATAATGTTGCAAATAAAGTTACAACTTCTTCTTCTGCTACAATTTATATTTTTGAAGAAGGTAAAATTTCTAAGGTACTTAACAATGTACATAAATATTCAAATGTTCAAATTGAAAGTATCTTGAGTGATTATGGAATGATGGAAAATGATTAATGTAGTTTTATATTCTCCAGAGATTCCTCAGAATACGGGAAATATTATGAGAACTTGTGCAGCCACTAATACTAAACTTCATTTGATTAAACCACTAGGTTTTAGTTTAGATGAAAAGGTAGTTAAAAGAAGTGGAGCAAATTATATAGATAAATGTGATTATACTGTATATGAAAATTTTGAGGATTTTAAAAGTAAAAATGATGGTAAATTTTATTTTTTAACAAGATATGGAAAGAAACCACATTCTTCATTTGACTATAGTAATAAAAATGAAAATATTTATCTGGTTTTTGGAAGAGAAAGTAGTGGCCTTCCAAAAGAAATTTTGAAAGATCATTTGGATACATGTTTACGTATTCCAATGACTGATAAGGTTCGTGCTCTTAATTTATCTAATTGTGTGGCAATCATGGTATATGAGGCTTTGCGCCAACAAGATTATAATGATTTGCTTAGGTTTGAACCTTTTAAGGGCGAGGACTATTTAGAAAAACCTTGAAAATAGGTTTGAAAGATGTTATTATGTTTATAGAATAAAAAGGTGAGTTTATGGAAATATTAACTAATTGGATGTTTTGGATTATTTTATTTGCTATAATATTTGTTATGGCCTTAATTGGATATTTATCTGAAGGGACAGATTTTGCTAAAAAGGCTTTGGCAAAAATTCCAAAGGAAGAAAAGCCTAAAAAAGAAGAGCCAAAAGAAAAAATTGAAGAACCAACTTTAGATGTAATGCCAGAAAATGCAGGTCTAGCAACAATGGTAGATAATACGCCGGCTGATCCATCTGTAGAGGTTTTAAATGTAGAAGGAGATAACGTTTGGAATGATAATGTGACTCCTAAAGATGAAACAGCTGAAACTGTATATAATGCTCCAGCTGATGATTGGTCATTTATTCCAATGACAAATGAGGAAGTAAATGTTGAACCTGTAAATGAAAATGTTGATAATTCTTTGACGGCAACTTCTTCACAAGATACAGTTAATAAAGAAGCTGAACCGGTGAATGATAATTTATCAGTAGAAACACCACAGAATAATAATCAATCATTAGATGATGATGATGTTTGGAAAATTTAAAAGATGATTTTCATCTTTTTTTATGTAGCTTTTGGAGTTAATTTTATAAAGAAGGTTTTATATGTTTGTTAATTATGATATAATTTATATTATAGATGGAGGTATGCAATGACTATTGAAACGATTATTGAATTATCAAAAAAAATATTAGATGTAATGTTAGTTTGGGCTTTATTATACTATGTTTTAAAGAACTTAAGAAAAAACGTAAAAATGATTATGTTATTTAAAGGAATAGTAATTATTGTTGTAACTAAGGTTTTATCTGATTTATTAAATTTAGTTACTATCGGTTATTTAATTGATTATGTAATTGAGTGGGCGCCACTTGCATTAATTGTTATTTTTCAACCTGAAATTAGGGATGCTCTTGAGCATTTAGGAAGGGCAAAATTGCTTGGTAAACATAAAACTTTAACTTTATCTGAACTTGAAAGATCTGTTTATGAAATAACTAGCTCAGTTGATTATATGCGTAAATTACGTATAGGAGCTTTAATTGTTATTGAACGTGATAATAGTTTGGCTAATTATGTTGAAAAGGCTCAAAAGGTTTATGCGGATATTTCAGGACCTTTATTATCTTCAATTTTTTATACTAATAATCCACTTCATGATGGAGGGGTAATTATTCAAGGTGATAAGATTGTATGTGCTGGTGCGGTATTCCCAACTAGTGACAGTATGGCTATTAGTAAAAGATTGGGTACTAGACATAGAGCAGCTTTAGGAATTTCTGAAAGGTCTGATTGTATAGCTTTAATAGTTTCAGAAGAAACAGGACGTATTTCAATCGCTATGGATGGACAACTTATTTATAATCTTTCTTTAGACGAGGTTAGAATTCGTTTATTAGAAGCTTTAGCTCCTTCGCAAAAAATATTAGACAATGTAAAGGAGGGGACTTTAGATGAAAACTAATAAAAGTTTATTAAAGAGAATAATTAATTTTATTGATAAAAAAATTATTATGCCTTTTACAAGAATAATCGTAAAAGTTGCTAAGGGATTTGGTAGTTCAAATAAGTCATTGGAAAATTGGTTGTCAAGAACTGATACTTTATTGTTTGTTTCATTATTTTTAGCGGTGCTTGTATTTATTATACTTGATCAAAGAATTATGGTTTTTAGTAATAAAACGGCCGAGGTTTTAAAAGATCAAAAAGTTGAAACAGTTTATAATGAAGAAGCTTATGTTGTAGAAGGTTTACCTGATGTTGTAGATATTACTTTAATGGGAAGTCGTTCTGATTTGTTTATTGCAAAACAATCATCAACTTCTAAGGTAACAGTAGATTTATCTGGTTTAAAACCAGGAACACATAAGGTTAATATAGAATACACAGAACCAATTGGTTCAATTGATTATAGTGTTAATCCTTCTGTTGCTACAGTTAATATATATCCTAAAGTTTCAGAAACAAAAACTTTAACAACGGATTTATTAAATCAAGATAATTTGGATCCAAAGCTTATTATAGATAATGTAACACCAGAAGTTGATAGAGTTGTTATTAAGGGAACCGATGATAAAAATGCGGTTAATAGTTTAACTAAGGTATCAACCGTTAAAGCCCTTGTTGATGTAGAAGGGTTAAGTATGCAAGATACTGGAACAGTAACTCTTAAAGATGTTCCTTTAAAAGCATATGATAAAGATGGTAATAGTTTAGATGTTGAAATAGTTCCATCTAAGATAAGTGTGGATTTGGATATTTCTTCACCTAGCAAGGAAGTACCTATCAAAATTGTTCCAAAAGGTGAAGTTGGATTTGGAAAGGCGATAAGTACTACGCAAATGAACGAATCTAAAGTAACGGTATATGGAAGACAAAGCGTTCTTGAAGATTTACAATTTGTACCAGTAGAGGTTGATGTGGAAGGCTTAAAAGAAGATCGTGAATATAAGCTTGAACTTACAAAACCTAAAGGTATTAAATCAATGTCACTTACTAATGTTACAGTAAGACTTACTTTAGGCGATGCGACTAGCAAAGATATTGATAATGTTAATATTGATGTTCGTAATTTAAATGATAAATATAATGTTCAAGGTTTATCTGAAAATGATATTAAGGTTTCAGTAAATGTTAAGGGTGTTGATTCAGTTCTTAGACAATTAGAATCTGATGATATCACAGCATATATTGATCTTAAAGATTATAAACCTGGTGAATATGAAGTGTCTGTTCATGTTGAAGGAACGGATTCTAGGGTTCAATATTTATCAAAAACTAAGCGTGTTAAAATTAGAGTTGTAGAGAAATAGTTTAGGCTATTTCTTTTTCTTTAATTGACATAATGTAAAAAAAGTTTTATTATAATATGTAGATAATAGGAGGATAAAATGGAAAAGAAAAAAGTTTTAAAAAAGGAAAAAAGTATTCAGGATCAAGTACTATCAGAAGTAAAAAATAATTTAATCGTTTTGGCGGTAATTTATTTGGTAGTTGGCCTTGTTATGGTAATTGCTCCCGCATCTGTTAGTAATATTGTTTGCTATATTGTTGCTTTGTTACTTATAGCTTTGGGAGTTTCAGGAGCTGTTACTTATATGCGTAGTGTTGTAAGAACACCTTTTATAAATTTAACTTTATTTATGTCAATTTTATTTATTATCTTTGGTGTTTATATTTATGCTAGTCCAGAGGTGTTTGCTTCATTTGTTCCATTAGTAATAGGTATTTTTCTTCTTTTAGATTCAGCTAATAAGGTACAGCTTGCTTTTAATTTAAAGGAATATAATTACGAAGATTGGTGGCATACTTTAATTATAGCTATTATAATATTTGGTTTTGGCGTTTTTCTTGTGGCTAATCCATTTACAATGGTAACTTTATTTATTAGAATTATGGGTATTATGCTTATAGTTGACGGATGTTCAAACTTACTTACTTTATATAATTATTATAAAATGTAAAAAAATCTATCTTTTGATAGATTTTTATTTTGTTTCTAAATGAACGAATAATAAACCAATATTGATTAAACCAGCTATACCAACTATAGAATAAACTATTCTTGTTAGCATAGAACCAACTCCAAATATGGTATCAACTAAATTAAAGTTTAATAATCCAATTAATCCCCAATTGACGGCTCCAATAATTGTTAATACTAAACATATTTTTTGTAATGTTTCCATAATTCCACCTTCCTTTTCTATTACTTATAATGTCCCAAAAAATTATAAATATTCATTCATATTTTAAATAAACCATCCATATAATTAATTGAAATTGAAAGATGGTGAAAAAATGAAAAAAATTTGTTTAATTTTATGCTTTTGTTTTTTATTGATAGGATGTGGAAAATATAGCGTTAATGACGCACAAAAAGATTTAGAAAAGAAAATTGAAAAAATAAAAGGTTATAATTTGTCTGGTGAGATGGAAATAATAAATAATGATGATGTATATAAATATAATGTTGATGTTTCTTATGCAAAAAATGATAAATTTAGAGTATCTTTAAAAAATAAAACAAATAATCACGAACAAATAATTTTGAAAAACTCAGATGGTGTTTATGTTTTAACTCCAACATTAAATAAAAGTTTTAAATTCCAAAGTGATTGGCCATATAATAATTCGCAAGTTTATTTATTACAAACATTACTTTCGGATATTCAAAATGACAGCAAAAAACAATTTAAACAGTCAAAAGGAAACTATGTTTTTACAACGGGTGTAAATTATCCTAATAATAGTGATTTAGTAAAACAAAATATTTATTTTGATAAAAAATTAAGTCCAGTTAAAGTTGAGGTTATGAATGAAGATGGCGATGTACTTATAAAAATGAATTTTAAAAAAGTTGATTTTAAAGCTAATTTTAAAAACAAATATTTTACGCTTAACGAAAATATGAAGGTGGCTAAGGTAGAAGAAACTTCACGAACTGTTAGTAAAATAGATGAAGAAATATATCCAATGTATATTCCTAATAATACTAAGCTTTCTAGCAAAGATACTGTTGATTTAGACGGTGGGCAAAGAGTTATTATGACGTTTGAAGGTGATAATCCGTTTATGCTTGTTGAGCAAACTGCATCTGTTAGTGATGAATTTGCGATAGAGTCTGTTTATGGCGAACCTTATCAAATGGCTACAAGTGTAGCAGCAGTTTCAGACAATATGGTATCTTGGGTTAATAATGGAATTGAATATTATGTTGTTGCCGATAATATGAGCGAAGCAGAACTTATGAATGTGGCAAATTCAGTTTCTGTAATTCCAGTTGGAAAATAGATGTTTAAAAATTAAATTAAATGTGCTATAATAAGCCATAGGTGATAAAATGGCAAAAAAGAAAAGCAATAAAAAAAGTAGTAAATTAAAAAATCAAAATGTAAATTCTGAAAAAATTGTTAAAAATGATTTTAATGAATCTAAATCAGAAAAAAATTTAAATAAGCAAAAAACTATTGAAAAAGCGAAAAGACAACTTCATTACGAAACGTCTGGTTCAAATGAATTAACTAATTTAATTAAGGTTGTATTAATAGTTACTGGAATTATGCTTGTGTTTTATGGGATTACAGTAGTAGCTACTAAAAAAGCTGATGAAGTGACTAATAAGAATGAGGAAAAGGTTAAAACAGAAATTCAATATGAGAATTTAATGATAGGTGCAATGCTTAATATGGATGGAACTTATTATGTTTTAATTGAAGATGAAAAAGATAATAGATTAAGTGAATATGAAACTTTAGTTCAAACTATCAAAGCTAATGAAGAGGCTGATAAGATTTATTATGCTAAACTAAATGATATATTTAATAGCGATTATTTAGGAAAAGAAAAAAATTATAGTTCTGATATGACTAAATTTAAGGTGACAGGAACTACGCTTGTTAAGGTTAAAGATCATAAAATAGATGATACTTATGATGGTTATGAATCAATAAAATCAAAATTACAAGATTTAGATTAAAAGATACTTTGGTATCTTTTTTTTCTTTATCTGTGATATACTATATATTAGATAAAAGGTGATAAGATGAAAAAAAGTGAAATGAATACTAAAAATAGATTAAAACAACTTTCAAAGTCATTAGGTGATTTTGAAATAGAAAAGAAACCTAAAGATACGAAAAAAAGGGCTACTTTTAAAACATCTGAAGTTGTAATACTATTATTGTTAATTTCAATGGTTGGCCTTGTTATGGGAAGTTTAATTACTTATAATATAGTTTATGGTAATGCTAAAAGAGTTGATGATGAGCTTCAAAGTTTTGTGAAAAATTATGAATATATTGTTAATAATTATTATGGAAAGGTTGATAAATCTGAACTTGTAGATTCGGCTATAGCTGGAATGCTTACAACGCTTGATAAAAATTCGGCTTATGTGGGCTCTGTTGATAGTGATTTTAATATTTATTTGGAAGGTACTTATGATGGGGCAGGAATTCAAGTATATAATAATGAAAAAAATGATATAGTTGTTTATAAGGTTATTGATGATTCTCCAGCGAGTAAAGCAGGCCTTAAAGTTGGAGATATAATTGTTAAAGTTAAAGATAAAAGTACGGTTAATATGAAGATTTCTGAATTTTCATCTTTAATTAAAAAGGAACGTGGATCATTTGAAATCACCTTTAAAAGAAATGCTAAAGAAATGAAAGCTAAAATTTCAATTGAGAAAATTGAATTAAAATCAGTTACTTCAAAACTCATTAAAAGGGATAATAAAAAACTAGGCTATATTAAAACAACTATTTTTGCTAATAATACTTATAAGCAATTTGAAAAACAATTAAAGGAATTAGAAAAATCAAATTTAGATGGTCTTATTATTGATTTAAGAGAAAATTCCGGAGGACATTTAATGTCTGCTGAAAATATTTTGGCTTTATTTTTAGATTCTAAACATCCAATTTATCAAATACAGACAAAAAATAAGATAGAAAAATTTTATTCTAAGGGTAAGGAAACAAAGTCATATAAAATTACTGTTCTTGTGGATGGTAGTAGTGCTTCAGCTTCAGAAATTGTTACTTCAGCTTTGAAAGAACAATATGGAGCAACGGTTATTGGTGAAAAAACTTTTGGCAAAGGAACTGTTCAAGAATTGCAAACGTTACCAAGTGGTGGACAATATAAATTAACAACTAAAACATGGCTTACTTCTAAAGGAAAGAAAATAGATGGTGAAGGTGTTAAACCTAATATTGAGGTTAAGACTAATGCAGAAGACCTTAATAATGATAATCATTTAGAAAAAGCAATAGAAGTTTTATCAAGATAGATATTAATTATGATATCTTTTCTTTTTTTTTAAAATGCATTATAATATATATAAGGAGAGAAAATTATGGGTAAATTAAAAATAGGAGATCGTTTGCAGATACAGTGCTATAAACATAATGGTCATATTCATAGATGCTGGGATGAAGCGGTTGTTTTAGATGAAAAGAAGGATTATATTGTTTTCGGAAATGAAAGAACTTTAGTTACTGAGGCACAAGGCAATACTTGGAGAACAAAAGAACCAGCAGTAATGTATTTTTTTAAGAAACGTTGGTATAACATTATTGTACAATTGAAAAAAGATGGAATTACATATTATTGTAATATCGCTACTCCTTTTATTATTGAAGATAATACAATTAAATATATTGATTATGATTTGGATTTAAGAATTTTTCCTAATGGTAGTTTTAAGATATTAGATAAGCAGGAATATAAATATCATAAAAAGAAAATGAATTATTCGGATGATTTAGATGTTGTTATTAACAATGCACTTTCAGAGTTGATAACAGATTATCAAAATAGAGATGTAATGTTTGATGCAAAAGCTAATATTAACTATGGAAAAAAATATCAAAAATTAAAAAAAGAAAATAGTAATTTATAATGAATGAACTGCATATAGTATATTAAAAGTTAAAAAATAAAAAAATGCAGTTTTTTTATTGACTTAACTTTATGAATCTGATATATTATTTAATGCATTTGGCGGAAGTCGACAGACAAAAATAAAAAAATAAAAAAATGTCGAAAAAGTGCTTGACTTGTGTCTGATGTTCTGATATATTAGATGAGTACTTTTCAAGAGGAGGCCTTCAAAAGCGAAGGAAAAAAACAAAAATCGACAATTTGAAAAAAAGTTTTAAAAAACCCTTGACTTAGTAAAGTACATTTGTTATATTAGAAGTACCGCTGAAAAAAGTGGTATGAATGATCTTTGAAAACTGAGCAAAATGTCAATTCATAATTAGTTAGGAAAAAACAAATTCAAAAACTAAAATAAAGTTTTTATTTTTTTGGAGAGTTTGATCCTGGCTCAGGATGAACGCTGGCGGCATGCCTAAGACATGCAAGTCGAACGAAGCGGCCCATTGAAGATTGCGTGCTTGCACAAAATTGGATTTGGATTCCCGCTTAGTGGCAGACGGGTGAGTAACACGTGGGTAACCTACCCCTTAGTCTGGGACAACTATTGGAAACGATAGCTAATACCGGATGATTTACTTATAGATAACTATTTGTAATAAAAGGAGCTTCGGCTTCGCTTTGGGAGGGGCTTGCGGTGTATTAGCTAGTTGGTGGGGTAATGGCCTACCAAGGCAACGATGCATATCCGAGCTGAGAGGCTGATCGGACACATTGGAACTGAGATACGGTCCAAACTCCTACGGGAGGCAGCAGTTAGGAATATTCGTCAATGGGGGAAACCCTGAACGAGCAATGCCGCGTGAGTGATGAAGGTCTACATGATTGTAAAACTCTGTTGTAAAGGAAGAATAGCTACCATAGGTAATGATGGTAGTGTGACGGTACTTTACCAGAAAGCCCCGGCTAACTACGTGCCAGCAGCCGCGGTAATACGTAGGGGGCGAGCGT
>CANATJ010000025.1 GCA_947364595.1 uncultured Bacillota bacterium | reverse complement strand
AATTTTGCGAATGTTCTATTCCCATAAATACCTCCTTTACAAATTACTATTTGTCGTTGAGATAATTATACCATTAAATGCAAAATAAAAATAGTCCTATACTAGCGACTATTTCAAGAAGTGCGATGCTACAATGCTCGGCATAGTTAAGTGGTTCAACGTCAGTTGTTATACTGACAACATAAATATACTATTATTTTACAGAAAGTACAACTTATTTTGATAAATTATTATTTTTTTCTGAAAGCATATCATAAAACTGTTCAGCGACTTTATCTTGTTCATATTTCAAATTTTTAAAAGAACGGTATATAGCTTTTTTTATGGGATAATTTTTTTTAAAACTATTTTTTAATATGCTATGATTTTCTTTGTTTATTTTTCTTTCGTTTAGATAAACTAGTAAGACAGCCTCGTTTAGTAAATCATTAAGACTTACATTTTGATTAGTAGCAAAACGACTATGGTAAACATATAAAGCATTATTAACGATAGCATTTAAAACGTAGTTATCATACTTTTCTAACTTATCTTTAATAAGTTTACTATCTTTTGCATTTTCAAAGCCTATATTACTTATTAAGTTATCTTGATCAATTTTTAAAAAGATATTATTTATTTCTTCGATTTGTTTATTAATTTCTTTTTCTGATAATTGTATATCTTTATCATTAAAAAGAGCATTCTTAATATCTTTTGTTAAATGTCTTATTTCATTTCCAATTTTATTTTTAGGTAGAGAGTTATATTTAATTTTTTTAGGGTTATCAGTACGCATTTTATTAAGTAGGAAACCTAATCTTAAAATTTTATATTCTAAATCAATATTAGTAATATCTTTTAGAGAAAAACTTTTGTCTTTATGGTTAAAATATTTTTTTAAATCTTCCAAACTTTTATTAAGATTAATAAGTGCTGGAGTAAATACTTTAGCTCTTTCAATAGCAAGTACAGACTGTCTTTTGATAAAATTCATTTCTCGGTCATCAAGATTTAATCTTTGTTTAAAATGTAATTTGTTATCCGTACCTAAATATGATTCTTTCTTTTCAATAAAACCAATATGAAAGTGATAGTTATTTCTATCAAAAGCCTTATGCAAGGAAACAACCCAGTCCATAGTTTTATATGGATCTTGATAGCCACATTGCTTTAAAAACATAGGAAGTATTTTTGTAGTAAGTTCCTTTTGTAAATTATCAATACCAATGTTCTCATCTACATAATCTTTATTAAAAGAGAGAACAGACAAGTGAATATTACTTTTATCAAAGAGTTTAGACCAGTAGGAATTTTTTTTACTGGCTTCGCTATCAGTTACAAAATTACCGAACTTATCCATCATCATTTGTTCACGTTTCATAGCATTTATTTCCATAACAGAAATATCTTTTTTACCACCCATCATATAATCAAACAAATTAGAATTATTACATTTTTCTAATGTTATATTGGTTTTTTCTTCGTTCCTAGAATAAGTCATAAAACCTTTATTACCAAATAAATAATTTTTAGCTTGAACAGAATAGTCCGATTTATTTTTACATTGTTTGAAAATTCTTTTACCGTTTTTATCTTTACCTTTATAAAGAAGAAAATTATTGTCTTTATTATTTACAGCAAAGAAAGGATTATCAATGAATATAACTTTAGGGCTACTCATTATGTAACTTTTCTAAAATATTTTTAACATCTTCTAGTACTAAAATATAATCCTGATTTTGTTTTGCTTGTAATTTTTCTTCTTCATATTTTAAGATACCTAATTCTAATAAATACTCTAGGGTTTGATATGAGTAGTGCTGACCAATTTCGTTATTAATAATATCAATTTTATCATTAATAGATTTTTTTAAACGGATACATTTTTTAATATATTTTTCCATAAACTAATCCCAAATTTTATATTTATTCTTTTTGATATTATCATAAAACGAAGTTAAATATTTATCTTTAGTTGGATCAGAATTTTCTCTAAAACCATGATTTGCATAGCTTTGTTCTTCTAAACTTTTGATTAAATAAACAGTCGATAAAAGTTTATCAATTTTACTATCTAAATCTTTAATATTTTTAAAAACTTTCTCATATTCAAAAAAGGTAGATATAATTTCATTGATAGCTTTATTTTTCGTTTTTATCTTATTTATTTTCATATAGCTTTTAATTTTATCTTCTAAATAATCTTCTAGGGAAACTGATCCACGAGCCATTTTACACCTTTTTAATAGACTAATCTAAAAAACAGGATATGATGTTTGCCACCTTATTATATACAAAACCTTATTTCATAAGGTTTTTGTCGGTGGCAAAACACTTTTCGCACTTGCGAAAACAACACCATTTTATTATAAAAATAACACCAGTCATTAAATAGCCATTGAATTAACTATATAAGTAGTGGTGTAAAAATGGTGCATTTAACTATTATCCGTATTTGTAGGTCGTTTCAATTCTTTTTCCATATTTAAGTCATTAGAAGATAATTCATTTTGTATATTTTCAAGCTCCAGTAATTTATTTCGGTAAATCTCATTAACTTGCTTAATCTCATTGATAGCCATATCTAATTTATATTTTTTATTTAGATAGTTTCTTTTGACGATATAAGATTCATCTTTCATAGTCGATTCTTTATTGACAGTATAGATATAAGCACCGTAATAATTGCTTTCATTATAATAAATTACACTCATATCACGAGCTTTATTTTTATATTCTAAATTATAGAATTTTACCTTATCAATATTGTTATTATCAAGCAGAGTTATATCAAATTCTACACCGTATTTTACTTTAATATTTTCTAATTTTCTTTTAAATTCTAACTTTAAGTCATCTTGTTTTTTAATCTTTTCTTTAATGCTTTTATCATTATCCGATCTCAAAATCATCACCTCGCAATTTTTTAGAAATAAGATTATATTGTTCATAAAAATAAGTAAGATTTCTTGTTAGAGCCTCTTTATTTTCAGTAAGCGCTTTATTAATATCTTTATATTTTCCATCGTCAATAGATTTAATTAACGTATTATTAAAAGACGTTATACCAAGTTTATCTAATTCATTTTTTAGACTATTACCAATTTTTAAACCAGCACTATCATTATCAAGAGCTAGTACAAAAATACCTTTATAATCATATTCTTTTACTAAAGATAGAAAACGATTTGTATTATAACCATTAAGACTAATTGTTTTTATTTCAGGAATAATAGTTTCTAAAGATAAGCTATCAATAATACTTTCGGTAACATAGATAACAGAATTGTCAGTAGAATTTTTTAATAAATCTTCATTAAATAAATATCCTATACCACTAGTTTTATATTTGTTATTAGACGTGGCAGAACGACCAAAATAGCTATGCTCATTTAATGGGAATATAATGATTTTTCTTTTTGTATCATAGCCAATAAAATATTTATCTTGCAGTCTTTTATCAATGTGGCGAGTATTAGTTAAGTAATCGGTATTACAAATATTTTTATGACAATAATAAAAGTATTTACTAAAATCTTTTTCTACATAGTCATCTTCTTTGATAGTAGAAGTAGGAACAACTTGGTCTAGTTCGTTAAATAATTCAGCAATTTTATTATGCTGTTCTCTAAAACTTGTAAGACCATAATGTAACTTAATTAAATCATATATATCATACCTTTCGCCACAAGAAAAACATTTACAGATTTGATATTTTGGCGAATAATACATACTAGGGTGTCTATCAGGGTGATTAGGATTAAGACAATGAAAGTGTTTTTTTAAATTACTCACATTACAGTATAATTGCAAGTATTGTGGTAAGTAACTTTTGAATTTTTTTATTTCTTCTTCATCTATCATTTTTTATCTTTGAAGATAGAATTAATTACATTAAGAAAATCTTGATTAGAAGTAATTTTAACTTCATACATGAGTTTTAAAAGGGAATCTTTTTCTTTCTCTTGTTTAATTTTTAACTTGTTATTTTCTTTTTCCAAGTCTTTTAGTTTTTGAAAGAGCAAATTTCTTTCTAACTCATAATCAGAAAGTTTATTAGTAATTGCTTGAAACTCTGTAATTATTTTATCCGTATTCATAGCTCAAAATCCTCTTGTTTTTCTAGTATGTCTTTCATTGCTAAATCTAATCCATGTCTTAAATTCTTATTTTCTAGTAAATCTTTTTCAGTAATATTAAGAGCCTCTAAAGTATCCTCATAATCTTCTGTATATGAAAATTCGTGATTATTAAGTTCACAAAAAAACATATCATAGATAAACCCTGTACCAGTCTTATCTTTATTTATTTCTTCTTTTAATTCAGATATATGTCTTATATTCATTTGATCCCAGTCTTTCATTTTGTCTTTAGATATGTAAAAATTATTACCAATATAAAGAACTTTATCTCGGTCAGTTCCCTTAAAACCTAATTTTTTTAGACTATCTTTTAATTGGTCGTCATCAAATGCAAAAATAAGAGGAAACGAATCACGTTCTTTCTTTTGACGTTTCATTAATTCTATATATTTATTCATTTATCAAAACTCCTTTCAGTTTATTTCATAGTCATTATTAGAATAATCTTTTAATAACTCAAAATTATCTTCTTTAATAATTTTATCTAAAACTTTATAATCTATTTTTTTAAAATCTTCCATAGTTATATAGTTATCTTTATATATGGATTTAGTTAATTGTTTTGCTAGATACATTGGATTTATAAAAGAAGAATTACAAGAATAACAACAGTTGATTAAGCTATCTATTTCTTTAGGGGATAAATCATTTTTCTCTGAAATGATGCCAAGATAAAAACCTAATTCATCATAGGAAAAATCTTCAAATAAATTATTAGTAAGTTCTTTGTATGGATTAATTCTTTCAAGAACTCTTTGATTTTCAAAAGGACTTTCCAACTTTAAATATATAGTTAATATTTCTTCTTCCATATATTCAAAAGGTTTAAAGTCTTTAGGATCAACTCCATCACCATAGTAATATGAAAGAGGAAAAAAATCATAATCACTATCTTTATCAAATTTATACTCATTAGTTTCTAAATCATAAATCATAAATTCCTTTTTCTCTGGCGATAGTAAGCAACCTGATCCATCATAATACCTTTTCCATATCCACCCTTTTGGGAGTAGTGTAGCAGGAACAAAACTCACTTTATCTTCGTTATTCATTTTGATTTACCTTTTCATATCTTAAACGAAAAACTAATTCAAAATAACCAGCTAGGACAAGCATTTTTACCAAATCAAGTTTTAAAACAGATGATATTCTAACTAAAATATTGGGATTAATTGTAGGTACTTTAGCATTTTCAATTTTACTAATAGTCGCATAACTAACTTTAGTTAAAACAGCTAAATTACGTAAAGAAATATTGTTTTTCTGACGAGCTGTTTTAATATAATCGCCAAGTCTAGTTAGATTTTGCTTTTGCAAAGAATTAAGAGATTTCATAATCAACTGACCTTTCATAGTTAGGAATACTAGTTAATTTTTCGTCTATATGAATATGCTTTAAATATTTATCCATTGGTAGATTAATAATTTTACTTTTTACAAAGTAGTGTTCTTTATCCATGTATTCACACATACGATAGTATTTTTGAAAATTAAACTTATCAGGTCGTGAATATGAAAAACAAGTATTATCTTCGACAAAGCAAATAACATATTTAGACACCAGTCCTTTATCCCATAAATCTTTAGCTCGATTATAAAGTTTCTTATGATTTTCTTCTGATAAATCTAATACGATAGCTTCACGTTTACCATTTTCATTTTCGCCCTCTAAAGTAATTCCTACAAGTTTCATTGTATTAGTGGGAATTATTTTATTATTCATATCAAAATATAAAAAAGGCTTTTTAGAATTATCTTTTAATATCTCGCCAGCAATATGATATTCTTTATAATTCATAATTTCTTCTGGATATACTTTACAAGAGCAACACTCACAAACTTCCGATGGCTTTGTTAAATCATAATAGTCAGATAAACTTTTAAGGCTTACTTTATCATGTGTTTTAATATTATCAATTTTTATGTATTCATTATCACAGTTTTCACATTTCATATTAAGTTTTACCATGTAAAAATAAGGTTTTATATTTTTTTCTATATGAATCGACCTCCTTTGATTTTTTTATTCTGTGTAGTATGAAGTATCACTAAAATCTATAAAATAAAAAGCATCTAGTCTTATACCTGTATCGGTATTAAGTCCTAAATGCAAATGATTACCTGTGCTTTGTCCAGTTGTACCAACCGTAGCAATTTTTTGACCTTTACTAACTGAATTACCAACGATCATTTTAGTAGTCGCACTATTAGGGTATAGATGAGCATAAGTAACTATGTCGTTAGTACTATCACATTGTATTTTGATAATATTTCCAGTAGAGTTTTTAGGTTCTTTTTGTTCTGAAAAAGGTATGTTTTCATTTTGAGTAAAAGTAACAGCTTTAATTGTTCCATCACAAATAGAATATACGTTAGTTTGAGCAGGTGCTGACATATCCCAGCCACTATGAAAATTAACATTGGCTTGAGCTGAATCGGATAAGCCTAAATCAACATTTCGTTTTTCATTTACCATAGAGGTTATACCTGTTACTGTTTCCTTTTTTAATGGGGAAACGTAAGGGTGTCTATAATACATAGTTGTATATATGAGATTATGTTCCTCAACATAACTTTCACTACATAAATCAACAAAATTCATTTTATTATATAGTGGTGGATATGGATTTACTCCAGTATTATAAAATGGTAAATTATTAACCCTTTGACACATATCTTTTGTAGGATACATTTGTTTTTCTTCTTGGTCTATATTTTTAATGTAAGCATCTTCCCACTTTTCCGTAGGTAGAGTATTGGGATCGTCCACATTATTTGTAACTTGTAAATACCAAATAACTCTTTCCATAGAAACATAACCATAATCAAAAAGATATTTATTAAGTAAGCTACGATACTTTTCAGCATATAAATTATTATTTTCTAAATAACTTTGTTTACGAAGTTCAGTATTATTATTGACAACTGTTTCTGATCCGATAGAAAAACCCATTACAGCAAGTACGGCGATAATCAAAAAGAAGAAGAAAAATAAAAAGGAAAAAAGAAGAATCAATTTAATCAGTAGAAATTTCTTCACTAGAGTTGCTTTCTTCTAATTCTGATTCTTCTTCATCGCCCATATAATATCTTTCGTTAGGAGTAGCAAATACACTAACCCTTAATCTTTGTTTATTCGTTATATTAAGTAAGAAATCGCCTAACTGGGCTTTATTAAGAAAAGCTTTTTGAGTTTCAGTAAGAGGATTAGACTTATATATTTGTTCTATGGCTTGTAAGTCATTATCTTTTAACATACCACATAATTGATATTGACAGTTGTTAAATATAGCAGTAGCATTTTTTAATTTGTTATTAGATGATATTAAATCTTGTGGACTTTGAGTAGATACAACTAAACTAGAGTTGTATTTTCTTAATCTTCTACTCATTTGGTCTAGGTATTTAATAGTAGCTGGGTTATCATCGTTAATAAAATTATGGAACTCATCGACCACTACCATAACAGGTTGTTGTTTGGTGTTTAAGTTGACATCGTTTTTACCAATAATCTCATTATTTAAAAATGTAAGTAAGTTTAATATTTGGGCATTACCAACACGAGTGTCATCACCGTTTGAAACAAGACTTTTAAAGTTAAAGCACATAAGCTGACTATCTAAAGAAATAGCTGTATGTCCATTAAAAATAGTATCTTGTCCAATAATAAACCTTTTTAATAATATTTCTAAAGAAGAAATAATTTTTAATTCTTCTTCACTAGTAATATTCTTTTTGTAATCTTCTAAAAATATATACAAATCAGAGAATATAGGATAATCTTGGCTATTTAATTTTTGTAACTCTTTTAAAGTAGTGTCTTTCGTTATACCTCGAGCATTATATAATTTTTCGGTAATATCAAGTAAGACAACCATTTCTTTCTCTTTTATTTCTTCAAACACACAGGAGTAAAAGGATTCCAAGAAACCTAAATGTCGATTAAGTATAGGAATTTGTTCTTCTTCGTCATCAGGAAGAAAACGAACTTGCAAGGGGTTAATTAAAACTTTATTAGCAAGATTTATATATTCGCCACCGTACCTTTGAGTAATCTTTTTAAATTCATTTTCAACATCCCAAATAAATACCTTTGTACCTCGAAGTAGCTCATTAATAATCATTTTTTTCAAAAGAAAAGACTTTCCTGATCCAGTAGTACCAACCACAGCGACATTAAAACTAGTTCGCTTTTCTTTATCTTTGTAAAAAATATCCCATAGAATTGGTAATCCATAGCGAGCATCTTCGCCGATAAGATAACCATGAGGATCATTATGATTAGTCATTGTAAAAGGAAAACCACTAGCTAAAGTCATAGTTGGTAAGAACATAGCATAATCCGTCATACCAAAAGAAGTAAGATCATAAGACTGCCAAGCTTCCATTTGACGAAGTCTAGGAATATCTACTTTAATAGAAAATGGATTAGCATTTGTTCTTATTTGCTTAAAGGTTTCTTCACGTTCCTTTTTAGTACCAGCAATAGCTAGAATAATCGTAACTTCTTTAATTTTCTCATCATTATTAGCCAACTGCTCTATGAGTAGGCGATAGTTTTCAAGAGTATGTTTAAGTGTATTAATATCAGCTACATTTTTAGAGGAATTATAATCAGCCATTAAAGATTTATAACTAGAGTTTAAGATATTGATTAACTTTTCTTTTTCCATTGTTTCTTTAATTGTAAAAGACACATGGACATTAGGAAGATTAACGATCGTATCTAAAAAGTTTTTTTCTATGAAAGGGGGATAACTTTTGATAGCGACCATTTGAACAAGTTTGTCATCGACTTTTAAAAGTGATGGCTGTTCTTGAAGTTTTAAAGGAGAAAGAAGTTCGACGAGGTTATATGTCATTAAATGGTCTAAAGAGGTATCAGAAAAGTAAATCATAGTTAAAACTTTATAAATTTCTAGTTGATTATCAATTTGAGTAACATAAAGTTTTGGATCTGTGTTAAGACACAAACTTTCAAACTCATTAATAGATTTTTTTAAAGCTTCTTTTGAATCACAAATGATAGCAAAAAAATAAGAACTAGCATAAGTAACTTTTTCTTCTTCAATGAAATTAAGGAAATCTAAATTACTTGTAAGTAGTTCTCTTTGAATATCATTAGTGGAATTTTTAATTAATTCTTCATAATAAACTTTATTAGCATTTAAGTTGATCTGTTCATCATACTTATATGCTTTAATTGTAACTTTTAATTTGTATAACTGTGAGAGAGTATAAAAAAATATCTCTTGTTCTTCTTTATTGGTAAGAGATAAGTCTATGGGATTAACACGGAAAAACTTTGCATAGGTATCATCTTTTAAATAAACGATACCATTTTCAACTTTCCATATATTAGTAAATACACTAGAGTTCTTAATTTTATTTTTGAGCATACCAGCTTTTATATAATTTTTAGGCTTTTTGGGAGTATGTTTTTTTACAACTTTTTCTTCTTTATTTTTTTGCTTTTGTTCTTTGGATAGTTCTCGTAAACTTTTTATATTGATCCCTCCTTACTTCGTCAGTTTCTAAATGATAATAAAATGTTCGATTTCTAAATAAAAAACTTCCAACTAATATAATTAATTTATATACTCGGTTTTTCTGGCTAAAAGATACTGGTACTAATAAAAATATTCCAGTAAATAAAAACACTAAACCAGTTTGATAAAAACCAAGAGAGAAGAAAATAATAAACGCAAGTGCGAATATACCAGCTAAAATAATGTCTTTGACTTCCAAATTAAATAAACCTAAATTCCTTTTAGTACTTTGTAAAGTAATATACATAGAAAGTATCCCTCCTATAACTTGTCGCCATCGTTTTTAACTTCGCTAATAGGTGGTCGCCTGCGGTAACTATTAAGGCTTCCAAAGGAACTAGGAAAATGTCTATATCCACTAAAACTATGAGCAATATTGCTTAAACCTGTTTTAGTTTGATTAAATCCCTCTTTGAAATAACCACTACGGACTTTTTCATTATCAAAATCCCAGCGACTATTTAATGAATCCATTTTTTTGTTACCACTACGTTCTTGCATCATACCCCAAACTTTTGACGGGAAACTACCATTAGCATTAGCTTGACGTTCTTGTCCTTTAGCAACTTTATTTTGAGCTTTTTCCATTTTTCTAGCCATAGATTTAACGGTGCGATCGTGTAAGCGACCTCCACTAATACCAGATGCTCCAAGAATACCAGCATTAGCCATTTTACCAAGTCCCATAGCTGTTTGACCTGTACCTTTAATAGCTCCAGCTCCTGCCATACCAATAGCACCAACACTACCTAAAGCTCCAGCAACAGACATTAAAGCATCACGTCCAGAGTTTGCAGAAACATTTTCGCCGATAAATCTATTAAGTACAGTAGAGCCAGTTAAAAGCATCATTGCACAACCTAGATATAGAACACTCTGGGCGACTGTTTTACTAACATAAGGCAAATTATTAATATCAGTACTATTTTGTATAGCATTGAACATAATAGAAGTTAAACCTATGAGTAGAAGTACTGCTCCAGCCTGTAAAACAAGTGAAGTTAGTTGCTGATATAAAGCCGACCTTTGTTCTTTACGTCCGATGGAAGTAGCAAAAATAATTGGGGAAATGAGCATTAGAAAAGCAATTTCTAATTGCCTACGACCAAGCATGATTACACTAAAAGCGATAGCGAATAAAAAGACTGCTCCGACAATAATACCAAATACCCAGTTGAAACTAAAAAAGTAATCTTCGCCATCGTTCCAAATCCCAGCTTTATATATTTGACACGTTTGATTAAACGAGCCTGAATCGGTAATTGTATCAGCTGTAAGAGTACCATTGCGAATTAGATTATTAAAGTGTTCAACCGTTGTAACACTCTCTGGAATATTTGCATAACCATTTAATTGATCCTTTAGTTTTTTTACATTTTCTCTATCGACTTTATCCATATCTTTATGATAGGATTCATTACCCGAATTATAATAACAGTCCTCATTAATAGTTAAGTATGCTGTTTTCATAGTGTTACCTACCGTAGTGCCATTAGTAAAATTATTGTAAATAGCTTCAGATAAGTTAATACTAATATTCATACTTTGAGAGAAGATAAGAGAAACTAAAAAGATAAGAAAGCCACATTTACAAATTTCTTTGACAAGATTAGAAAGAGGTTGTTCTTGTTCATCAGCATCAAAGATACGAAATGTAACTTTCCATACTGCAAATAAAAAAAGTAATGCAAATCCGAGAATTACAAAACTATTAAATATTTTGGTAAATGGGGAGTTTTGAACGTTTTTTAACATTTCTATCATGTCAAGGCTATTAATTTTATATGCAACTTCATACAACACATCAATAGTAGAATAGATAATATTTACAAGTCCCATACCGATATTTCGTAGCAAGTCTAGGACACTAAATTTAATATCATTGCCAATACTTAAAGTATAAAGCATATATCATAATCCTATGTTTCAAGAGTACTAATAATTAGGTTTATGATAGATGGAATTAAAATTAACAGGGCTACACCACCAAGAGTATATAAAATAGTTTTCTTTTTTCTTTGTTTAGTTTCATCATCACCGATAATAAACTGGATAACGAATATTACCATTGCGATAAAAGAGAGGATAATACCAAACACTTGAATTTGTGTCGCAAGTTTTTTAATAATTGTTCCAAGTGATTCTATGGTAATAGAGCCACCCTCAATTTTATCAACTGCGAACACAGGTGTAGCTTTCATAAAAAAAGAAAGAAGAAGTGCTGATAGTAGCAACTTCTTGTTTCTTAAAAATGACATTATTTTAGAATTATGATAAAATGTTTGTAGCTTATTATTTTTAATAGGCTGTTCGTGAGAAAGTGCTGGAAGTTTGGCGACAGATAGCACTTTTTCTTTTTTGTTTACACTCAATTTAACATCAACTCACTTTCTTTGTTATTTGATTTAAACATTTCTAGGATAGCTTTTATATTACTAACAGCTATCTCATTTTTTTCTTGTTCATACTGTGGAAGTAAATTGTATTCTATATCTTTTAGTAAACCATTGTTACCAAATAAATATCTACCACTAAATAAAGTAGTATTATTGTTTCTTTCTATGACGAGATAATCAATTCCATTAATTTGATCTACCTGTGAATTTGATAATTTATAATCATCATTTTCAATAGTGAGATCGTTTAGGGTTTCAATAGAATATCTACCACTCGGAATTTTCTCGCATGAAGAAGTATTAACGATTACGTTAATATCATAATCTTGCATTTCAACCTCCTTATCAAATTTGAATTTTAAATTATTCATTTCATTAGATGTATAATCTAAATATGATTTTTTATCTTTACCGTTATTATTTGAAACAAACATAATAATTTTATCTTTATCTAACATATACAAGATAAGATCACCCTTACTATTTTGTCCGAAATACTTAAATTCGATATTTAACATATTATATAAATTATTGAGTTCTTTAAATGTATAGGTTTTATTCTTATTTAGCATAAATTACTTTTCCAATTCTTCTGTTTTTTCTTGAATATCTTTCTCTTTTTCTAAAGTGTATTCGATTTTATCAACTACTAAATCAGTAGTATAAATTTTTTCGCCTTTATCATTAGTATATGAGCCTGTTTTTGTATGGGCTTCAATATCGACTTTTTGTCCCTTATCCAATTCATTAACTAGTTTTTCTGGATCTTTCCAAACTTTTAAACTGATAAAATCAGCAACTGTTTTTCCCTTTTCGTTAGTATAAGGACGGTTACAAGCAATATTTAAAATAGCATACTTTTTTTCGTTACCTTTTAAAATAGGCTTTCTAGTTAAATTACCTTTAAAATGAGAGAAATTAATATCTTGTTCTTTTTCCATAAAATCAAATCCTTTCTTTATTAAATATCTAAAAATAAGTATTTGTATATAACGGTTTTACACCACCTCCTTTAAATAGGGCATTAAAAAAAGACCAACATTTTAAGTTGATCTACTCGATAAATTGTAATTTTAGTGAATAGTAACTTAATTTTCTTTTTTATTAAACATATGGCGTACTTTATCTATTCG
>CANATJ010000024.1 GCA_947364595.1 uncultured Bacillota bacterium | reverse complement strand
CAAACTGCTCCAGTAGTAGAAGAAACTCCAGCTGTTGAACAAACTGCTCCAGTAGTAGAAGAAACTCCAGTTGTAGAACAAACTGCCCCAGTAGTAGAAGAAACTCCAGCTGTTGAACAAACTGCCCCAGTAGTAGAAGAAACTCAAACAGTTGAACAAACTACTCCGGCAGTAGAAGAAACTCAAACAGTTGAACAAACTGCTCCAGTAGTAGAAGAAACAAAACATCAAGCAAACGATTGGACATGGTTTGTAGATGAAACTGGCGCTGTTAACGTTGTTGGAAATGTTTCTGAAGCTGATTTCGAAACAACTTTAAATGACTGGGTAGTATCAACCTTTGGTGAAGGAAAAGAAGTCAAAGTTTGGAATTTGACTGAAGCAGGAAGCTATGATTTAGATGGAAATGTAACACTAAATGTTGATGAAACTGGAAATTATAGTATTCAAGGAACAGACGTTAACCAAGTAAACCAAGAAACAAAACAAGAAACTGAACAAAACGTTGTTTATAAAGAAGATTATGAATATGAAAAACATATAAATGTAGACGTTGATGATTATTTAGTATTCAAAAATGCTGATGGAAGTTATGACCTTGTATTAGGTGGTGTTGGATTAAGCAACAACCAAATTCAAGATTTAATTTCTAAATTAGAAGTAGATGGCATGGTAAATGCTGGAGCTGATCATAACATTCATTTAATCAGTGATTATGCTGATACAGTATTTGATTTATCAAAGTCTGGAAATGGCGATGTACTATTCGTACATAACGAAGATGGTTCTTATTCATTATACTCACACGAAGAAATTACTAACTTATTAGATGGCAAAGATGCTCAGTTAAAACAAAACTATGAAGATTCTATCAACCCAGATAAAGAACCAGGTTTAAAACCAATACATGATGATATAAATCCGGATGAACCACTTGTACCTGGAGATAAACCAGTAGAACCAACACCAGAACCTACACCACAACCAACTCCGGAGCCAACACCAGAGCCTATGCCAGAGCCAACTCCAGAAATACCTCAAGAACCAACGCCAGGAGTAGCAGCTATCCCAAAAACTGGTGATGATAATGCTAATTTAGCTGCTGGATTATTAGCTGGTGCTGGATTAACAACAATAGCTGCTGGATCATTACTTCGTAAAAAAAGAGAAGATGATCAAGACGAATTAGAAGAAAACAAAGATTTAGATACAATATATAAACCAGAAATAGTTAATGGTATTCAAGCTGATGACGAATTAGAAGCTGCCGCACTTAATTGGGCAAATGAAAGAGATGAGTGGAAAGCTCAAACAAATAAAAAAGCTAACCACAGAAGAAAATAAGGAGGAATAAATATGAAAAAAATTAATAAATTAGGAAATATAATTTGTAGTTTATTACTAGTAGCAGTATTCCTAGTTACAGGAGTTACTGTTGCAAATGCTGCCTCTACAGCGACAATTAATAGAGAAGGAGTAATGGTTTCTTATATTGGAGAAAACTATAAATGGGGTAAATTTAGAACTACAGACGGTAAAGTTGCTTACTGTATGGATTTAGAAAAAAAATGGCCTGAAAAAACAACAAATGTAACATTAACTTCAAAAGATAACGCAGGATTAAGATACATTCTAGAAAACGGTTATCCTTATAAATCAATCAAAGGTAATAGTGATTTAGATCGTTTCATTACTCAAGCTGCAGTTTGGTGGTATTTATCAGATACTAATCAAACAAGTAAATTAAGTGCAGACTTTACTACTAATGCTGCTGACCCTTATGGTGTAAGAGGAAACATTCAAGCATTAGTTAACGGAGCTAAAAATGCAAAAGCTCAAGCAACAGCTAGTTTAAACGTTACTGTTGGAAATAATAAATTAAATCTATCAAACGATAAAAAATACTATGTTTCAAGTGAAATGAGTACTTCATTAGTTGGAACATCTACTTATAATGTTTCATTAAATAATGCTCCAAAAGGTACAATAGTTACTAATACTAATGGACAAGCACAAACAGCATTTAAATCTACAGAAAAATTCTTAGTTAAGATCCCAGCAAATGCAATCGGAAAAACAACATCTCTTAGTGTAAGAGTTTCTGCTACAGCTGCAAACTCATATGCACGTATTTATCAACCATCTGATACAAGTTATCAAAGATTAGTAGCTTTATATCCTGAAAATACTGAATTATCAAAAACAATTAACTTAACTGCTGAAGTTAAACCTGAAAATGAAAAAGTATGTGTTGATTATGTTATCGTTGGAAACACAAAACCAGCTGAACACTTAACAGACCCAACTCCAGGAAAAGTTTGCTATGATAAAGGTACAAAATATACTCAAGAAAAACCATTAACAACAAGACAAGAAAATTGCAAATTCAATGGATGGTATACAAATAGTGATTTAACAGGAAAATGGACAGATGGAACAGCTTTAAATAAAGACATGACTTTATATGGAGCATGGGATTGTGGAACATCAATCAACGTTCCAAACACTGCCGCAAATCTTTCATTATTTATTTTAGCCTTAGGAATCGTTGTAATTGGTTCAGGTGTTGGAATTGTACTTTATAGAAACAATAAAAACGCAAAATCAACTAAATAAATTTAAAACAGAAAAGTCAAAATAAAATTTGACTTTTTTCTATTCAAAAAAATTGACACATAAAATTGCTAGTTATTGACTTTTACCATAAAAAACAATATAATTTTAAGTAGTGCAAAGGAGTGAAAATATGTTACAAAAACCAAAAGGAACTTATGATAGATTTGGCAAGGATGCGGATACAATGCTTTATTTTAGAAAGCTAGTTGAAGCTTTAATGGATAAATATAATGCAAAATATTTTGAAACTCCTCTTTTCGAATCAAGTGAACTATTTCATAGAGGTGTAGGGGAAACAACTGATATAGTAAGCAAAGAAACATATGATTTTAAAGATCGTGGAGATAGAAATTTAACCCTACGTCCAGAAGGAACAGCAGGAATAGTTAGAAGCTTAATTGAAAATAAACTATATGTAGAAGCTAAACCATTAAAAGCTTGGTATTTAGGACCAATGTTTAGATATGAAAGACCTCAAGCTGGGCGTTTCCGTGAATTTTATCAATTTGGCTATGAAGTTTTTGGATGCGATAGTCCAATGATGGATGCCGAAGTTATAAGTATTGTTATTAATTTATTTAAACTTTTAGGATTAAAAGGTGTAAAAGTTAATATCAATACACTTGGAGATAAAAGGTCAAGAGAAGACTATAGAACTGCCTTACTAGATTATTTCAAACCACATTTAAATGAATTATGCGATGATTGTAAAAAAAGATATGAAAAAAACCCTCTTAGAATATTAGACTGTAAAGTAGATAGTAATAATCCTATAATGAAAAACGCACCAAAAATGGTAGATTATTTAAATGATTATAGTAAATTACATTTTCAAAAAGTTATGGAATACTTAGATGCTATGAAAATAGAATATACAGTTAACCATAATATCGTTAGAGGCCTTGATTATTATACACATACAGTATTTGAAGTAGAAGCTGATATTAAAGGATTTGGAAGTCAAAACGTTTTAGCTGGTGGTGGAAGATATAATAATTTAGTTGAAAACATTGGTGGTCCAAGTACACCAGGAGTAGGCTTTGCTATTGGACTTGAAAGATTATTTTTAGCACTACAAGCAGAAAACATTGATATATGCGAAAATAAACCAGTAGAGGTATATGCCTTTGCAGCTTCAGAAAACGAACAAGTATATATAGCAAGTTTAGTTAATTCATTAAGACTAAATGGTTTTAATGTTGACATGGATTATAATAATCGTAACTTTAAAAGTAACTTTAAAAGAGCAGATAAATTAGACGCTAAATTTATCATAATCGTTGGTTCATCTGAAGTAGAAAGTAACACATTAACTGTTAAAGATAATCAAACAAAAGAAGAATATAAAATAAAAATAGATGATATAGTAGAATTTTTAGATGAAAAACTAGGTGATAATCATGAAAATTAATAACACAAGTATAAATATTAATAACTTAAATCAAACAGTTACCTTATATGGATGGGTTAATAAAATAAGAAATTTAGGTGGCTTAATTTTCATTGATCTAAGAGATAGAAGTGGAATTATTCAATTAGTTGTTCATCCAGAAAGTGACATGTATTTAAAAGCAACTTCATTAAGAAGTGAATATGTTATCAAAATAACTGGTACAGTTTGTAAAAGAGAAAAAGCTAATCCTAACTTAAAAACAGGTGAAATAGAAGTAGAAGTAAATGATTTAGAAATATTAAATAAATCAGCAGAATTACCTTTTGATTTAAATAACACAACAGCCCTTGAAGATACAAGATTAAAATATCGTTATCTAGATTTAAGAAGAGAAAAGTTAAAAAACAACCTAATAACAAGACATAAAATAGTTAGTAGTGTTAGACAGTATTTAAATTCAAAAGAATTTATCGAAGTAGAAACACCAATTTTGTGTAAATCAACCCCTGAAGGAGCTAGAGACTATTTAGTTCCATCAAGAGTTAATAAAAACAATTTTTATGCCTTACCACAATCACCACAAATATATAAACAATTATTAATGGCTTCAGGAATAGAAAAATACTATCAAATTGCGAAATGCTTTAGAGATGAAGATCTAAGAGCTGATAGACAACCAGAATTTACTCAAATAGACTTAGAAATGAGCTTTACAAATGAAGAAGAAATTATGGCTATGACCGAAGGATTACTTCAAAAAGTATTTAAAGACGTCAAAAACATTGACATCAAATTGCCAATTGAAAGAATGACTTATAATAAAGCAATCGATTTATATGGTAGTGATAAACCAGATACCAGATTTGAAATGTTAATAAATGACATTACAGAAGTATTTGAAAAAAGCGATTTTGAAGTGTTTAAAAACATCATAAGTGATGGTGGAGTAGTTAATGCTATAGTAGTTAAAAACTCATCAGATAAATATTCTAGGAAAGACATAGATAAACTTACAGAATTTGTAAAAATATATGGTGCAAAAATGTTGTCGTTCTTAAAATACAACGAAGAATTTACTGGAAGCATTGCGAAATTTGTAACACCACAAATAAAAGAAAAATTAATAGAAAATCTAAAATTAGAAAATAACGATTTAGTTTTAGTATTAGCTGATACAAAAAAAATCGTAAAAACAGCCTTAGGAGCTTTAAGAATTAAAATTGCCAATGATTTAAATCTAATTGAAAAAAACAAATTTAATTTACTATGGGTTACTGATTTTCCAATGTTTGAATATAGTGAAGAAGAAAATAGATATATCGCTTGCCATCATCCATTTACTCAACCAAAAGATATAAATAATCTAGAGGATAAAGAAAACGCCTTATCTAAAGCATACGATATCGTTTTAAACGGATATGAAGCTGGTGGTGGAAGTATTAGGATTCATAATCCAAAAGACCAAGAAAAAGTATTAGAAGCATTAGGATTTACCAAAGAATCTGCTCAAAAACAATTTGGATTTTTACTTGAAGCTTTGACTTTTGGCGCTCCTCCATGCGGAGGATTAGCCTTAGGCCTTGAAAGACTAACAATGATCTTATGTGAAACCGATAACATTCGTGATGTAATCGCCTTTCCAAAGACAACAAGTGCCTCTTGCTTAATGACAGGTGCACCAGGAGAAGTTTCAGATAAACAATTAGAAGAATTACATTTAAAACTAAATTAAGTGCTTTAAAAGCACTTTTAATTTGTGAAAAAAGCCAGTTATTGTTTACATTATTTTACATATATGTTAAAATTATAAAAATGGGAGGTTTGATTATGAAAATAGAACACGCTTATAAAAGTGCATCAAAGATTATAATGGGGCAAGATGATATATTAAAAAAATTGATATTAGCATTTAACAATAACAATAAAAATGGAAATCAATTTCATCAAAATATATTGCTATTAGGAAGATATGGATTTGGAAAAACAACTTTAGTAAAGCAAGCAGTAAAAACATTAAATATGCCACTTTGTGAAGTAAATGGAGTATTTTCACTAAATGCAGTGGATATGGATCAATTTGCTAATGCAATAAATGAATTATATGAAACAACAGAATCTTTAGATTTATATGGTGTTATCCTTATTCATGAAATGGCCAAATGTTTTCAATATGACCAAATAGAAGCTCTAAAACAAGTAATTTTACCACAAAATATTTATAGTGTTGATGGCACTGCTGTTAACATTTCAAAAGTTACTTTTGTTGGTGAAATAGATACTAATGATTTTGACCAAAAATATATAAACGAAAATAAAAAGCCTATTGGTTTTGGAAACAGACATACAAATACAAATGAAGAAGAAATTTCTCAAGCTGTATATGAAATTATTAATGATTATAGTACACACCGTATGTTTAATACCCAATTAAAAATGAATGAATTAAAAGATGAAAACGTTAAAGAAATGCTAAAAAGTGAAATTTCACCATTAAAAGTACTTGAAAGCAATTACGGATTAATAAAAAATTCAATAATTCTTAAATCTGATGAATTTATAAATGAAGTAGCAGAGAAGGTTATTACAAGCGAAAATGGAATGCACGATGCATACCAAATTGCTCAGCAATTAGCATATGATAAAATAGGTAATTATAATGATAGCAAAGCTAAATTAGGAAAACCAAAAACATTAAAACTTTTTAAGTAAAAAAATGTCAACTTTAGGTTAAAATATATTCAAAAATTATTTACTATGATATAATATAATTGTCTAGAAGATGATTACCGTTATGAAAAACCTACTAATATAACGATTAGGGAATCTAATTTATAAGTGGTGTTGAATACCTTGCAAAAGGGATCCTAAAATTTATAATGTGATGCCCACCTGGGAGCTCAGGTTTTAATTCGTTTAGGTTTCTCTTTTGGACATCTGAGGGCCAGCTTGCTGGCTCTTTTTTTTATAAAAATGTAAAGTTAATTTATACTTAATTGCCAAAGACTAATAAATAAAGTATACTGTATATAGTAAAGTAGGAGGGAACTATGAATAAAAAAGGATTTACATTAATAGAGTTACTAGCAGTAATAGTAATACTAGCCATAATAGCCTTAATAACCGCTCCAATAATATTAGGAGTAATAGAAAATGCTAGAAAAGATTCAGCCAAAGATAAAGCATGGGGAACAATAAATGCTGTAGAACTAGCATACGCCCAAGATCAAATAAAAGATTCATCATATAAAATAGGAACACCAGTAACATTTACTAATAAAGAAGCTTTAGTAGGAACTACTTTAGTAAAAGCAAGTGGGGAACTTCCTGAAAGTGGAACAGTAACCATAAGAGACGATGGATCAATAATAGCTCAAAACTTAAAGTTTCAAGGTTATACATGTAGTACAATAAAATCAGAAACCAACACAGAACCAGATCCTAATAACATGGTATGTGTAAAGGGTGATAGCCAAGTTCCAACTCTAAATGTAGTATATAGATATACAACAGATGAATTAAAAATAGGAGATAGTATAGAAGGAATAGCAACTACGACAGATCCAAGTACACTAGGTAAAAATCATTATTTAAAACATGAAATAAATTCAGAAAATAAAATAACAGCATCATATATATGCTTTATAACAGATACTGAGCATTGTATGCAAGGTGGAAACTCTAGTTATTTTGAAACTAATAAAGCCTTATTACAAAGTCAAGAACAATGGTTTACAAATCATGGAATTAGTTGTTCCACTTTAGACGAATCTTTTGAGTGTCGTGGTAGTGGAGATCTTGCTATGGTTAATGCATCTCAACAAGGTGGTGGAGCCCGTGACTCAGGAAACAATTTTTGTTATTTTAACTCTACCGGAAGTTTATGTCATATTAGTTAGAAATAAATTTTCTAACTTTTTTATTATAAAAAACCTTACCACAAGGTAAGGTATATTAAAATATTTTATTGAACTAATTCTTTAATCTTTTCAGTATTTTTAAAGTTAAGCTTTGCAATATCATTTAAAACATTTTCACCATATTTTTTAACCAACAAAGCTCCAACTTCATCAACATTATTTCCAGCGCCTTTAGGAAGGTTAACATCATATTTTTTAGATAATTTTTCAAACTCTTTTATAAAAATATATCTGCTTATAATAGCTCCGCAAGCAACAGATAAACATTGATCTTCAGCTTTAGTAACAAAAGTTATATTTTTTTGAACTCTAGATGCCGTACTTAAGTATTTATAATAAGTTGTAGCTGGTGTAAACTGATCAACAACAATATAATCATAATCATTGATTTTATCAGTCATATTTAGTAAAACCTTATTATGTAAAAGAGCTTTCATAGTATTTAAATTCATATTTTTACCATATTGATTGTTATAATCTTGATTACTTAAAATCATACTTGAATAAGGTATTTTTTTAATTATTTGTGGAACAATATTTAATATATGTTCATCAGTTAATTTTTTAGAATCACGAACACCAAGTTCTTCTAAAAAAGAAATATCTTTCTTGGAAACATAAGCTGCTGTAACAACAATTGGTCCAAAATAATCACCAGTTCCAACCTCATCAGAACCAATAGAATTTGTATTATATATTTTAGGATTATTATTTATAGTTTTTTTCTTACTTTTTTGACTATCTGATTTTTTAACTTCAGTTTTTTTATTTGGATTTAAATGTTTCTCAGTTTCAATCCAAATATTAGCATCAATATCCGCACTTATTCCTTGAAAAACAGCTTTTCCTGATTGATACAAAGTTACCATAGTATCAGCTTCCTTTGCTTGGAAAACCGCATATGGTGGAGTAACCTCTCTTTTTTTATCTTCAAAATATTCACTCATTTTTTCCATAGTGTTATCACTTAATTTTACAGTAATAGTTCTCACGCTGTTTTTCATATAATCACCTATGCACATTTTAACATATTTTCAAACTATTAACAAGCTAAGCTTTATTTTTAAAACTATTTGTAATATAATAAATATAGGAGGTAGAATATGGCAGTAGTTGACATTTTAATTATAATTTTTATCTTATTTGGAGCAGTAGTCGGATTTAAACAAGGTTTCACCAAAAGTTTAGTTAATTGTATTGGTGTAATCTTAGTTTCCATAATAGCATATATACTTAAAAATCCTATAAGTAACTTTTTAATGAGTATAGGACCATTCTTTGAATTTGGAGGAATTATTAAAGGCGTAACAGTTTTAAATATAGCCCTTTATGAAATGATAGCCTTTGGACTTATCTTTAGCGTCTTAATGACAGTTTTAAAAATCGTTTCTATGACAACAGGAATATTTGAAGCTATTTTAAACTTCACAATTGTATTAGGAGTGCCATCTAAAATTTTAGGTGCCATAGTAGGAGTTATCAAAAACTATATAATTGTATTTTTTGTATTATATATTTTATCAACTCCAGCCTTTTCAAGTGTAGAATTTATGGAACAATCTAAATATCGTGAACCAATTTTACAAAACACTCCATTACTTTCAAAAGCTGCTGAAACATCTATGAACGTCTTTAACGAATTTAAAAATCTTAAAGATAATTATGAAAACATAGATAGTAGTAATCAGTTCAACTTAGAAACATTAGACTTGTTTTTAAAATATAAATTAGTAACGCCAGATACTGTTCAAAATTTATCTGATAAAGGCAAAATCCATATAAATGGAATTGAAGAAGTAATTCAAAAATATAAGGAGGAAAAATAATGAATATTATTGAAGGTAATCAAAATAACTTTGAAGATTTAATAAGTAAAGGTAATGTGTTAGTTGATTTTTACGCAACCTGGTGTGGTCCATGTAAAATGCTAGCTCCAGAACTAGAGCAAATCAAAGATAAAGTTCAAATTATAAAAATCAATATAGATGAAAACTTAGAACTATGTAAACGATTTGGTGTAATGAGTGTACCAACATTAATATATTTTAAAACTTCTAATGATTTTAAAACAAACATTGGATTTATGCCAAAAGAAGAAATATTAAACTTTATAGAAAAATAAGCTTTAAAAAGCTTATTTTAATTTTATAGTTATATCATTATCAAAACTAATTTGTTTATACTTTACACCACATTTATCAAATAAAGTTTTAGAAGCAATATTGCCATCAGTTCCATTATATTTATCAGATAAATAAACTAAATTTTTAATGCCAGATTGAATTACAATTTTTGCACATTCATTACAAGGAAATAAATCAACATATAAAGTAGCGCCTTCCAAATCCTTAGTATTTCCACGATAATTAACAATTGCATTCATCTCAGCATGGCACACATATGGATATTTAGTATTTAACATTTTTCCATCTCTATCCCAAGGAAAATCATCATCATTAAAGCCATTAGGGGCTCCATTATAACCAATTGATAATATACGTTTATCCTCACTAACAATACAAGCCCCAACTTGTGTAGAAGGGTCCTTACTTCTCATAGATGATAATTTAGCCAGTGCCATAAAATATTCATCCCATGTTAAACAATCATTTCTTTTCATAACAATTCCTCCTGATTCTTTACTTCATTATAGCACAATTCCATCATTTGTAATTAAAAATATAATATCTTTATAAATTTACATATCATTTTATAAGTGATATAATTAATACTAGTAATTTACAAATGGAGGATGAAATGAAAAAAACATTTTTAATAGCTATAGGACTAATAATTTTTGACCAATTAATTAAAAACATAATGGTATTTTCATTAGAAATGGGACAAAGCATTTTGGTAATAAAAAACTTTTTCTCATTAACACTACTTGGAAATAAAGGTGCAGCTTTTAGTATTTTAAGCTCTAATACACTTTTACTAATATTAATTTCCATAGCCGTATTAAATGTAATTTATTTTTGCCTTATCAAAGATAAAAAATTAAAAAATATTGAAGAAATATCTTATGGAATATTAATAGGCGGAATAACCGGTAATTTAATAGATAGAGTTATTAGAGGTGAAGTTATTGACTATTTAGATTTCAATATCTTTGGCTATAACTTTCCTGTATTTAACTTTGCTGATATATGTATCATCATTTCCATAATTTTAATTTTTATAGATACAATAAAAGGTGATAAGAATGAAATATCAAGTAACACAAAATGAAATAAGATTAGATAGTTATTTAAAAGACTTATTACAAATAAGTCGTAGTCAAGTAACCAAAATGATAAAAAATAAAGAAGTATTAGTTAATGGAAAAAACACCAAAGCTGGATTTCTATTAAATGCTGGTGATGAAATAATCGTAAATCATGATGATAGCGAAAAAAACATAACAGCTGAAAAAATGGATTTAGATATAGTCTATGAAGATGAAGATGTAATCGTAGTAAATAAAGCCAATGGTATAGTTGTTCATCCCGCTCCAGGCAATTACCATCATACATTAGTAAATGGACTTTTAAACCATGCCAAATTAAGTGATGTTAATGGAGAGTTTAGACCAGGTATAGTTCATAGAATTGATGCTTATACTACTGGATTACTTATGGTTGCTAAAAATAATGAAGCTCATGCAATTTTAGCTGAGGAATTAGCAAACAAAAAAACATATAGAAAATATGTTGCCTTAGTTTGGGGTGTTATTCCAAATGATACAGGACTAATAGACGCACCTATTGGAAGAAGCCCAAAAGACAGAAAAAAGATGGCCGTAGTAGAAAATGGCAAAAAAGCCATTACTCATTTCAAGGTTTTAGAAAGATATAAAAATGCCACCTTAATTGAATTACAATTAGAAACAGGAAGAACTCATCAAATAAGAGTTCATATGGAATATATAAATCATCCAGTAGTAAACGATCCAGTATATGGCCATAGAAAAATAATTGATAATACAGGACAGTGTCTGCACGCTAAACAGCTAGGATTTGTCCATCCAAAAACAAAAAAATATATGCAGTTTGACAGTGAACTTCCAGACTGCTTTACAAACATATTAGAAACATTAAAGTAGGTGAAGAAAATGAATGGTGTAGTAATCAACCAAAAAGAAGAACTAGTTATGAAATTATTACATTATTTCATAACAGAAAAAGGATATAATCCAATTGTTATAAGAGGGATCAAAGATGAAATATGGCTTGAAAATTTAGAAGGTGATTATAAAATCATCAGAATAGTTTCAGGATATATTCACAATAATGAACAATTTAAATTTGATATATTTAAAACTAAAAGCTTACTTAAAACAATTAAGAAAAAAACTCTTTCATTTAAAATGAATGCCCTAAGTATTTTCGTTAATCTAGGTGATAATGTCAATGTAGATGAATTTGAAAATATAAATAATATTAGCTTTGCCAACATAAAACAAATGGAAGATTTTAAAAAATATTATTTTGTTATTGATAATTATCCAGATATCATGAAAGAGACCAACTTCAAAGAAAAAGGCCTAGAATTACTTTTAAAAATAACTGATGATATTAATAGAAAAAATGAAGGAGAGGCCAAAATGAATGAAGATATATTCAAAATAAAAAAACCAATAATAACATATGCCTTAATAGCTATAAATATAATTATGTTTGTTATTAGCGTATTCATGCCTCAGTTAGACCAATTACTAGCAGTAAATAGACATTATATAGTAGAAGGCCAATATTATAGATTAATAACAGGAGTATTCCTTCACGCCAATATTTGGCACCTAACAGCCAATTGCTATGCTTTATATGTAATAGGCACACAACTAGAAAGTTTTTTAGGTAAATCGAAATATTTAATAGTATATCTACTAAGTGGACTTGCTGGAAGTTTTCTTTCAATATTCTTTAGTAGTGGATATAGCGTAGGTGCAAGTGGAGCAATCTTTGGACTTTTAGGATCACTTCTATATTTTGGTTACCACTACCGTGTTTATCTAGAAACTGTAATTAAATCACAAATTATTCCATTAATTATCCTAAACCTTCTAATAGGCATGATGCCAGGAATAGATAACTGGGCCCATATAGGGGGACTAATAGGAGGATTAATTTCAACAATGGCTGTAGGCGTTAAATATAAATCAACAAAGTTTGAACAAATTAATGGAATTGTATTATATTTAATTTATATAGGTTTCCTAATATATATGATTTTTATTAGATAAAGGGTTAAACCCTTTTTTTCTTAAAATTAATAGTTGATAAAACCCAAAAAATTAGTTATACTATATATAGGAATACTAAAGAAGGAATGTTTATGAGAAGAAGAAGTTTAAAAAGACAAAAAATATTTATAATAGCTTCATCACTAAGTTTATTATTGTTTTTAACTATAGGCTATGCTGCTTTTCAAACAAAGATAACATTATCAGCTAAAGGGAATATTAAG
>CANATJ010000023.1 GCA_947364595.1 uncultured Bacillota bacterium | reverse complement strand
TTTGTTTTAAATGTTGCAGTTAAATTTGTATAAGAAGGATTTTCTAAATTAGATGCACTTCCCACTACATTTTTACTTGTTATATTGGTTATTCTTACATCCCAACTTGTTGAAATATTTGTTGATCCTTTAATATTTAAATTGGCAGCAAATACGGCATAACCTACTGCCATTAATAGTAATACTAAGCATAATGCTCCTATTACTATTTTTCTTCTTTTTCTTTCTGACTGTCTCATATTTATTTCCTTCCTAGTTTATTATTACTTTTATTATACCCCCCCCCCCCTTAAAATGTCAAGGTAAAAATAGTTAACTTCCCGTTTATTTTTCTTTGGTAAAACTAAGGATGGGGGGTATAAAAAAAGAAAACTAATTTCAGTTTTCTTAAAAATTTTATTTTTGGTCAAAAATGTTCAATTAATGAACATTTTTATATTTTTCTATATAATCATTTTCAAAATCAGTTAAGTCATTTGGACTCATAAAAATAATAACGGCATTATGATGTTTTAACAATTTTTCTGTTTCTTCTTTTGAAATGTGCTCGGAATTGGATAAATCATTTATGATATCATAGCTAGAAATATCATCTTCTCTTTGTACTTCACGAGCACCATATATATCCATAATATAAACACTATCAGCATTTTTTAAAGCATCTACATAATCATCTTTAAAAGCCTTAGTTCTAGAATATGTATGTGGTCCCCAAACAACGACAATCTCTCTATCTGGATATTTTTGTTTGGCTGATTTAATGGTACATTTTATTTCTGTTGGATGATGAGCATAATCATCTACTAAAATGTTATCATTTACTATTGTTTCAGTAAATCTTCTTTTAGCGCCTTCAAAAGTTTTAATTTGTTTAGCAACTTCTTTAGCTTCAAATCTTTCATAATAGCAAACACCAATAACAGCTAAGGCATTTAAAAGCATATGTTTTCCATAAAGTGGTAAATCAAAATGTCCATAATAATTATCTTCGACAAATACGTCAAAACTTACACCACTAGCACTATAAGTTACGTCTTTGGCAATAATATCATTATCGTCATCTAATCCATAATAGAAAATTGGCTTATTAACGTCTAAACTATGAGTATATCTATCATCCCCACAAGCAATAATCATTTTTTCTGCATTATTAGCGTATGAAGTATAAGCATCTATAACATCATCAATATCTTTAAAATAATCAACATGATCTAATTCAATATTAGTAATAATTGCATAATATGGATGATATGATAAAAAATGTCTTTTATATTCACAAGCTTCTAAAGTAAAATATTTATTTTCTTTATTTGCAAGTCCTGTACCATCACCAATTAGGCAATTAGCACCTTTTAAATTATTAATGACATGATACATCATGGCAGTTGTTGTTGTTTTACCATGACATCCGCCAACCGTAATTGTTAAAAACATTTTTGTTAATTTTTCTACCATTTCTGGATATGTATGAATTTTTAAACCTAACTCTACAGCTTTTAAAAGTTCTTCATGATCGTCCTTAATAGCGTTTCCTTTAACAATTATCATATCTGGTTTTATATTATCAGCATTATAAGTTAAAATTTCTATTCCCTTTTCTCTTAAACCTTTTTCAGTAAAAAATTGACGTTCAACATCACTACCTTTTACTTCATAGCCTAAATCTTTTAAAATACAGGCAAGTGAGCTCATGCCAGTCCCTTTAATTCCAATAAAATAATACATGTGTGTTTCCCCCTAACCTATGAATTCAATTAAATATGGTCCCAATATTAATATTATAATTAATGGTACAACAAATATAACTGAAATTATACTTACTTTATTTGGAATCTTATTTATTTGTTCCTTAACTTCTAAAACTTGTTTTTCTCTTAAAAAATCAATTTCAATATATAAAGTGTCTAAAATACTATTTCCAAATTGACTAGTTTGTATTAAATTCAAAATTATATTATTTATTATATCAGAAGATACTCTTTTTTTCATGTCTGATAAAGCTTCTATTAAGGTTTTACCAAAATCCATTTCTGATAAAACTTGCTTAAATTCTAAAGAAATTTCTGAATCAACATTTTCGCAAGTAACTTTTAAAGCATTATTTAAATTTCTTCCTGATTCTAATGTTAAAGACAAAATTTCAAAAAAATATAAAGCTTCATGTTCTAATCTTTTGTTTCTTAAATTAAGTTTTCTTGTTATATTTAAATAATAAAACAAATAATAATAACCAAAAGCTACAAAAGGTGCGAATATATATCCATGTTTTGAAAATAGTAAAACAAGGATAAAAACTGCAATTGTTGTAAATAATCTAACAGTACAAAAGGATAAAGCATCATACTTAGTATCTTTTCCCAAACAAAGTAATTCTTGCTCAATTAATTTTATGTCTTTGCGACTATATATTTTCTGAATTAATCTAGTTTTATTTTTCATCAGATCGTCACCTTCATTATTTTACGAACAATTACCACAAAAATTATATAGTAAATTATCATAAATAGCAATAGTATAATACCAAGATTAGTAGTAACAAATGGTAAAAAGTAAGATGGATTTATAATACTTACAACGAAAGCAAAGAAAAATGGCATTGCAAGTAAAACAAATACAACTATTTTACTGCCACTAGTTAAAGACGATAATTCAAGTCTTAATTTTCGTTTGTTAAACATGTTTTTTTCAATTGATGAAAATATTTGAATAATATTACCACCTGTTTTATTTAATATTGTAAGTGAAGCAGTTAAATAATTAGCTTCTTCTAATTGTATACGTTCAGCAAAACGTTTAAATACAACATCCATTTCAAGCCCATATAACAGTTCAAGGCTCATTTTGTTAAACTCTCTACCAATAACTCCTTTTACTTCATTACTAACTATATCGATAGCTTGGGTAATGCTTCTTCCAGATTTAAAAGCATTATTCATAATAGTTATAGCTGCAATAAAATCACTTTCTAATTTCCATTTGAAAATTTTATATTTTGTAATAAATAATATATCAAGGACAAAAAAGCCCACAATGAATATCAACGATATTTCATACATATTTACAATTTTAAGCCCAAAAATTTTAGTAATTACGGCAATAAAGACAAATAGTAAGGCAATAATTATTTTTCCACTTACAATATCTATACCACTTTCATGGAGTCTAGAAACAACAACATATTTTTCTAAAGATGAAGCATATTTTTTAGCAAATTCTGATTTACTTAAAACTTTATTAAATTTTTTTAACCATTTATGATAATAAACTACAATCTTATCAAATAAAGATAATTCTTTACTATTAAAAGGTTTAATAACAAATGGTTCTAATCTTTTTTCAAGTTTAAATGTTTTTCTAAATCTATTTAAAAAATATAAAACAATTAAAATGCTGGCGATAAACAAAGCTTGGATAACTACAAAATGTCCTTGAGCAACAGTGATATTAACATCGGCGTGATTTACATTACCGGCTTGATCGTTAACAGTATAAGTTAATTTATAAGTACCAGCTTTTGTTAAATCTAATTTATCATAATTACTAGTAACTTTATTAGTAATATTTCCATCATAGTTATCAGAAGCTGTTACACCGGCAGCAACATTAAACTTTTGCCCTTTATATAATTGGATTTCTGTATTATCTAAGTTAATAATCGGTTTTTCTTTATCAATTATGTAATATCCACTACTAATTTCTTCTTTAAATCCATTAGCAAGGTTTGCACTAACAACGACTTTATAAGTTCCTGTGTCGCTTAAATTAATGGTGCAAGGACTATTACTAGTTATATTAACGTTGCTTACTAAATTATTGTTTTTATATACATAATAAGTATAAGATACAACATTACTATATGGTGAAAAGACAAGAATAACATCCTTGTTTGTTGGTGCGGTTAAACTATCAATGTTAAATTGTCCAATTACCATAATAACCTCCTAATTTCCAAAAATATCTTTTAAATCATCGATTCCTTTAGCTTTAATACGACTATATACTTTTGGAACATATTTATGAAGTAAAAACTCACCTTCAACACTACCGTTTGGTAAAACTCCAGTTTGTTTAAATTTAAATATTTCTTTTTGTTCTATTTCTCCATCTTTCATTCCAACAATTTCACTAATACTAGTTACTCTTCTTCGACCATCAGATAATCTTTCAACTCCAATAACTATTTGGATAGCACTTTCAATGTACTCACGGATAGCAGTTACTGGGATTTCTACTCCATTCATCAAAACCATTGTTTCTAATCTATTTAAAGCATCAGATGGTCCATTAGCGTGCATTGTTGTCATACTTCCTTCATGCCCTGTATTCATAGCTTGAAGCATATCAAAGGCTTCTTTACCACGAACTTCACCAACGATAATACGATCAGGACGCATTCTAAGTGAATTTATAACTAAATCTCTTATTGTAACAGCTCCAGTTCCTTCGTAGTTAGTTGATCTTGTTTCAAGTGAAATAACGTGTGTTTGTTTTAATTTAAGTTCAGCGGCATCTTCAATTGTAATAATACGATCAGCTGGGTCACAAAACGATGATAAAACATTTAATAATGTTGTTTTTCCTGATCCTGTTCCCCCGACAACAATCATATTTAATTTAGCATGAACACAAGCTTCTAGAAATCTTGCCATATATGGGGTTAAAGTCCCGGTACGTAAGAAATCTTCGATGTTGGCAAGTTCAGGTTTAAACTTACGAATAGTTAAAATTGGTCCTTTCAAAGAAAGCGGTGGCAATACTGCATTCAATCTTGAACCATCTTCCAATCTGGCATCAACCATGGGATGCGCAGCATCAATAGTTTTTCCGATTGGACTGATTAATCTTTGAATTACCCTAACAATATGATCATTATTAATAAAACTAACGCTATTATCACGAATAATTCTTCCATCTAACTCTATATATATTTCATTTGCGCCATTAACCATTATTTCTGTTAATGATTTATCACCCAAAAGTTCAGTTAATGGTCCATAACCATTAATTTCATTATCAATCAAATTATACAAATAATTACGTTCAGGATTAGTTAAATCGTATCCTTCAATAGTTTTATCAATTTGTGATTTTACGAAATCATTCATTGATTCACTATTATTAATATTGTTATCGATTAAATTTTGAATTATCTTATTTCTAAGTTTATCAAGTAAAACTTTATTTGGAAATTCATCATAATCATCAGTTTGCACAAAAGAAAGGTCATCAACATCAACCGCAAATTCATCAATAAATTTTTTTGTTTTCATATGCCCCTCCTATTTTAAAATATCTTCTACTAATTCTTTTAATATTAACGTTCCTTTGCTATGCATAAAGTTTTTTTCTAATGTTAATATTTTACCGTTTGTTACATATTTTTGAATGTTTTTTACATAAAGTGATTTTGGTAAAACATATTTTATTTCAATGCCTAAAATAGATTTGATATCATAATGGCTAAAATAGTCATAACCAAGTGAATCATTTAAAACAACAATATATTTATCAAGTCCCATATCTTGATAAATAGATATCATTGTTTTCATATTTTTAAAAGCCATTAAATCATTAGGTAAAACGTAAATAATTTTATCACTCAAATCAAAGGTAACTAAATTAATTTGATCAATGATATGATTGGTGTCAATTAAAATAACGTCATATTTATACCTAAGTCTATTAATAATTATATCTATATAACTAGGATGAATTTTTAAAACGTTTCTTGGATCTTTTGGCGCTGATATAATATCAATATTTTCATTATAAGGTTTAACATAGTTTTCAATTTGCTTGAATCTACTACCACCCAAATCATCAACCATAGTATAAATATCATTATCTGATTCAATATTTAATGCGGCACTGATCATTCCACTATAAAGATCCATATCCACAATAACTGTTTTTAAATTTTTTTCTGATAAAATACCAGCAATATTCAAAACAGTTGTTGATTTACCACTGCCACCTTTAACCGAAGTTACTGTAATTATCTTTGCTTGTTTTATAGCCACTATAGCCACCTCTATTCTTTATTGATAAATATCTTTCCATCTTTTATATATCCTATATAAGTCATGTTTATTTCATGATTTGTTTTTAAAACAGCTGTATACATGCTGCCTTTTTTACAAGTAACATTAATTCTAATAGTATTATTTTCTATTTTAATACTCTTACTACCCTCTAAATTAGCATCTAAAAGTGTACTTAAATCATCTTTTAAATTAGGATTATCAATATGCTTTAAGCCATATTGAATTGTAGAAATAATTTCGTCTTCATATTTGTTTTTTAAAACACTTAAATTACCAATTTCCCAAACAATAGTTATCATAATAAATATAACAGGCAAAAAAAGGATAAATGAAACTAAGCTCTGTCCTTTATTGTTCATTTTTATTTTCCTCATTTTCCTTAATAATTTTTTTGTCTGTTTTTATTCTATACTTTTTTCCTAAAACTTTATTTAAAACAGGGGCATTAATGTCAACATCTGTTTCCAAAGTCAAAGTCACAATGTTTTCAGATTGTTTTTCAGAAAAAGACAAATTTTCATTAGAAACGTACGCCCTTAATTCTTTATCTTTGCCACTTTGATATAATGTACTAACTGTATCTAGATCATTATTTAAATTATATTTTTGTAAAAATATATTACCAATATCAATAATAGCAAGTAAAACCAAAAGTAAAATTGGTAATATTAAAATAAATTCAACCAACGCTTGCCCTTTCTTATTCATGTTACCCGCCACCTATCATATAAATTATATCAAAAAAAGGCTCAAATAACAATAACTTTTGAGCCTTATTTTAAAGGTTTTACTTTAACCTTTCAATTTCACAAACAGATAATTTAGTATACTTAGATATTAAATTTATATCAATGCCATTTTGAAGCATTTCTTTAGCTATATTAACTTTTTCTTTTTGAAAGCTTTCTAAATCTTTATGAAGCTTATCTTCCTTTTCTTTTAATTCCTTTTCTGATTTTTTTAATTCTTCCTCTGATTTTTTTAACTCTTTTTCTTTCTTTTGAAATTCTTCTTCTCTTTTTTTCTGATTTTTTTCCTTAGTATAAGCGACTAAAGCTTCCATCTTTTCTTTTTCCCATTCATGTAATATTAAAACATCCTTGCTCATATTAATCACATCCTCTATTAACTTCTGTAACTGTTTTAAAGGAAGTAATTGAGAAAAGACATCATAAAGCTCTGAAAAATTCCTAGAAGTTAAACCTACAAGCCACATTACTTCCTCTTCTTTGTTACCTTCAGTATAATATAAATTGCGATAATATTCAAGATATTTTAAAACCATAATTCTATTGTCAGAAAAAACTTTTTTCGTAATTAAATCATAATAAACAATAACACTTTCTCCATTGGAAACATTTTTTTCTCTTGAATTTAAATTTAATTGATATAAATAAAAATTCGAAAAATTTTGAGGATTATCACCTGATTCTACCATGGAAACTCTTTTTTTCTCAAAATAAAGTAAATTTCTTTCTTTAATATTTTCAAAATATTCACTATTCATTTCTAATGTTACAGTTATATTATTATTTAAAGTAACTGTAACATCAAAGGTCATTTGATAATCCCTTTTATTATATTTTGGCTGCTCAGAATTTTCTAATTTGATACTGCAGTTTTCTTCATCAATAGGTAAATGGAGAGTGATTATTAAAAACTTTTTTAATAATTCCAAATTATGACCAAATACTTTTTTGAAGGCACAATCCAAGGTAAGTGGTACCATTTCTATATTTTCATCTAATTTTAATAAATAATCTTTTGTATATTTTATTTCATCTTCTAAAATCATTTTATTCACCCTTTCTAAACCCCTCTATAAAAAGATACTGCAAAACTTTTAAATTTCCTTTTAAAAAAATAAAAAACTTGAAAAAATTCAAGTTTATTTAATATTTTTTAATTTGTATAAAATATTTAAAGCTTCAATTGGAGTAATCTCAAGTGGATCTATTTTATCAAGTTCTTCTTCTAGTTTAGATTTAGAAGGTATTAATTCATCGATAGGTAAAGCTTCTTGAACTTTAATATCTCGTTTTTCTTCATTGTTTTCATAAACTTTCAAAATTTCTGAAGCTCTATTAATAAGTGCTTCTGGAAGGTCTGCTAATCTAGCAACATGGATTCCATAACTTTTATCAACGCTTCCAGGCTTAATTTTATGAAGGAAGGTAATTTTTCCATCTTCCTCATAAGCACTTACATGAATGTTTTTTAGATGTTTTAAAGTATTTTCTAAATCTGTAAGTTCGTGATAATGGGTAGAAAAGAAAGTTTTTCCTTTAATATTTTGATGAATATACTCAATAATAGATTGCGCTAAAGCCATACCGTCAAAGGTAGCTGTTCCTCTACCTAACTCATCAAATAAAATTAGACTTTTATCGGTGGCATTACTAATAGCGTTATTGGCTTCCATCATTTCAACCATAAATGTTGATTCTCCACTTACTAAATCATCACTAGCTCCAATTCTTGTAAATATTGAATCAAAAATTGGCATTTCAGCGTAACTAGCTGGAACAAAGCAACCAATTTGAGCCATTATACTGATAATTGCCATTTGCCTCATATAAGTTGATTTACCAGCCATGTTTGGTCCAGTTATCAAGAGAATATTTGTATCTTTATCCATGATAATATCGTTACTAACAAATTGGCCATCAATAACTTTCTCAACTACTGGATGTCTTGAATCTTTAATTTCAAGATTTCCATCAGTAAGAATTGGCCTTATATAATTATTATCCTCACTTACAGTGGCAAAGGATTGCATAACGTCTATTTCACTAATAATTTTAGCAATTTCTTGAAGACGTGGAATATATTTTTTAACTTCATCTTTAATGTTTAAAAATAATTTATATTCTAAATCAATTATTTTTTCTTCGGCATTTAAAATTAAAGCTTCTTTTTCTTTTAAAATTGGACTTATATATCTTTCGCAATTAGCTAATGTTTGTTTTCGTTGGTATCCCCATTCATCTTTAACTAAACCTATATTACCTTTACTAATTTCAATATAATAACCAAATACTCGATTATAAGCGATTTTTAAATTTTTAATACCAGTTTTTTCTCTTTCGCTAGCTTCAAATCTAGCAACAAAGTCTTTACCACCTTTTCTTAAAGCTTTAAGCTCATCAAGTTCCTCACTAAAATGATTTTTAATAAGATAACCTTCCTTTATAGAAATAGGAGGATTTTCATAAATACTTTTTTCCAATAAATCATAAAGATTATCTAGTGAATCGAAATTACTATGAAAATTAATTTTCTTTAAGATATCACTTATTTGGGGCAAAACACTTAGTGACGTTTTTAATTGTAGTAAATCTCTAGCATTGGCATTACCAAAAGCAATTTTTCCGCTTAATCTTTCTAAATCATATACGTCCGTTAAACATTTCTCTAAATCAGTTTTTAATATAAATTCTTTTAATAAAGTATCAACCACATCATATCTTTTTTCTAAAACGTTTTTATCAATTAAAGGATTTAACAAATAATTTTTTAAGCATCTAGCTCCCATAGCTGTTTTGGTTTTATCTAAAAGCCAAAGTAAAGAATAATTTCTTTGTTTTTGCCTTAATGTTTCAACTAATTCTAAATTTCTTTTAGTATGAACATCCATTCTTAAATAATCCTTGGGTTTTCTAATTTGTACTTTTTGCAAATGGGTTAAATCACGTTTTTGATTACCGCTAATATAGGCTAGTAAAAGTTTAATTGCATCTATATATCTAACGTCATTAATTCCTTCATATACAAAGTCATAAGAATCAGTAAAATTATCTGTAATAGTAACAGTTAAATGAAATTGATTTTTTAAAATAGAATAGATACTTCTATCAACATTACTATTCATGATAACTTCTTTAACTCCTAAATTAATAATTTCACTGACAAGTTTAGATGGATTATGGTCCATCAAAAAGGCGTATATTTGCCCAGTAGAAATGTCGGCATAACTAATACCATAAGCGCTTTTTAGATCGGTAATACTTAAAATAAAATTAAAATCATCTGCCTTTAAACTTTCAGTATCCATAATGGTACCAGAACTTACAATTTGAATAATTCCTCTTTTAACAATACCTTTAGTACTAGCAGGATCTTCTAATTGCTCGCAAATACCAACTTTATGACCGTTTTCGATTAACTTATCAATATAACTGCTAGCTGCATGATAAGGAATTCCACACATTGGAATTTTTTCACCTAAACCTGCAGATTTACCTGTTAAGGTTAATTCGAGTTCCCTTGATACCATAATAGCATCTTCAAAAAACATTTCATAGAAGTCGCCTAATCTAAAAAATATTATTAGGTCTTCATTAGCGTTTTTAATTTCTAAATATTGTTTCATCATAGGTGTTACTTTATTAATATCAACATCTTTTCTTTGCATATTTTCACTTCCAACCTACATAAAATTATACCATTTTATGCCAGTTTTTACAATGAAAAATAGTACTATAATTAGTATCAAATTGAAATGATAAGTTCACAAAATGCACATAAAAAAGATAATTATTAATATTATCAATAATTATCTATGTTAATCTAAGGATTTTAAATATTTTAAAGCTTCATCAAAGGTTTTAACTGGAATAATATCTATGCTATAGCCTCTTTTGTTTTTTAAATTTCTTGCTTCTTGATAGTTTTCACCATATGGAACTAGAAAAATATCTGCTTTCTTATTAACTGCTCCAATTAGTTTATATTTAATGCCGCTTATTTCTCCTACATTACCATTTTCATCAATTGTTCCTGTTCCGATTATTTTTTTACCAGCGGTTAAATCAATTTTATTTAAATTACTATAAATGGTTAATGTTAACATTAGTCCTCCAGAGGAGCCAGATTCTGACTTTTTGAAATTGAATTTTACTTTTTTATTGGAATTTATATCGAATGTTTCTGTTATGATTGTTCCAACTTTGGGTTTACCTAAAACATCTATTAAGGTAGCAGTTCTTATAAATGTTTTATTACCATTTTTGACTTTAAATTTAATCTTATCGCCGATTTTTTTTGTTTCTGTATAATCATATAAATCTTGCTTACAGGTTATTACTTTATCATCGACTTTAAGTATTTGATCTTTGACTTTTAAATCGGTTTTAGCTAGTTTATCAACATACGTTATATAAACCTTATTATTTTCTATTTTGTAATTTATATTGGAATGTTTATAAGCAACTAATAAGGCAGTATCATTAGCTTCTTTAAGTAACATATGATTACGATAACTTTTATCTTCAATACTCTCATTAGAGGCTTTTACATTTTCTTCTTTTTCAATATCCCAATCTTTATTAAATGCAGAATAAATTAAAGTAGGAATTGTTCCATGAATTTCTGAAACATATGCCATGTTTAAAGAACCAGACATTTTAAAACCACTATCACTTTTAATTTTTTCACTAGTATCTATTGTTCCTCCTGGAGCGGATATATAATATGGAAACTCAAAAGTTAAAATAAAAAATAAAATGAAAAACAGTAAAAAACTTTTATAATTTTCCTTAATGATTTTTTTTATTTCTTCATATAATTTATTAAACATAATATAGTCCTTTCTAAAAAATGGGTGAAATATATGAAAAAGTTAAATAGTGTTTTAATAATGGTTGGTTTATTATATGTTGGTTTTGAAATTTTAACAGAATCTAAAATGATTTTAAATTCTGTAATTTTTTCGCTTTCAATTTTTAAAAACAATATTTTCCCTTCTCTATTTCCTTTTTTTGTTCTTTCAGATCTTTTAGTTAATTATGGGTTTGTTGAATTTACTGGCACATTATTTAAAAATATTATGAATAAATTTTTTAAAATCAAAAGTAGTTGTGCTTTTATTTTCATCATGAGTATTATATCAGGAAATCCAGCAAATGCAAAATACACAAAGTCTCTTTACCAAGATGGAAAAATAGATAAATATGAGGCTACTAAAATATTATGTTTTACTTGTTTTAGTAATCCCTTATTTATTTTAGCAACCGTTTCTATACTATTTTTAAACAACAAAGAAGTTGGCCTTTTAATATTACTATGCCATTATTTAGGTAATATTATTATCGGAATTTGTATGCGTAACTATCATCCAAGCAAAAAGGAAAAAGAAAAGGTCAGTTTAAAAAAAGCTATAAATAGTATGCATAATAAAAGAATTAATAATAAACAAAGTTTTGGAAACATAATTACAAATTCATTAATTAATAGTATAAACACATTATTATTAATTTTGGGAGTAATTACAACATGTTTAGTAATTACTACAATTATCGATAACAATTTAAATTTAAATAGTACTATTCAAAGTGTTTTAAATGGATTTGTTGAAATGACTCAAGGGCTTAAATATATAAGCATGCAGGCAATACCTTTAAAACTAAAATGTATATTAACTGTTATGATTTTATCTTTTGGTGGTTTTAGTGTTCATATGCAAATAATGAGTATTTTAAGTGAAACAGAAATAAAATACTTACCCTTTTTATGCGCTAGAATATGTCACAGTATAATATCATCATTATTAATGTTTTTACTATTTGATATTTGGATTGATTTAATTTAAAAACAACATATTTCGCCAAAAAATATATATTTATAAGTAGTAAAATAAAATTATGTACTTTAAAATTAATAAAAATTAGCAAAATCTATTGTCAACTAAATTTAGATTTGCTATAATTAATTTGTTATGGCGAGATAGCTCAGTTGGCTAGAGCATACGGTTCATACCCGTAGGGTCGAGGGTTCGAATCCCCCTCTCGCTACCATTTAAAAGTTACTAGATTTATATCTAGTTTTTTTCTTAAACTCAACTCATAGTTCGTGTTATATTTTTATAATTCATAGTATAGTTAAATCAAGAAAGGAGAAAACTATATGGATCAAATTAAAATAGGCAAATTCATAAGTTTAAAAAGAAAAGAAAAAAATATAACCCAAAGTGAACTAGCTGAAAAATTAAATATAAGTGATCGAGCAATTTCAAAATGGGAAAATGGAATTTGTATGCCTGATGCTAATAATATGCCTGATTTATGTAGAATACTTGATATTACTATAAATGATCTATTTAGTGGTGAAGTTGTAGATATGAAAGATAATGAAAAAAAACTAGAAAACAATTTGCTAGAAATGATGAAAATTAAGGAACAAAGGGATAAAGAATTATTATCAATGGAAATATTTATTGGTATTATTGTAACTATGATTATGCTCTTTTGTATATTTATTGCATCATTTGTTAATATGCAAGATTGGTTAAGGGTTACACTTATTATTGTTGGTATTATCCCATTTATATTTGGAGTTTGCTATGCAATAAGGATTGAGCAAATCGCAGGCTATTATGAATGTGATAATTGTCATTATAAATATGTACCAACATACAAAAAAGTATTACTATCAAAACATATTAATAGAACAAGAAAAATGGTATGCCCTAAATGTCATAAAAAAACTTGGCACAAAAAAGTAATAACTAAATAAAATGTATTTAACTAGATAAGATATATCTAGTTTTTATTTTATATATGCATTTTTTAACACTTCTTTTGTTTGAAGAAAAATGTTATAATAACTTTGCTAATTAGATTTACTAAAAAGGCATACAAATAAAATGCAAAGAATCTTTACTACAATGTAAAGGAAATTTGATAGAAAAAAGATGCATTTAATAATAAAATGTTTGTGAAAGGAGGAAAACTTATGAATCTGGGTTTGAAAATTGTTAAAATAAGAAAGGAACATAAAATGTCTCAAGAGGATTTTGCGGAATTATTTAATGTTACTAGGCAAACAATTTCTAGTTGGGAAAATTCTAAAGGCTACCCAGATATTGAAACTTTAATAAAAATAAGTAATAAATTTAATATTTCTTTAGACATTTTATTAAAAGAAGATGAACGTATGATAAAACA
>CANATJ010000022.1 GCA_947364595.1 uncultured Bacillota bacterium | reverse complement strand
AAGGAAAATGAATTTTTATTTTAGTTTTTTTCTATACAATTTTTTTAGTTTTTTTCATACACTTATATTTGTAAATACCTTTTACTTTGACATAAAAAAACTATTGATAATTTTTAAATCAATAGCTTTAATAATTATTTAATACATTTATCTCCTTGTAAATTATATCCATCTGGACATGAATAATATGCTTCATGATGCGTAGCATTTTGATAAGATGTTACTGGCTTTTGACAATTGTTTGCCGATGAATTATAAGTATATCCACTTGGACAACCTGGAACTTTATCTTTTGTAGTCAACGGATCATAACATACTTTTAATGTAGCATTCCATTCAGAATCAGCCAAACCAGTACATGCTCTAATAGTTGAGACATCCAGATCATAATAACATACCCCTTCAATCTCTACATATCCACTTGGACAAGTTGAAGATGATGATGATGGTGAAGTCGTAGCAGTTGTAGTTATTCTACATCTAGTTCCTTCTAAAGTTCCTGTTGAACATGTATAATATGCCTCATGGTAAGTTGCATCTATTTGGATTACCTCAGGAGTAGATTCTATTTGTGAAAAATCTAGTGTAACCTCTATACTTGATTCCGTATTTTCTGGTTGACTTGTTACTGAATTTGAATATTCTACTTTTACTGTTAATACTTTACTTTCACCAACTGCTAAACCATCGCCTTCAATAAGTCCACTTGTAGTAAATATTATGGCTGGATTGTTTGAATCCGTTATTGTTATTTTATCCAATTTAGCATCTATATTTCCACTATTTGTTACGGTTATATCATACTCTATACTATCTCCTGGTGATACTAATCCAGTATAAAATTCAGCAGTTAAATTTGTATAACTTGGTTCTTCTAAATTAGAAGCTGTCCCTACTATATTTTTACTTGTTATATTGGTTATTCTGACATCCCAACTTGTTGAGATATTTGTTGTTCCCTTAATATTTAAATTAGCAGCAAATGCAGCATAACCAACGGCCATAAAAAATAATATTCCACATAAAACAATAATTAATTTTTTCCTTTTACCTTGTATATTCTTTCTCATTTATATAACCTCTTCTATTTTACTATTAAAATTATACTACCAAATTTTAATTTCAGCAATAGCATGACAAAAAAAATAGCATAAAGCTACTTATTAAAATTACCAAATTGATTAAATGGGAAAATAGCAAAATCTGTTTTTCCTTTTATATATGTAGAAGAAACTAGTCCAATAACACGGCTATCCGTTGAATTAGTTCTATTATCACCTAAAACAAAATAATAGTTATTAGGTATTTTTTTATAACCAAGTTCTTCTAATTTAAAATCAGCCGTTTGTTGATTGTTTTTAAGGAAAGGCTCCTTTATATAACTTCCATTAATATATAATTTATTATCTAAGTATTCTACATTATCACCAGGAAGACCAATAATTCTTTTTATTAATCTAGAATCATTATAGTTAAATACAACCACATCAAATCTTTCATATTTTTTATCGTATTTTTTTAAAAGTAATATTTCACCATCATTTAAAGTTGAATACATTGAACTGCCTTCTACTTGTACTGGTGTTATTATAAAACTTCTAATTAAAACAACTACAACAACAATAACAACATAAGGAATTAAATCTTTTAAAAAAGTATTTTTTTTATCTACTGTTTGTTCTTCATTTACCATATTTCCCTCCTAATAGCAAAAAATAAGGATGACCTTCCTTATTTTCTTTCTTTGATTTTTGCTTGTCCTTTAAGGTCACGTAAGTAATTAAGTTTAGCTCTTCTAACTTTACCTTTTCTAATTACTTCTACACTATCAACTTTAGGTGATGAAAATGGGAATGTTCTTTCTACTCCTACTCCACCAGATTTTTTTCTAACTGTAAAGTTTTTACTAACTCCACTACCTTTGATAGCGATTACGATACCTTCGAACGCTTGAATTCTTTCACGTTTTCCTTCGATGATTCTAACGTTTACTTTAACTGTATCACCAACGCGGAATTCTGGTAAATCTGTTCTTATTTGACTTTGTGTTATTTTGTCAACTAAATTCATATCATTCACGCTCCTTTATATATAAATCTATGATCATAAGTATAATCCCAGCGGATCACGACATAAAAGATTTTACCATATATTTAAACAATATGCAAGATATAAAGTATTTTTTCTTATAAATACTAATTGTTTTTTATATACTCTGTTACCACCTTATAATCACTAAATGGTATCTTTTTATTCTTTACTATCATAAATTCTTCGTGACCCTTACCCAAAATAAGTAAAGCATCATTTTTATTTAATAAATTTATCCCTTTAATAATAGCTTTTTCCCTATCAAGACATATCTCATACTGATCATATTTATTGTCCTTTAACATATCTTTAACAATATCTTCTGGCTCTTCATCATGTAAATCATCATTAGTTATAATAAACTTTTTAGCATAGCTTCCTACTATAGTAGTCATTATAGGTCTTTTTTCTCTATCACGGCTACCAGTACATCCAAAGACCACATAAATATCTCCAGTTATAAATTGGCTCACTGTAGAAATAAAGTTTTCTAATCCATCTGGTGTATGAGCATAGTCAATAATTATAGTATTATTATTTTTATAAGGTATTTTTTGCATTCTTCCACTTGGTGTTTGTAAATTAGATATTTCCTTAGCTATAAGATCATCACTAATATTCATTGTTTTTAATATACAAATAACACTTAATAAATTATAAATATTATATTTACCTATAACATTAGTTTTCATTGTCGTTTTTACATTATCATACTCTAAAGTAAATGTACTACCACTGTGATCTATTTTTAAATCTGTAACTTTATAATCACCAGTATTCATACCATAAGTTATATTATTATTGTCTTTCAAAGTAAAAACATTTTTAAAATTATCATCACTGTTTATTATCGCATATTTATGATTTCTTAATTTTTTAAATAATTTTTGTTTAGCCATCGCATAATTTTCCATTGTCTTATGGTAATCTAAATGATCCCTAGTTAAATTAGTAAACACCCCATAATCAAAATAAAGAGTATTAAGCCTATTACTATCAAGTGCTTGACTACTTGTTTCCATAACAACCGTTTTATAACCTTTGTCATACGCTGTTATTAATAAATCATAAGCTTCACATATATCTACACTGGTATTTGGAAGTGAACATACCTTATCTTCTAAATAAAACCCAATCGTTCCTATATATCCTGTTTTTATATTTAGTTTATTTAATAATTGATATAGGAAAAAGCAAGAAGTAGTTTTACCATTTGTACCTGTATATGCAATTAAAGTCATTTCGTTTAAAAATTTAGAATAATGATCTGTTAAATATTTTTCAAGATAATCTCTAGTATTATCTACTTTTATAACATTTATATTATCGTAATTATAATCTCCATGATCTACAACAATAGTTGTAGCCCCATTATCTATAGCCGACTTTATATAACTATGTCCATCATTTAGTTCACATTTAACAGCTACAAATATGTCACCGTTCTTTACTTTCCTAGAATCTGTTTTTATATTAAGCATTTATACCACCTTCATAAACATTGTCTATAAAATAAGCTTTATACCAGACAAGAAAAGCATATATAGTATATATCTTTCTTCCATTATTAGCCTTATTATTATAGTGAGCTTCTAACAAGCCATTTATTTTATCAATATCGAAAAATTCAGATACCCATTTTTCATTAAATAAAGTTTTCACTTTTTTATAGTATTTTTCTTCTTTAATCCATTCTCTAAATGGTACCAAAAAGCCCAATTTTTTTCTTTTTGACCATTCTTCAGGTATTTTTTCTTTTGCCGCTTGTCTAAAAGCATATTTAGTTGTCTTATCACTGATTAAATATTTTAAAGGAATTGTACTAGCTAACTTAAATACTTCCTTATCTAAAAATGGTACTCTTAATTCCAAAGAATTAGCCATTGTCATCTTATCAGCCTTTAAAAGAATATCATATGGAAGCCAAAACTTCATATCTAAATACATTTTTTGAATAACTTCTGGTTTATCTTCTACCTCTTTCAAAGTATCCTTAACAATACTTTGATAAGTTATATCTGACTTATATTCTTCTTTTAATAAATTATTTGCCTCTTCATTATCCATTATAAAAGCTTGTCCTATATAATGTTCATATAAAGGCATTCCATTTTTTAATATAAAATTTCTACCTTTAAACTTTGGAAGTTTTTTAACAGATAACGCCAATAAATGTCGTAATCCATATGGTAATTTTTTATATTTTTTAGTTATATTAGGTTCAAAATATTCAGCATATCCGCAAAATAATTCATCGGCCCCCTCGCCTGATAAAACTACTTTTAAATCCTCTCTAGCCATTTTTGATAAGAAATATAGTGGTACTGCTGAAAGATTAGCATGAGGTTCATCAGAATGATATTGTACAGTTGGTAAAATATCAAAAAACATATCACTAGTAATAATTTGTTCACGATGTTTTTTATTTAGTATTTTAGATAATTCTCTAGCTGGAGATGATTCATCAAAACCTTTATTTTTAAATCCTACTGTGTAACTTTTATCAACATCAGCGCAACTTACTATATAAGATGAATCTACCCCTGATGATAAAAATGATCCTACCTCAACATCACTTATTTTATGATAATCAATACTAAGAGCCATCGTATCATTTATTTTATTAATTGCAGTTTCTAAATCATAATCTTGATTGTTATAAGTTATATCATAATATTTTTTAATTGTTAATTTATTATCCTTATAAATAAAATAATGACCTGGATCTAACTTATAAACATTTTTAAAGAAAGTCTCATTCAAACATGAATATTGAAACGTCAAATACGGTTTTAAAGCATCCTTATTAATCTCTTTTTTAAAATCAGGATGAACTAAAAAGCTTTTTATTTCTGAGCCAAACATTAAAGTGTCTTTAAATTTAGCATAATATAAAGGCTTAATACCAAAGAAATCTCTAGCCCCAAATACTTCTTTAGTTTTTGTATCATAAATTATAAAAGCAAACATTCCTCTTAATTTATCTAATATTTTTTCTTTATATTCTTCATAGCCATGTAATATTACTTCAGTATCTGACTTTGTTTTAAAATTATAACCTTTTTTAATCAATTCTTCTCTTAACTCTTGATAATTATAAATTTCGCCATTAAAGACTATTACCTTATCTTTTTTTTCATTTAAAATCGGTTGAGTTCCACCTTTTAAATCTATTATAGATAAACGTCTAAAACCAAGAGCTATATTATCATCAGTAAAATATCCATCAGAATCTGGCCCCCTATGTTTAATAATATCAGCCATTCTTTTAATATTTTTATCTTTATCCTTATTTTTATCTACAAACCCTACAAATCCACACATTTTATTGTCACATCCTTTACCATGAGTTGTTCTTATATTTTCTAATATAATTTATATCCCTTAAAAACATCAGTAAATTTCTCTTAAAAGATTTATCCATTTTATATTTTAATGGATTAGCATATAATTTTTTCTTTTTTAAAGCAAAGAATTCTTTTTTATAATCTTCATTTTCGATATAATGTTTAACGACATAATCTGGCACAAATGATAAAACCGCTTTCTCTTTAATTAAAGTAAACTCATTTTTCTTGTGCTCAATTAAATCTTCAACTAAATATTTGGCCAAATTATAACCACAAGCAGTCAAATAATAACCACTTCTAGGTTGTCTAGGATTTATTTCAAATACTTTGAATTTATTATCTCTAGTGTCATATTTCAAATCAAATTCACAAATACCATTATATCCAACACTTTCAATAAATTGTTTTAATTTATCCTGAATTATATTAGTATTATTAAATTCATTATAACCGTTAATTATAACCGTTAAATTTCCTATACCACTTTTAGTATGTTCTTGAAGTCCTATTTGTCCAAATGATTGTAAAGTTGCTTTTTTATTACTGTCACAATAAAAAACAGAGTCAAAAAGCAAATGATCATCGCCAGGAATAAATTCTTGAATTATAAGTTTATCATCATAGCCTGACTTTTTTATTAAATTAATAGTATTTAAAGTTTCATCTAAATTGTTTAATTTATATACTTTAGCTTGCCCCTCAAAATTATACTGATGATATTTTACAACATTACTAGGTTTAATTATTATAGGAAATTTAAAATCTTTTATTTCTTCTAAACCATCGTTTTTTGTCAAATCATAAAAACAAGTTTGTGGTAAATCCAAAATAGAATCTTTAAAACTATTATAAAATTTTTCTTTATTAACTAATTTTTCAAGCAACTCTTCATTTGTATAATTAAATAAATAATACTTCTTTAATTCATCTTTATTTTCGATTATTAAAGATACATAATCATCATTACATCCAACCAAAATAATATTTTTTTTGTTAATTTGCTTAGCCAAATCTACAAGATACTTTACAAATTTACCATTTTCAATCAAATCTTCTTTTATAATTAAATTCATTATTTTACTGTTGGCTGTAAATTGCATTGGCAATCTTCCAATTACATATGATTTTTTTCCATACGCTTCATGAAAGTTTCGCGCCATATAATAAGCATTAGCATCTGTTCCTATTAATACTACTTCGAAATCCATTAATTATCATCCCCTATAGTTTTAATTATTTGTCCATTTTTTAAATACCTTCTTGGAATAGTTTTATTTAAATTAGTCATTAATACATATGGCGTTGTTTGTTGATCCATAGCATACTTTTTATAACTTGTATTAGAATCTATAATAGTTGCCATATCTCCTATTTTAACTGTATCATCAACTAAAGCTGTAATCATTCCCATATTTATACTTCCAACTATCGGATATTTTTTACCATTAATTAATACATTCCAATTATTATATTTTATTTGAAGACCATCAGCATAACCTACAGGCATTATAGCAACAAAACCATTAGAATTTATAACTGCCCTTGTTCCATATCCAACATGGTCCTTAGCCTTTACTTTTTGAATTTCCATTACTTCACTTTTTAAAGTTAAAGACTGTTTTACTTCTAATTTAGATTCACTATAAGGAATTGGTAAATTATTTGTTTTACGAAAATGATTTATTTTTAACATTCTTAATTTGTTTTTTAAACCTTTATTGTTTGGATAAGTAGATTCTATTCCATACATTAAAATACCTACTCTTACTCCATTACAAAAATCTAATTTAGGGAAAAATTCTAAAGTTGAACTTCTTCCAATGTGCACCATTTTTATTTTTGTTAAATCTATATCAGACACTAATTGTTTAAAGTTATCTATTTGTTTTTTATATTGAGCATCATATAATCCTGATGTTGCCAAATGAGTAAATATTCCTTCTAATTCAATATTATCATTGTTTTGTGACCCATTATATATTTTAATAACTTCTTTTTTAGAAGATATACCCAATCTATTCATACCAGTATTTAATTTCAAATGAAATTTTATTTTATTTTCTGTTTTTATTTCTTTTAATTTATTAAAATATTCAAAATTAGATACACAAATAGAAATATTATATTTTATTATTTCATCAATATAATCTAAAGAAATTGGCTCTAAACACAAAATTCCAATATCATTATTTACATATTTTCTCGTACTGATAGCTTCTTCTAATGAAGATACAGCAAGATAATTAATCCCATTTTCCGTTATATATTTAGATATATATTCTCCATGTCCATAGGCATTTCCTTTAATAACCCCAATATAATATTTATATCCCGTAAATGTTTTTACAATGTTTTTTACATTGTTTTCTAATCTATCTAAATCTATTTCGATATATGTTTTCCTATACACATCATTCACCTCTATAACATAAACAGTATATCATATATTTAATGTTTATTAAAGATTAATAAGGCCTAAAAAAAACATTTATATTAAATATAAATGTTTTTCTAATCCTCTTTATTTTCAAGTGGAATTATTGTTTTATGACAATATTCTAAAAGGGTCTTTAACTCACTTGGAACTATTTCCATTGACATTGTTGAAGAACCAAAAGCTAATATTAATTTTTCTTCATTATATATTTTAGGATCAACAACAACAGAAGTAATTAAATCATCTTTTAAACCAAATGGTGTCATACATCCTGGCTCCATACCAGTAAGTGAAATCATTTCATCTCCTGAAACCATATTAACTTTTTCACCAAATATTTTTTTCATTAATTTTGAATCCATTCTTTCTTCCATTAAAGTAATAAATAAATAATATTTACCTGATTTACCTTTTAAAAATAAAGTTTTTGTTTCATGACCAGTAAAATTAATTTCTGCATCTACTTTTTGGGCAGTTTCATAATTTAAAATAGGTTCATGACTTTCCACTCTAGGATTTAATCCTAATTTTTCAATTATTTCAAAACATTTTTTATTATTTTCTTCCATACTATTATTCCTTTCTTAATATTATTTTCAATTATCTATGTCCTCTACCTTTTTTTGCAGTCTTTTCTTCAGATAATAAAGCTATTTTTTCTTTAAGTTGATATTCTACTAAACCAACTTGTTTTAAAAGCGCTTTTATATAATTTTTATCTAGAAACTTTGAATATTTATTCATTATCATTATTTTATATCTTTCTAAATCATCAATTACAAGACTAGTTGTTTCATTATCATCATCTTCTTCATCACTTACTAAAAATGTTAAATATGAATTTATCTTTCTTTCATTTTTTCTTTTCAAAACTTTTTCAATTAATATTGGCTTTACTACTGTTAATTTACTTACTTCAACGCCATCATATTCTATAGTATTTTGTGGTTTTATATGAAAGCCTTTTACTTTTGCATAATCAAGATAACATTGAGATATTTTTGAATAATCCTTATCGCAGATATAATGTTTTTCTTTCATATTATTCATCTCTTTCTAACAAATCTGGCCTACGATCTTGAGTCTTTTCTAAACTCATTTGCTGTCTATATTTTTTTATATTTGCATGATGTCCAGACAATAATACTTCTGGTACCTTCATACCACGAAATTCTACTGGCTTTGTATATACTGGATAATCTAATAATCCATTATTAAACGAATCATTTTTATGAGAATCTTCTTCGATTACACCATCAAGTAGTCTTACTATACTATCAGTTATAACCATACTTGGAAGCTCACCGCCTGTTAGTACATAATCACCTATACTTATTTCCATATCAGCTAAGGTTCTTATTCTTTCATCAAAGCCTTCATAATGACCACAAATAATTATTATATGCTTTTCCTTAGCTAAAGTATATGCGGAAGATTGTTTATATGGTCTGCCTTGCGGAGTCATTAAAATCACTTTACTACTTTCGTCCTTTAAATCATCTACAGCATCAAAAATTGGCTGTGGCATTAAAACCATTCCTTTTCCGCCACCATATCCATAATCGTCAACTTTCCTATGAGGATCTTTACTATATTTTCTGATATCATGAATTTTTATCTGTACTTTTTCTTGATTTATAGCTCTTTTAATAATAGAAGTTGTTAAAAATCCATCAAACATTTCAGGAAATATTGTTAATATATCAATCTTCATCGATAAGTCCTTTTATAACGTTTAGGTATATACCATTTTCGTTTATTTCTTTTACAAATTCGTTAACGTATGGAACCAAATACTTTTTTTCACCATTTTGAATAACTAATAATTCTTGCATGCCACTATCATCTATAGTCTTTAATATACCTATTTTTTTATTTTGATCATATACATTTTTACCATATAAATCTTCATTTAAAGGTCCTGAAAAAGTAAATTCAGATTTTTTTATATATACTTTACTTCCTTTATATTTTAAAACATCATTTATGTTATCAATATTAGTAAAAGTAACCATATCAAATTGTTTATGTGGTCTATAAGAATTAATTGTTAATTTTTCATCATTTATATAAAGATTATTTCCCTTTTTAAACACTAAAGACTTATATTTAAATTTTGAGATGATTTTTACTTCTCCCTTTATTCCATGAGTATTTACTAAATTTCCGATATAAAGCATTTTATCACCTCTTAACTTAGTTCATATAAAATTATACTTGTTGCTACGCCTACATTTAGACTTTCACAGGCATTATTCATTTCAATATAAATGTTTTCATCACTTAAATTTAACAAACTTTCACTTACGCCTGCGCCTTCATTTCCTACTATTATAACAAACTTTTTAGATTTTGCAATAGATTTTAAACTTTTCCCATCAGTTACTTTTGTTCCAAATATTTTATGGCTATTTTTTAATTTTAAAATAATATTTTCTAAATCAGCTTTAATAATATTAGCTTTAAAAATCATCCCCTGTGATGATCTAATTACTTTATCACTATATGGATCTGCACATTTATCATTTATAATTATTGAATCAATATTAAAGGCAACTGAACTTCTAATTATAGTTCCTAAATTTCCTGGATCTTGCACACCATCTAACACTAATATTTTTCCTTCTTTTAAAGAGTTTTCTCTTTTTTCACATACTCCTATAATACCAGTAGGTGCTTCAAGTGACGTTAAATAATTTAAAACACTTTCACTTATATAATTCGTATTTACATCTAATTGATAATTAATTCCTTCTTTTAATAATAGTTCCTTTAAGTAACCATTTTTATAAGCCTCTTTTACCAAATGGTCACCTTCAACTAAAAATAAATTTTCCTTATCACGATATTTTTTTAAAGAAAGTCTTTTTAATTCCTTAATTTTTTGATTATTTACTGAACTATAAAACATACTTATCACCTATTTGTATTTTATCAAAAAAAAGAATTAAAGTAAATTAATTCTCTTAATGATTTAAACATATTTTCCTATTAAAAATATTAGATTCTAGATTACTGGATGGGCTCAGGACGGCTACTAATACACTACACAACGCGAAGTGCCATCAGAATCGACGCTGCAGTACGAAGAGTCATCGTACGCGCGCACACCGCCACTTGAATAGGCACTCGCGCTCACACCAGACGCATTGCAATTGATATTGGAAACATTGATATCACACGCACTTTCTCCAAAGACACTTAACAATAATGCTTTGTTTGTTTCATATGCTGCACCACCATCTGCACCTTTTAAACAATATGTGTTTCCATCTTTTATAAAACATACTTCTGAACTTTCTATTTTTCCATCTTTTATTGTATGTTTTAAATAATAATTTTTCCCAAGTGTTGTTGGGTCTGTTGTTGTTGATATTCCTTCTATACTATCTCCTATATTTAAATAATTTGTTGTCCATCTATATACTGTTTGTATTTTTGGTAAATTTTCTTGATATTTAAATTTATACTTACCATTTTTAAGACTAATAATGACTCCACCATTAAATATCTCATCTGTCTTAGGATTTTTTATATCTCTATTTTCTAAAAAACCCTCATCCTTTAGTGTTTTTAAAGTTACCACATCTAAATTTTCACAAGTGTTAGTATTACATTTTTTTAATCCATATATATTTGAATTGGCCCAATTTTTAGCTGCTTTTTCAAATGAAGCAACTTGCTCATTATAAGCTTTTTCTGTATTTTCTATTACAATTCTTTGAACAAGAGGAACTGTAATCATTCCTATAATGCCCAATATAACTATTACTCCTAATAATTCAACTAAAGTAAACGCATTTTTTCTCATATTATTTCACCATTTTAATTATAAAATACTAGTTATTATTAGTCAAGACAACTTTTATAATTATTATTTTGATTATATATTTACGTCAATATCTCCCGAAGTTGTTTTAACTTGAAATTTATGTTTTCCATTACCTACTAATGAAGAATTATTAGGTAAATCCTTATCACCACTTATACTTTCTAATATAACATTGCAGTTTGAACTTCTATTTAAATTAACTTCTACATCACCTGAAACTGAATTTATTTTTGATGCTTCAGCTATTTTAAAATCGTTAATATAAATATCACCTGAGGTCGTAGAAATTTCTATTTTTCCATTTAATTTATTTATACTAATATCCCCAGAAATCGAATTTATTTTCACATGATTTAAAATTAAATTTTTAACATCAATATCTCCTGAGATTGTCTTTATATCTGCATTGTTTGAAGTAATATTGCCTATATTTATCTCTCCTGATTTTGTATTAGATATTAAAGAATTTGCTGATAAACTAATAATATCTATATCACCACTTATAGTTTTTAATTTGATATTATTTAATTTTTCTGCTTTTAATTCTATATCACCTGAAACTTCATTTACAGTTAAATTTCCTTTATAAGTTTTTGGTAAATATACTTCATATCTAGCACTATTATTAAAACAAAAGCCAATACAAAAATCATCTGATTTATCTTCAACAGTTAATGTATTTTGATCTTTTTTTACATTAAATAAATTTTTTTCCTTTTTTCTAGCATATTTAACAATTTTTAATTCATTTATATCACTTGGATATATTTTTACATCACTACTTTTAAAATTAAATATTATTTCATCTATATTTTCTAAAGTTACCGTTTCTTTTTTTACCTCTTTAGTTTTATCAAACATACTAAAATCGGCATTTTTACTTAATCCCCAAAACAACATCCCTATTAAAAGCATTAACAAAATCGTTAATAAAGAAATTTGGACTATTTTTAATATTTTATTCATTTATTTACCCCCTAGTTCAAATAATAATTTCACTATTTCTTGCACAACTGCACCAATTATAAATATAATCCAAGTTATGTGCCAAGCTCCAGAGGTAAAACTAACTAAAAGATATACAATAGTAGCAGTTGTCCAAATAATAGAACCTATACTATCTTGCATTAAATTTCTTTTCTCCTTACCTCTTTTCCATTCTTTAAATTCTTCAGCCAGTGTTTCATCTATTTTAGTATATTTAGGCATTGACATAAAATGATATATTAATAGACATGTAGCTAACGCTAATAATAACAAAAATACTGAAACTACTACAAAATCTGGCATATTGTTTTCAGCTAAAATAACAACCATTACAATTGACAAAATATAAATAAATACACTTACTGACACTACTAAAGCTGTTTTCCTTCTACTTTCATTTAATGGATTTGGCGTTTGGACATTTAAACTATTTATTAACTGTGATATATCCCCTATTCCTAATATTACTTCATTATAAGCTTCATTTTGATTTTTTCCCTCTTTTATTAAATCGTTATATTTTTCTATTAAATCATTAGTTAATTCTTCTTTTATTTCCATAGCTTTACTTGTATTTGGTGCTTCTTTAAATAAATCATTTACATATTTTTCTATTTTTTTCATAATTTTCCTCCTAAATTAATTTATCGATTATTTTTTTTGTTTGTTTCCAATCTTCCTTATTTCTTTCATATGTTTTCTTTCCCAAAGCAGTAATACGATAGTATTTTCTTCTAGCTCCTAGGTTTTGATCACCCCAATATGATTCAATTAAACCATTTTCTTCTAACCTCTTAAAAGCACAATATAATGTTGCTTCTTTTAATTCATATTCACCATTAGTTTTTTGTTTGATCATTTTGTTAATTTCATAACCATAACTATCTTTTAAATTTAAATGTGAAAGTATTATAGTTTCAGTATGTCCTCTTATAATATCCGATGTTATAGACAATTTATCACCTCTTTCGATTACATAGTATCATATAGTACTATGTCTGTCAAGGTACTATAACTAAATAAAGAACTTTGTGTAAAGTCCTTTAATAAAAATTATTTTAATATTTTTTTAGTCGAAATTCTCGACCAAAAAATTCTGACTTTCCTATTTTTGTTAATTTTCATGAAAACCTTTTAGAAAATTTATAAAGTAAATCTGGATAATAGTCATTATTTCCTGTACTTATTTTATATTGACTCCTAACAAAACTAAACCCATTACCAAATTCCAATAAAAGATTTTTGACTCTTGATAACATTGCATCTTCTATATCTTTTTCAACTGAATTTTCTTTTAAATTAGATAATTCAAATATATATGGATCTTTTATCATATCTCTAGCCATTTCACTTTGAATAATCGGCATTTTATTATTAAAATTAGACAATTTTTCATTTTTTATTAATATCTTTCACCTTTTCAATTAAGGTATAATTATGTGTCCAAGGTCATTTTGCCAGTGCCACTGGCAAATTCTTAATATCTTTATATTCTCTATAAAAAGTCCTCATTCTAGATAAATTTTTTGACGATAACCCTTTCATATTTGAAAATTTTAATTTTAATTCTATAGACAAATTATTCCCATACTACACATAGTTATTAATAACCTTGATCATTCATAACTTAAAAACGGTAAAGTTACTCGTGTTGCGAGTTTTCAAGGAGACGATATTTATATCATGAATTTATTTTCTTAATCAATTTACCTAATATATCAGTTTCCTCAATTCTGCTTATTTCAAAACACTTTTTACCTAAGTCTTTAAATGAAGCCCCACAATGATATAATATATTGTTATCTATAATAATAAATCTATCATGAAAATTATTACTAATTTTTAAAACTACATTATAATATTGTTTTTTATATTTTTCATAATCAAAATTATTATATTTGTTTGTAATTATGAGTATTTTCTTTTCAGTTTTAGATATAATATCTAATAAACTTTTATCTATATAATTATCTATTATTATAATTTCTTTTTTTGCTTTATTAAATATTTCTACCAATAGTGAATATGCATCATATATTTGTCCTTCAAAGAATATATGATTATTCTTTTCTTTAAAATTATTTAATGTTTCTTCAAGTAAATTAATTCTTTCTCTATCTTCTAACACAATATTATTAATATAATTTTGTTCTATTAAATTACTAGATATATATCTTTTCATATTAACAAAAGCATTCATTATTTTAATACTAGTTGTTATTGCAACATCACTTTTTAAAATTGCTGAAAGCATAGCAACACCTTGTTCTGTAAAAACATATGGTGGCCTTCTTAAACCAATTTTATCATTATTGGACATCACAACTTGTGATTTCCAATCATTAAATTCTTCATTGCTCATTTGAAACGAAAATTCTTCAGGAAATCTCTGTATATTTCTTTTTACTTTTTGTATTAATAATCTTGTTTCAACATCATATAGTCTCGCTAAATCTCTGTCCAACATCACTTGTTTTCCTCTTATTTCATAAATCATATCTTCTATTTTTAGTTCTTCGTTTAATATAATATTATTCATTCATAATCCCCCCTAATATGAATTTATAAATACATTATATCAAACATTTGTTCTTGCGGCAAACACTTTTACCTATTTTGTCTACTAATATTTAAAATTATTCCCATACTACACATAGTT